>NZ_JAEMUD010000003.1:0-300000 GCF_018342475.1 Parachlamydia sp. AcF125 | reverse complement strand
ATTGGAAGAAGTCGCCGATGCGGTGGTTGACAGCTTAAAAGAGGGCTACCGGAATGATCTAGAACCTTTTGAACTTTATGCTGAAAGAATTAAATCTAAAATCTATTCCACGATGGGGAATTTTCGAGAAAGATTAGCAAAAGGGTATCAAGTTTTGCTGGATGAAGTCAAAAAACAATAATTTTTACAAGTCAATTAGGCTGACTATGGATCAAATGGATGAGTTTCACATTCCTAAACAAGTGTTAAAAAAATTGAAAAATGTGGATCACCTGCGCCAAGAAATGGCCGCAGGAAAAAGCCTAAGAGAAATTATCGGTTACTCTGAAGAAACCATGGAAAAATTTTATGGGGCTGCTTATCGGCTTTTCCAAGCAAAAGAATACGGGAAAGCTTCGGACGCTTTTTTATTTTTAACTACTCTAGATTCCCAGGTTCACAATTATTGGCTAGGATTAGGGATGTCAGAACAGCTTAAAAAGGAATACGAGGGGGCTTTAGTGGCTTATGGAATGGCGCTCATGACAGAAGTGACCAATCCTGTGCCACATTATCACTCTGCTTCTTGTTATTTAGCAGTGGGAGATAATGAAAATGCAAAAAATTCTCTTTTGCTTGCCATTGAATATGCAGGTAACCACGAGCAATTTGCTAAAATCAAACAACAAGCAGAAACTGTTCTTGCACAGCTTTCAAAATGAGTGATCTTCATCTCCGCTGTATGTATCGCAGCGCTGCAGCTAGCAGAACGCCAAAGTCGATGGCAATAAATAAGAAATAGTAAAAGTGGTCTCCAGATCCAAACCCATAACTATGAAGTCCTGTTCCTAAAATATAGTTGACTCCGTACCAAGTGAAAATAATCGATTGCATCCCTACAGCTGCCCCAAAAGCGAGCCCGAAGCTTTTAATGTGGTGAAAGCGATAGAGATGGATCCAGAACAGATAAATGCAGCTCGAAATAAAAGCCCACGATTCTTTCGGATCCCAATCCCAAAAACGTCCCCAACTTTCTGCAGCCCAAACCCCCCCTAGCAAAGTGCCTGGTATTAAAAGGGCTGTGCCTACATACATGGAATGCAAGATTAAAGGCTCCAATTTTTTTGCCCAATCGCGCTCTTCTAGGTGAAAGGAATAGGCATAAAGTAAAAGATGACCTAGGATACCACAGAGTAGAAAAAAACTATAGCTTCCCACAATCATCAACACGTGAATAGTGAGCCAATATTGCGAATCGAGCACGGCTTGCACATTTTCTAGGCCAGTATTTAAGCGAGAAACAGAAAGTAAAGCAAGCAGAGGAATTGTAACTATGCAGGCTCCTAAGAGGGGAAAAATATTCTGAAAAAACCGATAAAAGAAAAAGCTAGCACAGACTGCCACCCAGGGGACATATAAGAGCGTTTCGAACATGTTTGAAACAGGGGGCCTTTGCAAAATATAGCAGCGAAGAGCTAGAAGCCCCGTGTGGCAAACAAAGCCTAAAATCATCCAAAATATCGCTATGTTTTTTGAAAATTTGTTCTTTAAGCTATAAGCTAAAAAAAAGCAAAAACCCGAACAGACATAAAAAAAGAGAGCGTATTCGAGCAATGGGAAAGAGTAATAAAAAGCTTCTAAGTGCAATTGATTGGTAGAAGGGTAAGAAAGCTGCTTGCCAGCGCTTTTGCGGTAAACTGTGTTTTCAAGGGAAGAATAGCCTTCTTTCAACCCTTTAATTAGTCTGTGGAAGTCCTTAGAGCCATTTTCTTTTAAAAGCGCCAGGTAGGCCGTCTGAATGTCGTTAAATAGAGAATCGGAGTAAAGTGTAAAGTTTGAAATAGGCTTTAAAAGTCCTGTTTCAGGATCAAAAACCTCTAAGCTTAAGGCCGAGAGGGAAACCCATCTATCTTTTGGGGCTTTTAAAGGAAGCATTTGAAATTCACTGCCACTTTCTAAAATTCGGGAGAGGAGAGGAAATTTTTCCTCTAAAAATAGCGCAATTTCTTGAGAGGTGAGTTGCTTATCTTTCAAAACCTGGACAATTGAGGCAAGGGGAAACTCTTTTTGTTTGAGTTTAACATACCGATTCAGGCGCCTAAGCATTTCATGGCTTTCTTGGGCGATGCGTTGATCAAGAGGTTCCCCTGTATTTAAAACCATCCCTTCAGTGAGATGTTGCCAGGGAGAATGTTTGGGTGTTGAAACGACCAGGATGTCTCCTCCTTGCCGTTTTATCCATAACCCCGGCGCAAGGGAAGTTAGCTCAATTAGAGAAGGGCTTGTCTCCCTTAGGGAATCCAGGTAAATTTTGGGAATTAAATGTCGCATAACCGCCAAATTGGTCTCTGGCTGTTCAAACAAAGCTTGATGAAGCTCATGATAACTAAAAAGTGAGGTTTGAGGTGAAAATCCAAGCATGATTTTTAATGCAGGAGAGTCGATTTTAAATAAAGGCTGATGGTCGAAAGAAGGGTGGCCATAAAGGAAAAGGTTCCAAAGAAAATCGGGACTTTTTGTAGCGGTGTGAAACAGATCAAGCTCTGAAAGAAGCGTATAAGCATTTAAAGGGCGGAAACGGCCTTGATACAAAACAGGAAGCTTATAAAAATCTGAGTGTTCAAAATTTGTAGCCCCGATTTGAACGACCGCGCATAAAAAAAATAACCAATATTTGACCAGGTTCACAGCTCTCTCCTTTCAAAGCTTTTCCAAAATCTAGGGTTCCTTAGGAAAAATGTAAAGGAAAGTTTGTTTAAAGCTTTACTTAGAAAATGGGTGGGAGTAGCTATGTATGGGAATTAAAGGGTGTCTTAATTCTATCCATGGAAATAAAAGCATACAAGTACCTGCACAGTTTCTAAAGCAGGTTAATAATAGGGATAAGTAAGCAAGGGTTCTTTTTTCCTTACAACTTGCGCGGGGCATAAACTTGAGATTTTCTTCTCGGCTTTCAATTATTTTACTTAGCTGAAGGGCTAGTATAGAAGCTTATGGAAATTGCAAAGCCTTTCCATGCTGACAAGCAGATCATTTGCAATAAAAAAGGGAAGTACAACTGCGCTCTTTTTCGGAATTTTTTATCTCTTATAATTTGTAGTACTTCCCTATATTTACTCCTGTTAGGTACGACCTTCGAACCATCTAATGGCTTCGAATGGGTTAGCTTAAAACTCTTAAAGAGAGATTAACTTCTGAGCTATTAGCCATTCGATCATTTATATCCGCAATTTTTAGGCCTTTACAAGCTAGCCAACTTTTGCTAATCCTATGGAAATCTTAGAGAAGGCTTCATTTTTTTTAATTTCATCAGGGATTGCCTGTGCAATTTCTAGCGCCTTCTCAAATTGGTTGTCTTCAGCCAATAGGATAGAAATCTCAAAGAGAGCTTGGCTTTTGGAGTATTTACCAGACATTGCCTGTGCAATTTCTAGCGCCTTCTCAAATTGGCTGGATTTAGCCAATAGGGTAGAAATCTTAGAGAGAGCTTTGTTTTGTTGGTCTGGAGCGGAAAATCCGGATCTTAGCTGGTCCTTAGGGATTGCCTGTGCAATTTTAAGCGCTTTCTCAAATTGGCTGGCTTCAGCCAATAGGATAGAAATCTTAGAGAGAGCTTTGTTTCTTAGGACTAGAGGGAAACTTAAAGAAATTTCATATCCCTCTTCGATTGCGTCTGCAATTTCAAGCGCTTTCTCAAATTGGCTGGCTTTAGCCAATAAGATAGAAATCTTAGAGAGAGCTTTGTTTTTTTCATATTGATTAGAAACTGTCTGTGCCATTTCCAATGCCTTCTCAAATTGGCCGGCTCTAGCTAAGAAGATAGAAATCCCGCTGAAGGCTTTGCTTCTTGGGCGTCCAATAACACGCCCGTTTCCTTCGCCTAGAATAGGGATTGTCTGTGCAATTTCAAGCGCTTTCTCAAATTGGTTGGCTTTAGCCAATACGATTGAAATCTTAGAGAGAGCTTGGTTTTTTTTGGCTAGAGTGGAACCTTCATACATTTTATTTTTCTCACGGATTGCCCGTGCAATTACAAGCGCCTTCTCAATTTGGTTGGCTTTAGCTAATAGGACGGAAATTTCAGAGATAGCTTCATTTTTTTGATCTGTATAAGAAGAGATTGCTTGTGCAATTTCCAGCCCCTTATCAAATTGGTTAGCTTGGGCCAGTAGGATAGAAATCTTAAAAAAAGCTGCGTCTTTTTTGAATGCACTAGAGATTGTCTGTGCCATTTCTAAAGCCTTCTCAAATTGGCTGGCTTTAGCCAATAAGATGGAAAGCTTAAGAAAAGCTCCATCTTTTTGGTCTCTATCAGAGACGGTTTGTACCATTTTCAACGCCTTTTCAAATTGGCTGGCTTCGGCCCATAGTATAGAGATCTCAGCGAAAACTTTGCTTTTATAGCATTCAATAGAAATGATTGACTGTGCAATTTCTAATGCTTTCTCAAATTGGTTAGTTTGGGCCAGTAGGATAGAAATCTTAGAGAAAGCCTCATTTTTTTCGGGGTTGCTAGAAATCGCCTGTGCAATTTCCAGCGCCTTTTCAAATTGGTTGGTTTTGAACAATAGGATAGAAATCTTAGAGAAAGCCTCATCTTTTTCGTATTGATTAGAGATTGTCTGTGCGGTTTCCAGCGCCTTCTCAAATTGGCGGGCTTCAGCCAATAGGATAGAAATTGCCAAGAAAGCTTTGCTTTGGTCGTATGCATTAGGGATTGTCTGTGCAATTTCCAGCGCCTTTTCAAATTGGCTGGCTTCAGCCAATACGATAGAAATTGCCAAGAAAGCTTTGTTTTGGTCGTATACATTAGGAAGTGCCTGGGCAATTTCTAGCGCCTTCTCAAAGTGGGAGGCTCTAGCCAATAGGTTTGAAATTGCCAACAAAGCTTTGTCTTGGTGGTGATTATCAGGGATGGCCTGGGCAATTTCAAGCGCCTTTTCAAATTGGCGGGTTCCTGCTAAGTCCTTAGAGAAGTTGTACAAAGCGTCGTCTAGATTGAACTTAAGATAAGGACTCTTAAGTTTTTTTGAAATTACAATGGCTTTATCCCCTTGCTTTTTTTTTATGAATTCCATACCAATCATCAGGAGGTCTTGGCCGTTTTTATTAATTTTTTCAGCAGCTTTAAAAGCTTGCTCGTATCGGTCCTTTGTGATTAACCAAAAAGCTACATCTCTGAGAATACCTAAGTCCTCATCAAGCAGCTCTATGAACTCAGTAACTTTATCAAATAGGTCTCTATATATGAGGTCTTCTATGAGCTTTATTGCAACCTTCTGAATGTATATCTTGTCAGATACGAGCTTAAAAAATTTAACAAAGGCCCAAGGCAATTCCAAACCTTTAGATCGCGCTTCCAATGCTTGCAAGGCCTTTTTATCATAAGATCTTACCACTATCAAAAGTTTAACATAAGTCTCCCAAAGGGTGCTTGCTAATTGGCTAGTTGTGTTGGCGGGTGAAAAGCTAAGTCCATTTTTTATGTTTTCTAGGTCCTTTATTTTTTTTTGCCAAAAAGTGTCAATTTCACATGCCGGCAGATTGCCCTTACTGTTACCAAGGAGAGAGAGATTGTGTTGAAAGGTGCCATGGTCAATTGTGCATTGAATAAAAGTGCGGAGGAGTAAAGCCTGCTTTTTTTTATTCACTTCTATAATCAAGGCATTCCATATTTTATTTACGTTTGAGCAGCTTCTATAGTTTTCCCAGGGAAGATGAAGCAATATATTCTCAAGCATTTCCTGAGGGAGATCGCTTATTTCAAGAGGCTTAGCAAGGCCTTTTATTTCAAGGGGAGTGCCTGAAAGTAGAGAATGAATTTTGTTAATGACCTTATGAATGCCGTTTTCTTCTTCTTTTTCACATTTATGGATGTTAGCCTTAAGCTTTTCAAGCACCCGGATTAAAACTAGTTGATCTTTTGCTTCTATAAATTGTTGATATTTCTCTACAAATTTGTGCACTTTTTGCGAGACTTTTAAAGGAGCTGTTTGCACCATACTTGTATTGCTAATCTCTTCAATTTCTTTTAAGTGAGAACCAAAGCTTTCTCTGTTAATTTGAAAAGTCATCATATCCACCTTTTTTTAATTTTTTGTTAAAAATTAGTCAAAACATTTTAACTATCATTAATTTTGCTTTTTTAGGCAAACTTATACCATCTTTGAATAAGAAATTCCCTTTTTTAATTCTATTTTTATCTCATCCTATTCGCCAGACTCTCTGCGAGTACCCTCTCGTCAAGCTCTCATTTTCTTTTCTTTTTTTTAATAGTTTATTTTGCTAAAAAGAGCAGAGAGGAAAGTCTTGTGTCCCGCTTGAAAAGATAGGTTCTAGGAATGTTAAATAGGGTTAAGCCTGCATCGTTTTATTCGCTTATTCTGCTCTTTTCCATCTATGTGTTCTCAGCCTTTGCGCAAGAGATCCCGGCAAAGCCTACCTGGGTTTATTTAAAAGGGCATTTAGATAAAGATGTTTTAGACCAGAGAAAAAGTTCTATCGATCAGGCTGTGCAAGAGGGGAAGCAGCAATTTATTTTGCTTATTGATTCTTCCTCGGGGGATCTAATTGAAGCTTTTGATTTGGCTAGGCATCTGTATGAATTAAAAGCCGAGAAAAAGATTTCCCTTATTGTATATATTGAAAACAGTGCACTCGGCCCTGCCGCTGTATTTCCTTTTTTGGCGGATGCGCTCTATTGTTCTTTCTTCACATCCTGGGGGGACGTGGCTTTAGGATCTGAGTTAGTGCTTCCTAAGAATATTTTGCGAAACCGAGTTGTGAGCCTGGTTGTACCGGAAAATCCCCATTTTCAAATTTTGCAAGTTCTTGCTTTAGGGATGACAGATCCTTCTGTGCAAATTGTCGATCAATCCGGATGGAAGCTCGCTGAAGAGGTTAAGGGAGATAAAAGTAGTCTCATTTCTTCTGCTGGGGAAGCCTTAGTGGTCAATCAAAACCAATTGAAACACTTGGAGCTCTTACAAGCGATTCTTTCTCTTGAATCCTTTAAACAAAAAATGGGATGGGAGCAAATCTCTAGCCATATGCCAGCTCCCATTGCTCCATCGATCTCTCCTTTGGAAATCTCTCATCGACCCTTGGAAGAGAGTCTAAAGCAGCATATTCCATTCAATCCGCACGGGAAAAATCAAGTGGGACTCATCAGAATTGATGATCAGACAAATGGGATCAACCAGTCTACCTGGATTTATGTAAAAAATGCGTTGGATTACTACAAAAAGAACCGACCAAGTTTCATTATCTTAGAGCTGAATACCCCCGGAGGAGAAATATTTGCTGCTCAAAAAATTTCAGATGCTTTCAAAGAGATAGACACGCAATTTGGAATTCCCATAGTGGCCTATATTAATAACTGGGCGATTTCGGCAGGCGCCATGTTAGCCTATTCTTGCAGGTATATCGCAGTGGTTAAAGATGGTAGCATGGGAGCTGCAGAGCCTGTGATTGCGAATGAAAGCGGACAAATGCAGGCCGCCTCTGAAAAAGTCAATTCAGCTTTGCGCGCGGACTTTGCTAATCGCGCCCGTTTTTTTGACCGCAATCCTTATCTTGCGGAAGCGATGGTCGATAAAGACATCATCTTAGTTTTGCGGCATGGAAAAATCGTTAAATTAGATCAAGAAAGTCAAATTCGGACAACAGGAACAGATCCAGATAGAATCATCACCCCTAAAGGAAAGCTTTTAACCTTAAATTCTAATGAGTTAATTGAATATGGTGTGGCAGATTTGCAGCTATTACCGCAAAAACTTGCGCAAATCACCGATCGGGAAAAAGAGAGTGGCCAATGGGCTGCTTCTAAAATGCTGCTTTTCCATTATCCCTTCTTTTCATCTATCCCACAAGCTTCAATCGACCAATATCGTATGGATTGGAAAACGCAATTTTTTGTCTTTTTAAGTCATCCGGTTGTCTCTTCGGCGTTATTTTTAGGGCTATTAATGGGAGCCTATATGGAGCTTAGTACTCCAGGTTTTGGCTTTCCAGGATCGATTGCGCTAGTGTGTTTATTTCTAATCATCCTTTCAAGCTTTGCATTGGAAATAGCAAGTTGGCTAGAATTAATCCTCTTGTTAGCTGGTGGGGTGATGGTGATACTCGATTTGTTTGTGCTTCCCACTTTTGGTTTAATGGGTATTTTTGGTGGGATCTTATTGTTTGTGGGATTGTTTGGATTGATGCTGCCTGGTGCAGGCTCCATGCATTTTGAATTTGATACAGGCACTTTCAATGCTGCTGGAGAGGCTGTCATGAGCCGGCTTGCATGGCTTTCGGGGACTTTGGTGGCAGCTGTTGGATTAATGATGCTTTTAGCTAGGTATGTCACCCCTTCATTTTCTGGATTTAATAGGTTTGTGCTTAAAGGACATGAACAAGAAGGATACCAGGCTTTCTTTATTTCCCCAGAGCTTTTGCCCCAGCCAGGTAAAAAGGGAACGGCAGAGACCCCTTTAAGACCTGCAGGCAAAGTGATGATTGATGAAAAATATTACGATGCGATTTCTAACGGCTTATTGATAGAGAAGGGAAGTCCTATTCGTGTTATCGGGTTTGACAGCGGCGCTTTAGTGGTAGAAGAAGAGAGTAAAGCATGATTTCTATAGGGTTTTTATTGATTGGCCTTTTGTTAATTAGCATAGAATTTTATCTGCCGGGGGCTATTATGGCAGTTTTGGGAGCCATTTCTCTCTGCATCGGCATTGTCTTATTTGCGGTGTCCTCCCAATCTGCAGTAGAAACACTCTTGTTTTTAATGGTAGCTCTTATCCTGGTTATAGGTGTATGCAAATTTATGTTATGGAAAATTCCACGCAGCCAGCCGGGTTTCAGTATTTACTCCAATCAAGATCAGTCTGGCTATCAAGCTTCCACGTATGATAATGCTTTATTGGGAAAACGCGCGATAGCTTTTACCGATCTAAAACCTGGGGGGATCATCCTTTTTGAGAGAAGGCATTTACAAGCAATTTCTCAAAGCGGATATTTGATCAAAGGAACTGAGGTTTTAATTATCGGTGGCGAAGGAGAAAGTTTAATTGTTAAAGTATTTAACTCACCCTCCTCTCCATTCAACGACACATAAGGAAGTATGATTATGCATCTTTTAGTAGCAGAGATTAGTAGCGAGTTTTATATGCTCTTTATTTTTCTAGGAATTGTGGCTTTTATTATGCTAGGGATCCTAGGGAAATTTATCAGCCTATGGTTTCAAGCTTTCGTTTCAGGAACCCCGATTGGGCTTTTTAATATTATCGGCATGAGTTTGCGAAAGATTCCGCCAAAATTAATTGTGAATGCTCGCATCAATGCCTATAAAGCAGGCTTAAAGGATATTTCAGTAGCGGATTTGGAAACCCACTATATGGCAGGGGGGCATGTCGCAGAAGTCGTAGAAGCAATGATTGCGGCAGATAAAGCAAATTTGAATTTAGATTGGCGTCGGGCTACCGCGATCGATTTAGCGGGACGAGATCTGAAAGCCGCCGTACAGACTTCTGTTAATCCCAAAGTGATTGATTGTCCAAGTCCTGGCGGCTATAGCGTAGGGGTAGCAAAGGACGGAATTCAAATCAAAGTGCGGGCGAGAGTGACGGTTAGAACTAATATTGCTCAGCTTGTGGGGGGGGCCACTGAAGAAACGATCATTGCTCGGGTAGGTGAGGGGATTGTCAGCGCTATCGGAGGGTCAGATACTCACTTGCAAGTTTTAGAATCACCTCAAAGAATTTCTAAGGTCGTGCTTGAAAAAGGATTAGATTCTTCGACCGCCTTTTTAATCTTATCGATTGACATTGTGGAAATGGATCTGGGAGAAAACATTGGAGCTAAGCTGCGTGCAGCTAAAGCGCAGGCAGATATGCAAATTGCTCAAGCTGAAGCTGAAAAAAGGCGCGCCATGGCTGTTGCATTAGAACAAGAAAATATTGCCAAAATTAAAGATATGGAAGCTAAGCTTGTGGAAGCTAAAGCTGCTGTGCCTCTCGCTATGGCCCATGCCTTTGAGAAAGGGAATTTAGGAATTATGGACTACCAACGTATCCAAAATATTCAAGCCGATACAGATATGCGGGCTTCCATTGCTCAACCTGAAGAAAAAGATAGGCCTATCCGGTAAATATGGATATTAGCGAGGTTTTGGGAGTTATTATTTGGATGTTCGCGGCGGTTTTTCTCTTCGTTAAAAAAGTGCTAGACGAGAGAAGACGTCGCTCCCATCCCGACGATTTTCAACTTGAACGCGGGCAAGAGGCCCGAGCTTTTCAAGAACTGCGGGGGGCATTGGATGTGCAAGTAAAGGGGCCAGCTAAAAAAAATCCCCCTAAGCCTATTTCTACAGGACATACAGCCAAAAAAAGCCTTCTTGACAAAACTTTACCTGTTGCCTCTAAAGAATTTCATTATCCCCGCTATGCAAAAAATTCTGCGTCACGAGCAAAAAAATTAGTGCGTCAAGCTTCTTCTGCCAAAGATATGATCCTTTACCATGAAATTTTGGGAAAGCCGAAAGGTTATGAAAGAGACTGACCCACCCTCCCTTCACCTTTCCTTGGCCTTCTCCCTATAAAAGCTTAATCCCCTTAGTAGGAATAGATTTAAAATGACATGGGCTCAAGACAATTACCTCGAACTTAAAACTCGTATTGAACAACTCGCTTATACTTATGGGAGGCTTCCTGGTGAAATCTCTCTAATCGCTGTTACTAAAACTTATCCTGTAGAAGCTATCTTATCTGTATATGAGGTGGGGTGCCATAATTTTGGAGAAAACCGGGTTCAAGAAGCCCTCAAAAAACAGCCCCTTACTCCCCAAGATATCCAATGGCATTTGATTGGTTCATTGCAGCTCAATAAAGTTTCCAAAGTTATAGGAAAATTTGCTCTTGTCCATTCGGTAGATAGTTTCGAAGTAGCCAGAAAAATCTCCGAGACGAGCTTAAAACTAGGCAAAAAAACTTCCGTCCTTCTTCAAGTGAATACCTCAGGAGAATTAACGAAGCAGGGGTGGACGATTGAATCTTGCCGAAATGGATATGAGCAACTTCTTTCCCTCTCTGGTATCTGCGTGGAGGGGCTGATGACAATAGCTCCTTTTTCTCAAGATGAATATATTGTCAGGACGTGCTTCAAAAAACTACGTAAACTTAAAGAGCAATTGGTTGTTTCCGGCGGGTATCCTCTTTCTCATCTATCCATGGGAATGTCGAATGATTTTGAGTGGGCTATTGCAGAAGGGGCGACTTTGTTAAGGATTGGCACCGCAATTTTTGGCAAAAGGGAATAGCAGCTCGGTTTTGACAGATAATAGAAGTTTGTTCTATAACAACCCCTTAAGCGGTAAAAAAGCTACACGACAATGACTATCGAGGATCTCTCACCATGCCCCTAAAAATAAATTATAACGGGAACAGCGGTTTTGCTGTTGCTGTATTTGCTGGACTACTGGCAGGTTATATGAATTTGCCATGGATAGATCAAGGAGCCTCTATTATTTCAGAGGTTTTCATCAATTTGCTTAAGCTGGTCAGCCTTCCGATCATTTTTCTCTCAATTGTGGCTACAGCCTCTGGCATGAAAAGTGCTCAAGACATTCGTTTAATGGGATTGAAAGTTCTCAAATACACCTTACTAACCACAATTTTTGCTGCTACAGTGGCGTTAATTTTATTTGTATTAATTGATCCAACGAGTTCCCAAATTACTGTTCAATTCACTGAGATTCCTAAGGCCAACCAAACAGGGTATTTAACCTATTTGCTCCAGGCAATTCCCAGCAATATCGTTCAACCATTTAGCGAGAACAATGTCATCGGAGTGCTTTTCTTAGCTATGTTGTTTAGTTTTGCAATATTGAGTCTCCCGAATGATAAAAGAGAACTCCTGCATGCATTTTTTTCAGCCCTTTATGCCGCTATTATGAAGATTACCACCTGGATTGTGTGGTTGATGCCTTTTGCAATTTGCGCCTTTTTAACTTTGTTTGTGCGCGATATGCGCGCAGGGCTCGAAATTAAAAGTTTAGCCTTATACTTATCTTGTGTAGTGATCGCCAACTTGGTGCAGGCTTTTTTGGTTTTACCTCTCTTTTTAAAGCTAAAAAAAATATCCCCCTTTCAAACAGCTAAAGCTATGCTTCCTGCTTTATCATTGGCCTTCTTTTCCAAATCGTCAAGCGCCACGCTCCCTCTTGCCATGCAATGTGCTGAGGATCGCCTAAAGATTTCTCGCCAAGTGGCCAGATTCAGTTTCCCTTTATGCACTACCATTAATATGAACGGGTGTGCGGCCTTTATTTTAATCACCGTTTTATTCGTTTCAATGCATGCAGGTGTTGTTTTTTCCCCTGTCGAAATGATCGCGTGGATTTTTATTGCGACAATTGCAGCTGTGGGAAATGCGGGAGTGCCTATGGGGTGTTATTTTCTTGCGAGCGCATTTTTGGCTACTATGAATGTTCCTTTAAATGTATTAGGGGTGATTCTTCCTTTTTACACCTTAATTGATATGCTTGAGACGGCTATTAATGTGTGGTCGGATTCCTGCGTGACAACAGTGGTTCACCATGAAATAAAAGAGAAAATGGCTGCCGCAAAAAATGCACGAGAAGCTCCTGTTGCTAACCTTGTGCAAAGTTAAATTTTAACCAGCAAAAGGGAGTGTAAGGTAAAAAAACTGGGGTCCATCCTAAAAACCCCAGAAGGGAGAGTGGGAAAAAGAGTGGAGGTAGAGATTTCAATGGACGCAAGGTCTTCTTGCTTTTTTCTACTTCTATGTTAAAATGGCTCATCAACTAGATGAGTTAAATTTTAGGTAATTCAGTGAACAAAACCCTTCCGCATTCTTTTTTCCCTTCCAACCAAAACGAAGTGATTGCACTTCTAGGAAAAGATCTCCTTATTCAACAGCTGACAAAAATGTTAACCATCCGCAATTTTGAAATTCGCGCGGAGTCTGCTTATCAACAAGGTAAAATCGGTGGCTTTTTTCACTCTTATATCGGACAAGAAGCGATCCAAGTTGCCGCTGTCCAAGCTTTAGGGCAAGAAAATTGGTACATCACTTCCTATCGTTGCCATGCGCTTGCTCTTTTGCTAGGTGCAACGCCTGAAGAAATTATGGCAGAATTATACGGTAAGGCCACAGGAAACGCTCGTGGACGTGGAGGGTCCATGCATCTTTATGCAAAAAGGCTTTTAGGGGGTTTTGGAATTGTAGCCGGGCAGGTGCCAATCGCCACAGGAGCGGCCTTTCAGGTCAAATACAGCGGGAGTAAAAATGAGGTTGCCATTTGCTTTTTAGGAGATGGGGCTGTTGCTCAAGGTGCCGTTCATGAGTCACTTAACTTAGCCTCTCTTTGGAGTCTTCCATGCATTTATGTGATCGAAAATAATCTCTGGGGCATGGGAACCGCTGTTGATCGTGCGCTTGCCTTTAAAAGACTTGCTGAAGATATTGCCTCTACCTACAATATAAAAGCCTACACATTGGATGGGATGGATTTTTTCAATTGCTATGCAGGTTTTTCTCATGTGTATGAGGAAGTTATAGAAACTGGACGCCCTGTGTTATTAGAGGTTTTGACAGAACGCTTTCGCGGCCACTCTATTTCTGATCCTGGGCTTTATCGCACCAAAGAACAATTGCAAAAATCGATGCAACGGGATCCCATTTTCTTAATGCGACATGCTTTGGAAGAGCACCATCTAATCGATAGTGAAGAATTCAAAAAAATTGATAAAGAGTGTCGAGAGCAAGCTATAGCAGCTATGAAATATGCTGAAGAAAGCCCTTGGCCCAATCCGTTATCTGTTGAAGAAGATGTGTTTGCTCCTTCCTAAATTTAAATTTTAAACGGCTTTACAGGAAAGATTGTGGATGAATACATCGAATACTCAAGTAGTTGAAATGAGAGAAGCCCTGCGCCAAGCGCTTGATGAAGAAATGGCAAGGGATCCAAATGTATTTGTTATGGGAGAAGAGGTTGCCGAGTATAATGGTGCTTATAAGGTCACAAAGGGGCTTTTGGCCAAGTGGGGCAGCAAAAGAGTTATCGATACACCTATTTCAGAGCTAGGATTTACGGGGCTAGGTATTGGAGCGGCGATGACAGGTTTACGTCCTGTGGTAGAGTTCATGAGTTTTAACTTTTCCTTTGTGGCTGCCGATCAATTGATCTCGAATGCTGCAAAAATGTATTATATGTCGGGGAATCGTTTTTCTGTCCCTATTGTATTTCGAGGGCCAAATGGGGCCGCTGCCCAGGTCTCTTCACAGCATTCCCATTGTGTGGAAGCGCTTTATGGAAACCTACCAGGATTTATTGTAATTGCCCCAAGTAATGCCTACGATGCAAAAGGCTTGCTTAAATCAGCTATTCGGTGTAATAACCCCGTCCTATTTTTAGAAAGCGAGCTAGATTATGGGGATAAAATGGAAATCCCTGTGGAAGAATATTTAATTCCTATTGGAAAGGCACGTATTGATATCCCAGGCAAAGATTTGACAATCGTTTCTCATAGCCATACTGTTAAAGTCTGTCGCGAAGCTGTAAAGGAACTTGCTAAAAAGGGAATTCGAGCGGAGTTAATCGACTTAAGAACAATTAAGCCTCTAGATATTGGCTTGATTGCTGAATCGGTCAAGCGCACTAATCGCTGCGTATTAGTAGAAGAAGGCCACATTTTTGCAGGGATTACTGCCGAAGTTGGATTTCAGATTATGGAACATTGCTTTGATTATCTCGATGCGCCGATAGAAAGAGTTTGCCAAAAAGAAACCCCTATGCCCTATTCGAAAGTCTTGGAAAAAGCAACCTTGCCTTCTGTAGAGAGAGTTTTAGCTGCTTCTCACAAAGTTATGAATGTGTAAAGAGAGGAACACCGATGCCATTTACCTTAATGATGCCAAAACTTTCACCGACTATGGAAGAAGGAACGATTGTGAAATGGCATAAAAAAGAAGGAGATCAAGTTAGCGTTAACGACTTATTGCTAGAAGTGGCCACCGACAAGGCAACGGTTGAGCATGCTGCTTTAGATGAAGGATGGTTGCGCAAAATCTTGATATCTGAGGGGGAAGAGGCGAAAGTCAACCAGCCGATTGCTATTTTCACTGCTGAACAAAATGAAAGCATCGACGGCTATAGGTTAGAAGTGGTACAGCCTAAAGTTGAAGTTTCTCGTGCTGAATTTGAAGCCAAAGAAAAAAAGGACGCTCCTGCTGAAATTAAAGGTATTACTGGATCAATCAGCCAGCCAGCCTTTGTGCCAGAGCCTCCCTTAGAACACTACGAATTTGAAGGAGTAACGGAAAATTCGAACAGGATTCTTGCTTCTCCTCTTGCTCGCAAGCTTGCGAAAGAGCGTGGCCTTGATTTAACGACGGTTAAAGGAACAGGTCCCAATCGCAGGATCATGAGTCGTGACTTAGAAAGGGCTCAAAGTTCAGGGGTAGTTGCCTTTGGAAAACGAGTGCAGCCAACCCAAAAGCCAGGCTCTTACCATGAAGAACCTCTCACTCCCATGCGCAAAGTGATTTCTCAAAGATTGCAAGATGCTAAAACATTTATTCCTCATATTTATGTTGAACAATCAGTCAACGTTATGCCTTTAAGCCAGATTAGAGAGCAACTTAGAAATGTAGATGTTAAGTTGACGTTTAATGATTTTGTGATAAAAGCTTGCGCGCTGGCACTTGTAGAACATCCCCAGGTGAATAGTGGTTTCAACTCAGCTAATCAAACGATTATTCGTTTTGAGACGATCGACATTTCTGTCGCTGTAAGTGTGCCGGGAGGATTGATTACGCCGATTGTGCGGCATGTGAATTACAAAAATTTAGGAGAGATTTCTCTGGAGGTTCGGCAACTAGCTAAAAGGGCCAAAGAAGGTAAGCTTGATGTATCAGAATATAAAGGAGGATCCTTTACAGTTTCCAATTTAGGGATGTATGGAATTACAGCCTTTAAAGCCATTATCAATCCTCCACAAGCTGCTATTTTAGCCGTAAGCGGCATCCAAAATGTCCCTGTCGTTCAAAATGGGACAGTTGTTCCTGGAAAAATCATGAATATTTGCCTTTCAGCCGATCATCGAGTAGTAGACGGAGTGGCAGCTGCAGAGTTTGTAAAGACAGTCCAAAAATATTTAGAGAATCCAGCCTCACTTCTTTTTTAAATATCCAAGCCTTAAATCATCAGAATTTGAGGCTTCTTTTTCTTGAAGACAAATTCTTTTTTTCTGTAATTAAAAGTTTATCTTACGCGCAAAAATGCTTAGGGCACCTCCAGCAACTTAAGGTATGTGTGGCAATTTCTTTCAGGAAATAGCAAGCAGCTATATCTAAAATGGATTGCAGCAAAGACTTCAGGCTATGGGTTTTGTGCCTGTAAGATGAGCTAAAAGTCTAATTCATTTTTAGGGGAGTTTCTATGGCAAAAATGCGTGCAATCCAAGTAAGCCGGCCAAATGGTCCTTTTGAGTATGTTGAACGTGAAATACCTGAACCTGGTGAAAGAGAAGTACGCCTTAAAGTTCAAGCCTGTGGAATTTGCCATAGCGATTCTTTTACAAAAGAAGGATCCTTCCCGCACGTGACTTATCCCCGAGTTCCTGGGCACGAAGTTGCAGGTATAATTGATGCGCTTGGCCCAAACGTGGCAAATTGGAGAGTGGGCGAGCGGGTGGGAATTGGATGGTATGGAGGCCATTGTGGTTTTTGTGAATCTTGTAGAAGGGGAGATTTTGTTACCTGTAGCCATCTTAGTATAACGGGAGTTACTTACGATGGGGGGTATGCTGATTACATGATAGCGTCTGTGGATGCTTTAGCTTTGATTCCCGAGGAAATTTCCGCCGTGGAAGCTGGTCCTTTAATGTGCGCAGGGATCACCACTTTTAATGCCTTGCGAAATACTGGTGCTTGTGTAGGAGAGATCGTGGCTGTTTTAGGGATTGGGGGATTGGGACATTTGGCGGTGCAGTTTGCTTCTAAAATGGGATTTCAGACAATCGCCATTGCTCGGGGTAAAGATAAAGAAATTTTGGCCAAAAGGCTAGGGGCTCATCATTACATCGATAGCTTAGAAAA
Organism: Parachlamydia sp. AcF125; assembly: GCF_018342475.1. Lineage (NCBI taxonomy): Bacteria > Pseudomonadati > Chlamydiota > Chlamydiia > Parachlamydiales > Parachlamydiaceae > Parachlamydia > Parachlamydia sp. AcF125. The sequence continues at coordinate 282,909 of NZ_JAEMUD010000003.1, read as the reverse complement.
AAATCCTGCGCAAGAGCTAGCTGAATTAGGAGGAGCGAAGGTTCTTTTATCGACTGTCACCGAAGCAGAAGCCATTGAATCAGCGTTAGGGGGGCTTAGTATAAACGGCAAATGCGTGATAGTAGGAGCTACCCACCATCCCCTTTCAATCTCGGCAGCAGCTCTCATTTCAGGAAGACGTTCTATTACAGGATGGCCTTCGGGAACTTCTATCGATTCGCAAGATACCCTGTCATTCAGCGCGTTGACAGGCGTGCGCTCTATGAACGAGGCTTATCCTTTTGAAAAAGTGGACGAGGCCTATGAAAAAATGATGAGCGGCAGGGCTCGTTTTCGAATAGTTTTATTAACCGGAAACTAAGAAACCAGAGGCTCTTTAGGTCATCCTAAACGTGGGTATAACTCTTCAATATTTTCGACTAAGGCATAGCTTGTTGAAGGTATTTGATATTCAGAGAAATAGAGCTTAGCCAATCATGTTTTTTGAGATATTAAAGCGAGGTTTCTGCCCCTATTTCGGAGACCTTTATTATGCATAGCATTCACTAATTTTTTAGCTCTAGATCAATATCCAGCTTTTTTTTCTGATAAACACCTACAAAAGTTTTTGTTATTTTCCCAGACAGCCTGAGGCAATTTAATTTCCTCTTCTGAAAAATAATGCTGTGCCTAGCTGATCTAAGCGCGGTTAAAAGGTGGGTAAACGCCAGCTATTTTTTCCTGCAAGCCGATCGTTTTGTAAATTTCTCCAACGAGTGGCCGATCTTCTTTTTTTTTATAATCGCATACAAAAATTAGATTCGGCTAAATGAGAAATTAGTTCTTAAGAGAAATTGAAGGAAACCTTATGCTTAAATTTTACAACTAGCCATTGAGGAACGTATGCGTTTATCCACCTTGCTTTTTATTTTTTTCTGCCTGCTTTCTCCTACCTCAAGCTGGAGTGGTGAAGTTTCAGACGGGGGGGCAAAATCAAGCTCTTCAGTTGGCCCCCTTTCTTCTGCTCTCCATAAAAAAACAGATGCTGTCCTCCTTGATGAAGCATTTCAGCAAGAATTAAAAGCAATAGCAAATGAAAATTCCCCTTTTTGGAAAAATTTTATTTACATGGTATTTGTATTAGGGCTGATCGTTTCAGCGCTTCTTTTTCTTTCCTGGGCCGTGAAGAAGATCGTTTATACGCGCTTTTTACAAGATAATGTAACCAGCATGATTAAAATTCTCGATCGCCGTTCTCTTAGCCCTAAATCGTGGGTATATGTGGTGGAGATAGAGGGTAAGCAACTCATTTTAGGGGAGTCTTTGAATGGATTAACTAAATTGGCTGAAAAAAATCTGGTTGCCGATTTTTCAATAGCTGATCAGGAAACGCAAGAGTCATTCAGGCAATTATTCGAAAAAAAGAATAAAGAATAAGGGAAAACAAGGGAAATCCCTAGCTTTAAAAGCGTGGCCGAAACCTTTTTGGCTTTAGCCATAGAAATTCGAGCAACAAAACCTGCCTAATAAATTTCTTGGAAAATAAAAAGAAGCGATCAATCCCTCTCCTCTGTGAGAAGAAGGGCTAGCGATAATAGAATCAGGAGAACCTCAGGCAAAAGCTTGGTGATTGCCAAACAAGAAACAAGGCCGAATTCGATACATTTAGCAGAAAGGGATGACATAACGGCGCTAGAACTCAAGCAGATTATGCCCGCCAAAAAACAAAAGGTTGTTTATTTTTTTAATGCGCTTATTATTTCGTTGGGATCCCAAAGTAGTGAAAGCGTCGTTCATAAAACCATTCAATAAGGTTATCTGCTGCCATAAAGGAGGCTGAGACGGCGAGAGCACTGCAGCCAATTACTACCACCTCACATACTATCACAGTAAGGAATGCAAGCGTCTGCACAGGCGCGTTCAAAGCAGCTGGTGCTAATAAGGCACTTAAAATAACGGTTAAAACTGAAAAAGCAGCCATTGCTACCACAGAAGTAGCGGCAATAAGGGCCCAAAGCCCTGTCTTCGCTAAAGGCGTTTTTGGAGTGAACCGTTCAAACAGAGGAGAAATATTTAAGTTGCATTTAAACATAAGGTTTTTTTTAAGTTGAAGGTGTAAATATTAAAAGCCCGAAAAAATGACAAGATTAAAAAAAACTCACAAAGGGTCGAGTTACTCTTGACATTTACTAAATTTATGTTACTCTCATTCACAGTAAATTTCATGTCAAAAAATGCAACCCAAGAAAATATGCCAAAAGAAGATACCCTTAAATTAGAAGGCACAGTAGAAGAACTGCTGCCTAACATGACCTTTCGCGTAGCGCTAGAAAATGGACTGGTCGTGATTGCCCATTTATGTGGAAAAATGCGAATGAAGAATATTCGTGTCCTTGTAGGGGATAAAGTAAATGTTGAAATGTCCCCTTACGATTTAACCAAAGGGCGCATCGTATTTCGACAAAAATAAGCTAAGACAAAAAGCGTGAATAGGGGTTGATTTTTTTTGTCAGAAGCCCTAAACTCACAAGCTTTCGAGTCGAAAAGAAGCAAAAGTAGTTTCACTTGCCCAGATAGCTCAGTGGTAGAGCACTTGCATGGTAAGCAAGCGGCCGTAGGTTCAATTCCTATTCTGGGCAGAAAATAAATTTTTAAAAGAAAAAAAAGCACTGTAGCCAAATGGAGGAAATCAAATGGCAGCAAAAGAATCCTTTAAACGTAGCAAGCCGCACGTCAATATCGGGACAATCGGGCACGTTGACCACGGGAAAACAACGTTAACAGCCGCAATCACCAAAGCATTGGCTGAGAAAGGCGGAGCGATTTTTAGAAGTTACGATTCTATTGATAAAACACCTGAAGAAAGAGCGCGTGGAATTACAATTAACTCCACACACGTTGAGTATGAAACAGAAAAGCGTCACTATGCACACGTCGACTGCCCAGGACACGCTGACTATGTAAAAAACATGATTACAGGTGCAGCTCAGATGGACGGCGCTATTCTCGTTGTAGCCGCAACAGATGGGGCGATGCCTCAGACTCGTGAACATATTCTGTTGGCGCACCAAATGCAGGTTCCTGCAATTGTCGTGTTTCTCAACAAAGTAGATATGTTAGGAGAAGGCGACGAAGAGCTCTTGGATTTGGTGGAAATGGAAATTCACGAACTTCTCGAGGCGAAAGGTTATAAAGACGCTCCAGTTATCCGTGGTTCCGGATTAAGAGCTCTTGAAGGTGATCCTAAGTATGTAGAGGCAATCTATAAACTGATGGATACTGTAGACGCGTTTATCCCTGAGCCTGCTCGCGAAATCGACAAACCATTCTTAATGCCAATCGAAGACGTCTTCTCTATCTCTGGACGTGGAACAGTGGCTACAGGCCGTGTTGAGCGTGGAGCTGTCAAAATGGGCGATAAGCTTCAACTCGTTGGCCTTGGAGAGACTCGCGATGTTGTGGTCACAGGTGTAGAAATGTTTAACAAAACGCTTGATGAAGCTCGAGCTGGTGAAAACGTTGGACTCTTGCTCCGTGGTGTGGATAAAAATCAAATCCAACGGGGTATGGTTCTTGCTGCTCCAGGTGCTTGCACTCCGCATACAAAATTTAAAGGGCCTGTTTACATTCAGACTAAAGAAGAAGGTGGACGTCATAAACCCTTCTTTACCGGGTACCGTCCTCAGCTTTATATCCGTACCACAGATGTGACAGGGACTGTTGAGCTTCCTCAAGATGTGGAGATGGTGATGCCAGGTGATAACGTTGAAATGACCATTGAGCTGATTCAGCCAGTGGCTGTTGAAAAAGGGATGCGTTTTGCGATTCGTGAAGGTGGCCGAACAATCGGTGCCGGAACAGTTTCCGAAATCATCAAGTAATTCAACTGGAAATCATTTTAATTTCCTGAGTAAATTTACAGGAGACCATTCGCTGAGTGGTCTTCTTTAAGGGTGTGTAGCTCAGTTGGTAGAGCTGCGGTCTCCAAAGCCGCCGGTCGGGGGTTCGAGTCCCTCCGCACTCGTTTGTTTTTTTTGTTTCGAATCAACTGGGTAAAATAAAGCAAACAGAGTCCTAGAAGAAATCGGTTGATTTAATTTTTAAGTTTTAGTACACTTCGTTTCTTCTCAGTCCAAAAATGTATACTAAGCAATTCATAGCGACAATTTTTCGGGGGTAAATGTGAACGCCATGGAAGTCAAAAAAACGCAACAGGTGTCTGAAGTCTCTCCGAAAGAAAGTTCTGTTACCACTAAAAAAGATTTTGGGTTTTTAGAAAATATCAAAGCAGAATTCCAGAAAATTACCTGGACGAGCCAGGAAGAACTTCTCGCCTATGCAAAAATTGTAGTGGGAGCGACTTTTGCTTTTGGGATCGGAATTTATATAATGGATGTTTTCATTCAAACTATTCTCGCGGGATTGGGAAATGTTGTGCATTTAATTGCAGGATAACGCTAAGTCAAATTAAACATTTCAACCGGCAAGGATTACGGTAAAACAATGCATAAATGGTATGTCGTTCAAGCAATCTCTTCGCAAGAAAAAAAAGCGAAAAAAAATCTTGAAGAGCATCGCGAACACAAAGGGATGAGTGAGCTCATTGAAAGAGTCGTCTTACCCATTGAGAAAGTATCAGAAGTGAAAAACGGTTTGCAAAAAGTTGTGGAAAAACGGCTGTGGCCCGGTTACTTACTGATCAAGATGACGTTAACGGATGAATCTTGGAGTTATGTAAAAAATACAATTGGTATTGTAGATTTTTTAGGTGGAGATCAACCCACAGCTTTAACTGAAAAAGAGGTTGAAGAGATTCTTAAAGATCTTGAAGACAAAAAACAAACTGTTACCCAGCGCCATAAGTTTAATGTAGGCGATCGTGTAAAAATTGTCGATGGTGTTTTTGTTAACTTTGTAGGGACAGTTACTGAAGTTTTTCATGACAAAGGTCGCTTAAGTGTTTTGGTTTCCATTTTTGGGCGCGATACACGTGTAGATGATTTGGAATTTATGCAGGTTGAAGAAATTTCTGCTGATGCGGAAAACACATAAAAATGATGCGTTAACAGTTGCCTCGCTGTAAACGCCTAATAGAAAGATTGAGGGTTTATGTCTAAAAAAATTGTTAAAGTGATTAAGCTGCAAATTTCTGCAGGTAAAGCAAACCCAGCGCCACCAATTGGTCCAGCTTTGGGTTCCGCTGGCGTCAATATCATGGCGTTCTGCAAAGAATTTAATGCGAAAACACAAGCGATGGCTGGCGACGTTCTGCCAGTAGTGATTAACGTTTATCATGATAAAACGTTTTCATTTATTTGTAAAAAGCCTCCTGTAGCTGAAATGCTGAAAAAAGCAGTGGGCATTGAAAAAGGATCTGCCATTCCTAACCGTAACAAAGTAGGGAAGATCACCCGTTCGCAAGCAAGAAAAATTGCCGAAGCTAAAGTGCAAGATATGAATGCGAACGGTTTGGAAGCTGCTACTAACTGTGTATTAGGAACCGCGCGTTCTATGGGAATTGAACTCGTCAACGAGTAAAGAAGGTAAAATGGGCCGTCCAAGTAAAAGAATTCGGGAGATTGCCAATACATTTGATGTTCGCAAGGCATACAGTGTAGCAGAAGCAATCGAGATGTTAAAGAAATGCCCCACGGTCAAGTTTGATCAGTCAGTGGACATCTCTTTAAAACTAGGCGTTGACCCTCGCAAATCGGATCAAAGCGTTCGCGGAACTGTGTCACTACCGAATGGCACAGGTAAATTAATGAAAATTCTTGTTTTTGTTAAAGGCGATAAGGTGAAAGAAGCCTTAGCTGCTGGTGCTGATTACGCGGGTAACGAAGAACTTTTTGAAAAAGTTAGCGGGGGATGGACTGATTTTAACGCAGTGATTGCCACCCCAGACATGATGAGAGATGTAGGAAAATTAGGTAAAGTTCTCGGACCCCGAGGCTTAATGCCTACTCCTAAAGCAGGAACTGTCACAAACGATATCGTAAAAGCGATTCAAGAACTCAAAAGTGGTAAAATTGAGTTTAAAATCGATCGTCACGGTGTGGTGAACTGCATGATTGGTAAGCTTTCATTTGCTCAAGAAAAATTAGAAGAAAATATTCAAAGTTTTCTAAGCGCAGTGCAAAAAGCTAAGCCAGCGGCAGCTAAAGGGGAATTTCTAGCTTCCATGGTCATCTCTTCGACGATGGGACCAGGATTTAAAATCGATCTACGCAAAGCCGTTGGTTCATCATAAAGGAGTAAGTGAAAGATGAGAAAAGAAAAGCACCTTCTTTTGGATGAAATCAAGAGTCAAATCGAAAATTTTGATTCCTTTGTGATTATCAATTACATGGGATTAGCTGCAAACGCCGTGGCAGATTTCCGACGCAGAGTTTCAACTCTGGGTGGAAACATTGAAATGGTGAAAAAGCGTATTTTAGTGCGGGCTGCTGATTGCGTAGGAATCAAATTAGATCTCCAAGCTCTTCCAGGTCATATTGGAATCGTTTTTGCGGGTAAAGATCCTGTCGAAACCGCTAAAGTTGTCTTCAAATTCAAAGATGAAAACAAAGCCATTAATGTAATGGGTGGACGCTTTGATGGAAGAATGTACAACAGCGAAGATGTTGAGAAATTATCCAAGTTGCCATCAATGAATGAGATGAGAGCGCAGTTACTGAGTGTCTTCGAAGCACCAATGTCGCACACCTTATCCGTGATGGAAGCCATCGTATCAAGCGTTGTGTATTGCTTAGACAACAAATGCAAGCAAGAAAACGACGAGAACAATTCATTAACAGAAGCTTAGTAATTTAGTGAGGTAATATCGTGAGCAATAAAAAAGAAGAACTCGTGGAGCAGCTCAGCCAATTGACAGTTTTAGAAATGGCGGAGTTAAAAACTGCCCTAGAAGAAAAATGGGGAGTTAAAGCGGCAGCAGCGGCAGCAGTTGTGGCTGCAGCTCCAGCGGCAGGTGCAGCTCCTGCAGCAGCTGAAGCAACTGATTTCCAAGTTACGCTAGAAAAAGTTGCTGATGACAAGAAAATCAGTGCAATTAAAGTTGTGCGTGAGATCACTGGTCTTGGATTGAAAGAAGCAAAAGAGCTGGTTGAATCCACTCCAAAAGTTTTAAAAGAAACAGCTCCTAAAGCAGAAGCTGAAGAGATCAAGAAGAAAATCGAAGCAGCTGGTTGCAAAGTTACTTTGAAAGGTCTGTAAGGCCTACTTCTAGAACTTAATAACCCAGAGTCATGACCGTAAAATGTCATGATTCTGGGATTTCGGCATTTAATCAAATGGCAGCTAAGTCTGCAATAAAATAGTATTTCAATTCAGATTTTTTTCAAAAATAAAGAAAATCTCAATTGTTATAGTATTTCCTTGCAAACAACTCATTCACTAAGATGCCAAACTGGGTGGCAGCACGCCTCCAAGTTTATCTTTGAGTAAAAGTTTTGCCAAGGGCAATGTCCTAATTCAAGCTATACCAGGGAGTCCTTCATCATGTTGCAAAGGCCGCCGCATCGGGTGAGTTTTGTTGAAAAGGAAGAGATTATTGATCTTCCCAACCTCATTGAAATTCAAGTCAAGTCTTACAATCAATTCTTACAAGCAAATTTATTCCCCAATGAACGGGAAAGCATAGGTTTGCAAGAAGTTTTCAACGAAATTTTTCCTATCAAATCATACGACGAAAAAACAACCCTGGAATTTTTATCCTATAGCTTAGGTGTTCCTAAGTATATCCCTGACGAATGCATTCGAAGAGGGATATCTTACAACGTTACGTTGAAGGTCAAGTTTCGTTTAACAGATGAGACAGGGATTAAAGAGGAAGAAGTCTATATGGGGACTATTCCTGTTATGACCGAAAAAGGAACTTTCATTATCAATGGCGCCGAGAGAGTGGTGGTGTCTCAGTTGCATCGTTCTCCTGGGATTTGCTTTGAGCAAGAACGCCATATGCGTGGAAATTGGATTTATTCCTTCAGGATTATCCCTTATCGCGGAAGTTGGCTAGAAGGGGCTTTTGATTCAAATGATTTGATTCATATTTATATCGACCGCAAGAAACGGCGCCGAAAGATTTTAGCCACTACCTTTATTCGGGCATTAGGTTATTCCACGAATGCCGATATCATCGAGGAGTTTTTCAGCACACGTAAAATTAAATTAAAGAATGACAAAGATCTTTCTGATTTAGTTGGAAAAATCTTAGCGCAAGACGCGCTTGATGAAGAAAGTGGCACTGTTTTTGGAAAAGCGGGGGAAAAACTCACCACTGCGATGCTTAAGCGCATGATCGATGCAGGCATTGAGGTGATCCGTATTGCAGAAGATGCGGATGAAACGAGTCCGATTATTAAGATGCTTTCTAAAGATCCCACCGATTCTTATGAAAGTGCCCTTAAAGATTTTTATCGCAAGATTCGGCCAGGGGAGCCTGCCACCTTGTCAAATGCTCGCTCTGCCATTATGCGTCTTTTCTTCGATCCTAAGCGTTATAACCTCGGGCGAGTGGGGCGTTACAAGCTTAATTCGAAATTAGGCTTAGAAATTGACGATGAACAGCTTAAAACTGTGACATTGACAAAAGAAGATGTAATCGGGGCTTTAAAGTACTTAATTAGCTTAAAGCAAAATAAAGAAGACACTTATGTGGACGATATTGATCACTTAGGCAATCGCCGTGTAAGATCTGTGGGCGAGCTTATTCAAAATCAATGCCGCATTGGTTTAGCCAGAATGGAAAAAATCATTCGGGAAAGAATGAACTTATTTGACTTCTCTTCCGATACGCTTACTCCTGGAAAAATCGTCTCTGCCAAAGGTTTGTCTGGAGTGCTAAAAGACTTCTTTGGGCGTTCTCAGTTGTCTCAATTTATGGATCAAACAAATCCAATTGCTGAGCTGACCCATAAACGTCGACTTTCCTCTCTGGGGCCAGGTGGTTTAAATCGGGATCGTGCCGGCTTTGAGGTTCGTGACGTTCACCCTAGCCACTATGGGCGTATTTGTCCGATTGAAACACCGGAAGGTCCGAACATTGGTTTGATTACTTCGCTCTCCTCTTTTGCCAAAATCAATGAATTTGGATTTATCGAGACCCCTTACTTAATCGTTCGAGACGGAGTGGTAACAGACGAAATTGAGTACATGACAGCGGATCAAGAAGAGCGTTGCGTGATTGCGCAAGCTTCCGCCCCTCTGGATGAATTCAAAATGTTTGCCGAGCCTATTTGTTGGGCACGTTGGAGAGGTGAACCGCTAGAAATTGAATCATCCAAAGCTACACATATGGATGTCTCTCCAAAACAATTAGTTTCGATTGTCACAGGCTTAATCCCATTTCTCGAACACGACGATGCGAACCGTGCTCTAATGGGGTCTAACATGCAACGTCAAGGGGTGCCCTTGCTTAGACCTCAAGCTCCTATTGTGGGGACAGGCCTAGAAGCGCGTGCAGCCCGGGATTCTGGCTCAGTGGTGATTGCCCAAGAAGATGGGGTGGTGGAATATGTAGATGGTTTGAAGATTGTCATTTCTCCAACGGCCAACCGCTTGGATAAAAAAACTTATTACTTGAAAAAGTTTTTGCGATCCAATGCAGGCACATGCATTAATCAGCAGCCTCTATGCAATATTGGCGATGAAGTGAAAGCTGGCGATGTCATTGCAGATGGGCCAGCCACGGATAAAGGGGAAATTGCTCTCGGAAGAAACGTGCTAGTCGCATTTATGCCATGGTTTGGTTATAACTATGAGGATGCGATCATCATTTCTGAAAAGTTATTGCGGGAAGATGCCTATACTTCGATTTATATTGAAGAGTTTGAGCTAACAGCGCGCGATACCAAACTTGGAAAGGAAGAGATTACACGCGATATTCCAAATGTGTCTGACGAAGCTTTGCTAAACTTAGGCGAAGACGGCATTATCCGCATTGGGGCAGAAGTTAAGCCTGGGGATATTCTCGTTGGAAAAATTACCCCAAAATCTGAAACAGAGCTTGCCCCAGAAGAACGTCTCTTACGCGCCATCTTTGGCGAGAAAGCAGCTGATGTAAAAGATGCCTCTTTAACCGTTCCTCCTGGCACAGAAGGGGTGGTTATGGACGTGAAAGTCTTTAGCCGCAGGGATCGTTTATCTAAAACAGACGATGAGTTAGTAGAAGAAGCTTCTCGCTTGAAAGATATTCAAAAAGAATACAAACAAAAACAGGCTGAACTACGCACAGAGCGGCGTGAAAAAATTGGAGCTCTTCTCCTTAACGAAACAGCACGGGGAACAATTGTGCACCGTAAAACCGCTGAAGTGGTTATTGAAGAGGGGATGCTAATCACTCAAGATTTGATTGAGGAGCTCGAAAAAGAGAATGTTGAAAATCTCTTAATGCCCGATAACCCCATTTACAATACACTTAAGCAGTTCTTGCATGATTACGAAATTGCAACGCAGACTCTTGAAACACAGTATAAGACTGAGATTGAATTTATGCGCAAAGGGGATACGGATCTAGACCCAGGCATTATTCGACAAGTAAAAGTGTATGTGGCTTCCAAGCGTAAGTTGCAAGTTGGGGATAAAATGGCTGGTCGCCACGGAAACAAAGGGGTCGTTTCTAAAATTGTTCCAGAAGCAGATATGCCTTTCTTGTCAAATGGGGAGTCGATTGAAATTATCCTCAATCCTTTAGGTGTGCCTTCTCGTATGAACATGGGGCAGCTTTTCGAAACCCACCTCGGCTTTGCAGCAAAAAAGCAAGGAATTCATGTGAAGAGTCCTGTTTTTGAAGGGTTTCCAGAAGATAAAATTTGGGAAATGATGAAAAAACAAGGTATGCCATCTGATGGTAAGTTTTACTTGTACGATGGTTGCACGGGAGACCGATTTGATAGCGCGGTAGTTGTGGGGTACATCTACATCCTTAAACTCAGCCACCTTGTAGCGGACAAAATTCACGCAAGAGCGGTTGGGCCTTATTCGCTTGTGACTCAACAACCCTTGGGCGGTAAAGCCCAAATGGGGGGGCAGCGTTTCGGGGAGATGGAGGTATGGGCCGCAGAGGCTTACGGTGCGGCACACTTGCTGCAAGAATTGTTGACGGTGAAATCCGACGATGTCTCCGGGCGTACGCGTATTTACGAGTCAATTGTAAAAGGGGAAAACCTCCTACAATCTGGGACTCCGGAATCCTTTAATGTGTTAATTAAGGAAATGCAAGGCTTAGGCCTTGATATTCGTACAGAATCTGTCTAACATTTATGTAAATTACATACTGTGACGTGTGAAGTGATTCACTACAGGGCCACAAGGCACACAGAAAGCTACATCAGTCAATTAACGAGCCGACAGTTCTATGTAGTCTCTGTGTGTCCTGGGTGAATGAGGCACACCTCGCGACATTTAAAAATAAAATGCCTCTTTAATGCCTGTGCATACGGCCAATTTATATAGGAGACATGCATGTCAGAAAATAATCAGCAAGACGGGCAATTTGACAAGCTGACAATTAAGATTGCCTCCGATGAGGTCATTCGGAATCAATGGTCTCACGGCGAAATTAAAAAGCCTGAAACGATTAACTATAGAACTTTTAAACCTGAAAAAGGTGGCCTTTTTTGCGAAAAAATTTTTGGCCCCACTCGCGATTGGGAATGTGCGTGTGGAAAATACAAAAAAATTAAGCACAAAGGGATTGTTTGCGACCGCTGTGGAGTAGAAGTAACTCTATCAAAAGTGCGCCGCGAAAGAATGGCCCATATCGATTTAGCAGTCCCCGTTGTCCATATTTGGTTTTTCAAAACAATGCCATCCCGTATTGGGAACGTTTTAGGAATGTCTTCAACTGATCTCGAACGGATCATTTATTATGAAGAGCATGTGGTGGTAGACCCAGGCCAAACTGATTTGGAGAAAAAGCAGTTATTGACTGACACAGAACTTAGACAAGCCCAAGAAAAATGGGGGAGAGATGCTTTTGTGACTATGATGGGGGGTGAAGCGATTCGCGAGCTATTGCGCTCTGAAGACCTACATGGGTTGCTTGTCGACCTTAAAGAGAAATTGCGTAAATCCAAATCTCTTCAAGCTAGAATGAAGCTGGCAAAGCGCTTGAAAATTGTAGAAAGCTTCCTTTCATCCGATAATAGGCCCGACTGGATGGTGATGTCTTGTGTTCCGGTTATTCCACCTGAACTTCGTCCTTTGGTGCCCTTAGATGGTGGCCGTTTTGCGACTTCAGACTTAAATGACTTGTATCGACGTGTAATTAATAGAAACAACCGTTTAAAAGCCATTTTGAAATTGAAGACTCCAGAAGTGATTGTACGCAATGAAAAGCGGATGCTGCAAGAGTCTGTGGATGCATTGTTCGATAATGGCCGTCATGGTCATCCAGTGATGGGGGCCGGAAACCGTCCTTTGAAATCTCTTTCCGAAATGTTGAAAGGAAAACAAGGTCGCTTCCGTCAAAACTTATTGGGTAAACGTGTAGACTATTCTGGGCGTTCTGTTATTATTGTGGGACCAGAGCTGAAATTCAATCAATGCGGCCTGCCAAAATTGATGGCGCTTGAATTATTCGAACCTTTCATTGTGAAACGTTTGAAAGATTTAGGATATGTGTATACGATCCGGTCTGCTAAGAAAATGATTCAACGGCATGCTCCAGAAGTTTGGGACGTTTTAGAAGACATCATTAAAGGGCATCCAGTCCTCCTAAACCGTGCACCTACTTTGCACCGCCTTGGTATCCAGGCATTTGAACCTGTGTTAATCGAAGGTAAAGCGATCCGCATCCACCCTCTTGTCTGCTCAGCATTTAATGCCGACTTCGATGGTGACCAGATGGCTGTTTACGTTCCTCTTTCTGTAGAAGCTCAATTAGAAGCTAAGCTGCTTATGATGGCTCCAGATAACATTTTCTTACCATCCTCTGGAAGACCAGCTGCGGTTCCTTCACAGGATATGACTTTAGGCCTTTACTACTTAATGTGCGATCCTCTTTATATTCCGGAAGATCACGGTTACAAAACCCGTGTTTTCCGAGATTCTCAAGAGGTATTAATGGCATTGGCGTCTTCTGAAGCACGCCAAGATCGCAAAGGATCCAAAGATTCCGATCAGTATGGTTTGCATATCCACGAGAAGATTAAGCTACGTACAGAAAATGGAATTATTGAAACAACTCCTGGCCGTGTATTGTTTAACACGATTGTACCGCCAGAGCTTGGTTTTCAAAACTACAGCATGCCTAAAAAGAAAATGGGCGATTTGGTGATGCGCTGCTATAAAAAAGTTGGCTTAGAAGCAACTGTTCGTTTTCTAGATAACTTGAAAAACCTCGGATTCTTAGAAGCAACTAAAGCTGCTCTTTCAATGGGGGTTTGTGATGTTAGAATCCCTGCTAATAAAGAGCAAATCTTGGAAGAAGCTCATCAGCGCGTAGCTTTGGTTAAAAAGCAGTATGAAGATGGGATCATTACCGATGGTGAACGTCAGTCTAAAACAATTAGCATTTGGTCTGAAGTTTCAGAAAATCTTTCTGAAGAGCTTTTCAAGCTGATTAGCGAAGTTAACGAGTCTCAGTTAAATCCGTTATTTATGATGATGGACTCTGGAGCGCGAGGTAACAAATCGCAGATTAAGCAGCTTGGCGCTTTGCGTGGATTGATGGCGAAGCCGTCGGGGGCGATTATTGAGTCTCCGATTACTTCTAACTTTAGAGAAGGCTTAACTGTACACGAGTATTATATCTCTTCCCACGGGGCGCGTAAAGGTCTTGCCGATACTGCTTTAAAAACGGCGGACTCTGGTTACTTGACACGTCGTCTCGTTGATGTCGCTTCAGATGTGATTATCACAGAAGAAGATTGTGGAACTTTGAATGGAATCGAAGTCTCTCCCATTAAACAAGGTCAAGAAGAGCTACTTCCTTTAAAAGATCGTATTTTCGGACGAACTGTATGCGACGATGTTTACCTGCCGGGAGACAGCACTAAGCTTTTAGCAAAGACAGGGGATACCTTGACCATCCTGCAAGCTGAAGCAATTGACGACTCGGGTATTGAAAGTGTGAAAATTCGTTCTGTGTTGACCTGCGAAACAAGACGCGGGGTTTGCGCAAAATGCTATGGGGTTAACCTGGCTAATGGCCGCCAGGTCAGCATGGGTGAAGCTGTAGGGATTATCGCTGCGCAGTCCATTGGTGAACCAGGAACGCAGTTGACGATGAGAACGTTCCACTTAGGGGGTATCGCTTCGGCAAGTTTAAGCCCTGAGATTGAATCTGAATTTGAAGGGATCGTGATTTACACAGATCTACGCACTGTGCAAAACGACGACGGAAATTGGGTGGTTCTCAATAAGAATGGATCTTTAAATATTGTCAGAGACGAAGGGCGTTCTTTAGAAGAGTATAAAAAACTGCTCTCTACCAAGTCAATCGAGCCTCTTCAAACATTTACGCTGGAATTAGGGACACGTATCCTAGTAGCTGATGGAAGTAAGAGTAAGCCTCATACAAAGATTGCGGAATGGGAACAGCATAATATTCCCATTATTTGCGATCGTCCTGGGTTTGTGAAGTATGAAGACCTTGTGGAAGGGATCTCCACAGAGCGGGATACAAATAAGCAAACGGGCCAGGTCGAGCTGATTGTAAAGCAGCACCGCGGCGAATTGCATCCGCAAATCGTGATTTATGCGGACCAAGAGTGCAAAGAGTTGATCGGGACCTACCCCATTCCATCGGGAGCGATTATTTCGGTGGTAGAAGGGCAGTTTGCCACAGCTGGTACGTTGCTCGCGCGTTTGCCTCGCGGAGCGTTAAAAACGAAGGACATTACAGGGGGGCTTCCTCGCGTGGCTGAGCTGTTTGAAGCGCGTAAGCCCAAAGACTCTGCTGAGATTGCAAAAATGAATGGGGTGGTTGATTTCCGCCTTCATAAGAATAAACGTATTCTTGTGGTAAGAGACGAAACAACCGGGATGGAAGAGGAACATATGATTCCTCAAACTAAGCACTTAATTGTTCAGCGTGGTGACCATGTCATTAAGGGTCAGCAGTTGACAGATGGGGTGGTCATCCCTCATGAAATTTTGGAAATTTGCGGCGTGCGTGAGCTTCAAAAATACCTCGTTAACCAGGTGCAGGAAGTTTATCGCTTACAGGGTGTTGACATTAACGATAAGCATATTGAAATCATTGTTCGTCAAATGTTGAAAAAAGTGCGTATTGTCGATCCAGGTGATACAAGCTTGCTTTACGGCGAAGAAGTGGATAAGAAAGACTTTGAAAATGAAAACTTGAAAGTTGCAAAAGAAGGTGGAAAATCCGCTCAGGCAGCGCCTGTTTTATTGGGTATCACAAAGGCTTCCTTAGGAACAGAATCGTTTATTTCTGCCGCATCCTTCCAAGATACCACCCGTGTCTTGACTGAAGCTGCCTGTGCAGGAAAGACAGACTATCTGTTAGGATTCAAAGAAAACGTCATCATGGGGCATATCATTCCAGCAGGAACAGGTTTCGAGCGGCATAAGCGCGTGAAGAAATTTGTTGATAAAGACCATGAAGAAGAGCTTGTCTTTGATTTTGAAAGTGTAGTTTAAGTGGACTGTTTAGTTACTTTTAGAAAGGCCGGAGAAAAATCCGGCCTTTTTTATTTTGAAGGGACCTCACCAGCGACTACAAGTTTTTAAAGATAGAGAACTGGCGTTAATTTATTATTCTCCAACCGAAGGCTGAGCACGATTCTCTATACAAGAGGTTTTTTCTCTATTAGCCCATCTCTAAACGATTTGCAATCGGGAAAGAGTTTAAGACAAACGAGATGGCTTCCTAAGCTTATCCAAAGCCCAAGTACCAGAAATCGGGGGATTAAATAGAAGATTGAATGTGAAATGGGAAGGAGTGACATCAAAGTATAACAGGCAAACGTGCCTAAAACTCCTACTGTGGCCCTCAGGACGTATTCCTTCGTATGTTTAGGAGATGGCAGAAATAATTGATAGGAATGAACGATAAATACCCCAATTCCTATTCCCATTGCAACACTGGAAGTCCGTAAAGAAGATTGCCAAATAAGTAATAGCACAGGGACAATTTGACTCAGTAAAAAAAGAGAGAGCGGATTAAGTCTTTTAAGTTGCCTCTCAATAGGGGGACGAGCATAAAGGTAAATAGCCAACAGGCCAAATCCTACCAACCAACCTCCTAGAATATCGCTCGGAAAGTGGATTCCCAAATATATACGCGAAAAGGACACCAGTAAAATATAAGCAAGGGCTAAAACCCATTTCCAGGAGCTCTTCCAAAAAATGCATAGAAGCCCGCCTAAGAAAAGCGCCGTCTGGGCGGCCCCACTTGGAAATCCCAATCCGCTAACCTGAATAATCCCTATATTTGCATCCAGATGGAAAGGTCTAGGAGATAAAAATAATTCTTTCAAAGCATGATTAGCAAGGCTACTAAAAAACAGGATATAAAATAACCGAAGTCCTGTCTTCCATCCCTGCCCAAGCCAAATGATAGGTATCAATACAAAGAAGAATTCCTGCCTATCAAAGAAATTTAAAAATTTAAAAAGTTGATCAAGCAGTGGAGTTCTAAACCGCTGAATAAAATTGATCAATTGCAATTGTTGATCGTAAAGCATAGTGAATCTATTTAGGCGCGTTATTCTTTAAAAGAACTGTAGCCCGATTTTTGGTTAACTCTCCGTAGCTTTCACCCCCAAAAGAAAGGGCCGATTCGGATGTCTTATGTCTCCAAGCTTCTGGCAAGATAATATACCCGTGAGCATCATTGGTGAGGCCAAATATAGAAACATGGCTGTATCCCAGCTCATTCCCTATTTCTTTTAAGCGTTGATCATAAATACAACTCAGCTCGCCTGGTATCGTAATAAAAGCATGCAGCTGATTTAAAACAATCGCATTCATTTCGCTTTTATATTGCTCTAAAGGCAGGCTCAGCCCGAAAGGCGTCGCTTGCGGCTTAAATGCATAGGGCTCACTTTGTGTTTGGATGTGTAGAGAATCATCGACCTTTACTTCATTCCAAATTTTCTTAACCGTTTCTGCCAACGATCGGCCTAGCTGATCGCAAGATGCGAAGCGATCTTCTTCATTGAAGATCACAGGAATAATATCTCCTTGAGCTCCATTAAAATAAATAGGTTGTACCTCAGAGCCAAGTAGAGATTTTAGATGATCGCGTGCATATCCTACAAAATCGGCAGAAAATAGACGATTTTGACTATCTAAGATTGTGGGATGGACTGCATAATTAAAGAGGACAGCTAAAGGAGCCTCGTCGAGCTTAGTCACCTTAATCACAGCCATATCAAAAACTGGAGTAATTCCTGTTGGCCAAAGCCCACGATATTTGCTCAAATTCTCAGCTTTTCCATATCCGATGCCAATTTTTGATGGAGTGAGATTTTGACTCGCCTGAATAATTGCTTCCACTGTCTTCTCAACATAAAACTTAGTCACCTCAAGATTATAAGGGCCAGCAAGACTTTCGCCTAACAATGGAATATTCAAATAGGCGCCTCCTCCTGAGTGGGTATGAGATGAAGCGATATAAATTCCACATTGACCTAGTTTTGGCACGCGATGGACCTGCTGAATAATTTCTTGTACCATTTCATATGTAAAACCCAAGTGATCCACACTGCAGAGCACAATCTGTTTTTCCCCATTATCAATAAAAAGAGCAATAGCAAGAAGTGGGTCATGGATCCCTTGCATCCCTTCTCCCTTTCGCTCCGTATATCCTGCGGAAGGAGTTCCTATCGCTGGCGTGATGTTAGCTTTGCCAATTCCTACATTTAAACCTGCGTTATTTAATGTAGGGATAATGAGAGCAAGTAAAAAAAACAGACTTCGAGCAATAGTTTTCATATAAAAACCTCCTGGCGATCAGTTGCCATATTAAACTCATTTAAATTAATTTAAACTGAATTTGTTGAGTAGAACAACAAAAAATAATGAAAAGTTATTTATTATACGTAAAACCTAGGAATTATAAATTAAAAATTTCGACTTAGAAATTTTATAGAACAAACCATAACCAAGCGTATGACCCTTTTTGGATTGCCAGGAAGAGAAGCAAAACTTTATCTTAGCCAGAACGGCAAAAGCTAGGCTTCGAAAATATCATGCCAAAAGTTAAGAGGGTTAATAAAGAAGATAGGTTTGTAGACAACGTTTCAATAGTTAAATTTATTTTTTCTCAAAATGATAAATAGATGAATAGGCAATATATTCGTAGTCTCAACCATTTCTAAAGCCATTTTTATTGAAGATGAGAAGGATTTGTTCTATACTTAGGTTTTCATTAATTAAGTAGTCCTGAATACTTCAAGGAGAAGTGCGTGGATATCACAGAAAAAAAAGTCAATCGCCAAATCCAATTTTGGGCTCTTATGGGGCCTTTTGTCACTCTTTTAACTTTTTCGGTTTTGTTGTCAAAAGGCTTAGCGAGTTCATTTTATTTACCTGCTTTAATTTTGATCGGTTTCCCTATTTGCTGGAAATGGAAAATACGAGGTTTTGCTCTAGCGCTAAGTACTCTTTGCCTGTTTTTTGCAATTTCTTATAGTCACATTCCTTTAGAAGAACGGTTTTGGCAATTTGGAATGGGAATGGCTATCGCTTTGGCATTTGCCGTTACCGCATTATCTTTTGAAGAAGTTGAGGAATTGATCCGTTCTTTACAAATTGAGTCGAGCAGCCGGTTGACAAACCTCTTAAATCTAGATGAGAAGTACAAAATTTCAGAAGGAAAATTGCACGAAGAATGTGAAGCTTTAAAAGAACAAATCCAAATATTCCAATCGCAAATAAAAGAAAAAGATAGCCAAATTCAGCGTCAAGAAAAACTGTTAGAAGTTGTGCGCAATGAATTCTCTGCTACTCAATCCCAGCAGGAAAGCTTATTAAATGAGATTTTTCAAAAAAGACACGAAGCAGAATTGCTTAATCAGCGTATACAAGCTTATCTCAAGCAAATTGAGCAGCTTACAGCTCGTTCTTTAAGCAAAATCTCACCCGCAGAAATGGAGAATTTAATCGAGGCGATTCGCTATAAAGATTCTTTATTAGCCCAACTGCAGCAAGAATTGAAAAAAGCCAACCAAGATTTAATTAATATTGAAGCTGAGAAAGATCGGATTCAATTAGAGCTAATTAAACAAAAAGATCTTTTAGAGGAAAAAGAGAACGAATACCAAGATCATTCTTACCAACTGAAAGAAGGGATGGAGACTCTAAAAAGGGAAAAAAGTCTCTTAGAAGCAAGCTTATCTAAGCTGCAAATTAAATTTGAAGAAATCGAAGCTAAAGAAATTGATAATCAAAATAAAATTTTAAAGCTAACCCACCAAAATATCGAAGTTAAGCAAAATTTTGAAAGAAAGATTGACGAATTAAATGGCTCAAAAAAGGCACTGGAAGCGGATTGGAAGAATTTGAAAAAACAATTTGAAGATAAGGAAGTCGCATTTAATCAGGTGCAAAACCGGTTGTCCCAGGCTGAGCATGAACTCAGCCAGCTTAAAGCTGAAAATGAGTCATTAACTGAATTGAACGAATTTAGAAATTTGCAAGAAGCCGATTATGAAATTTTAAAAAAACAGGTGCTTGAGAAAACGGTTGCGATTGAGCAGCTGCATGCTCAATTAGCTCAAATGGAGCAAAACGGGGTTCTTTTACAAGAAGAAAACCAAACTTTAATGGCAGAGCTTAAAAACCTGCAAGAAGTTGATTTAGAGATGTTGAAAAAGCAGGTGCTTGAGAAAACGGTTGCGATTGAGCAGCAGCAAGCTCAATTAGCCCAGGTGGAGCAAAACACGGTTCTTTTACAAGAAGAAAATCAAACTTTAATGAGAGAGCTTAAAAACCTTCAAGAAGTTGATTTGGAAACTTTAAAACAGCAAGTTGTTGAGAAAACGGCTACGATTGAGCAGCTGCAAACCAAAATCTATCGGGCCGATCAGGAAGTAGCTGAATTGAAGAGCAAAAATTGCTCTTTATTAGAAGTAGAAGACCGAAGAAGGGGCCAAGAAGCTGAACTTGAATCGTTTAAAAAACAAGCGTTAGAAAATGAGGAAACCCTTGTCTCGATAAAAGCGCAGTTGTGCCAGGCTAATGAAGCAATGTCTCAATTATCTTCCGAAAGAGAGGCCTTAAAGAAACAATTGAGTCTTATTTCCACGCAAAATCCAGGACAGCTAGCTGACTCTCAAAAAATTGTAGAGGCAGACCGCGCTTTCAGACGTATGAAGGGCTTGTATGAGCAGCTTAAATGTCAGTTTGCAGATAAGTCTGTAGTGCTCGATGAAACGCGCAAGCAATTATTCCATCTTGAAGAAAAATTTATGCTGCATCAGATCGAACTGCAAGAGAAAGAGGTTTTTGGCTACTCTGTTATGGAAAAAGCGTTGGAAAAACAATTGCGTGAAACTCAGGAATTTTATGCAAAAATGCATGGAGAAGCTGTCCAGGAAACCGAACTTCTCTATGGAGTGATCGAAAGTCTTCTACAACACAAAGTTTAAAAGGGCCATTCGGCCCTTTTTATTTTTTTATCTCAAATCCGAACTTACCCTCTTTCCAAGTTAAAAGAATCTGCGACTCGCTTGGAATTTTCCCTTCTAAAATTGCTGTAGACAGCATATTGACAATCTCTTGTTGAATGAGCCTTTTTAATGGACGAGCCCCAAAGTAAGGGTCATACCCTGTTTCAGCAAGTTGGGCGATTACTTCAGGAGTCCACTTGAGCGAGACATGTTTTTCTGCTAATCGCTTGGCAAGGCGATTTAGTTGAATGAACACAACTTTTTGCATGTCTTCTTTTTGCAAAGGCAAGAAAGGCAGAATATCATCTAGTCGGTTGATAAACTCTGGGCGAAAATGGGCTTTAATGATAGGCTCTAGAGCTGCTAAAATTATCTCTTTATCAATCGAGGAGCCGGCGCGTTCTATTTTTTCCAACAGCTGACTTGAACCCAAATTAGAAGTCATGATGAAAAGAGCATTTTTACAGTTGACTACACGCCCTTTGCTATCTGTAATGCGCCCATCGTCAAAAACTTGAAGAAGAATGTTAAACACATCAGGGTGGGCTTTTTCAATTTCATCTAAAAGCACTACCGAGTAAGGCCTTCTCCGGAGAGCTTCCGTTAATTGCCCTCCTTCTTCGTAACCCACGTATCCAGGGGGAGAGCCGATAAGCTTGGCAATGCTATGCTTTTCCATATACTCTGACATATCTAAGCGCATCAGGGCTTCTTCTTGATCAAATAGCTGTTCGGCCAGAGCTTTTGCTAATTCTGTTTTGCCGACTCCCGTGGGCCCTAAAAAGAGAAAGGCAGCCATGGGTCTTCCCGGATCGCTTAAACCTGATCGTGAGCGCCTAATAGCTTCGCAAGTTGCCTTTACAGCAATCTCTTGTCCCACAACTCGCTTTTCAAGTTCTCTTTCTAGATTTAAGAGGCGTGTGGCTTCTCCTTCTAGCATTTTATTCACAGGGATTCCGGTCCACTTAGAGATGACCTGAGCGATAAGGTTTTCATCCACTTCTTCTTGAAGTAAGCGATTAGGCTTTTCATTCAACTTACGCTCTGCTTCTTGAATCTCTTTTTGAAGTTGGGGAATCTTATTGTAGCGCAGTTCTGCCACTTTGTTATAGTCTGCTTTACGCTCGTATTCTTCTTCTTCAAAACGAAGCTGTTCAAGTTGGTTTTTCTTTTCTTTCAAAGATTCAATAAGTTTTTTCTCTTCTTCCCATTGTTGCCTGAGGAGAGAAAGTTCCTCTTTGATTTGCGCGATTTTTTCATCCATTTTTTCAAGTTCTGTCTGAGCTAAAGGAGTCCCTTCTCGTTTAAGCGCTTCTTGTTTGACAATTAAGCTGGCCAGCTCTCTCTCTTTCGTATCGATGGGGAGAGGACGACTCCCAAGCTGCATCCGAATCATACTGGCAGCTTCATCGATTAAGTCAATGGCCTTATCTGGCAGACGGCGATCCGTGATATAGCGATAAGATAAGAAAACAGCTGCGTGGATCGCTGATTCGGTGATTCTCACGCCATGGAAAATCTCATACTTTTCACGCAGTCCCCGTAAAATAGCAATAGAATCTTCCAGGCTAGGTTCTTTGACCATCACAGGTTGAAAGCGCCGTTCCAGAGCGGCATCTTTTTCAATATGTTTCTGATATTCATTTAGAGTTGTAGCTCCAATGCAATGCAAAGAACCGCGTGCTAGAGCTGGCTTGAGCAGATTTGCAGCATCCATGGCACCTTCAGTTGCCCCTGCTCCGATTAAAGTGTGAACCTCGTCAATAAAAAGGATAATTTTTCCTTCGTTTTTTTCTATATCTTGAAGGATGCCTTTAAGCCTTTCTTCAAATTCTCCGCGGTATTTGGTGCCTGCGATTAAAGTTCCCATATCAAGAGATAGCAGCTGCTTATTTTTTAACGAATCGGGAACATCCTTTTGAACAATTCGTTGAGCAAGTCCTTCTGCAATGGCTGTTTTCCCGACACCAGGGTCTCCAATCAACATAGGATTGTTTTTCGTGCGGCGGCTCAGAACTTGCATGGTTCTACGAATTTCTTCATCGCGGCCTATCACGGGATCTAATTTTCCCTCTTTGGCCAGGGCAGTTAAATTTTTACAATACTTTTCCAACGTTTGTAAGCTTGCTTCTGCTGTAGGTGAGTCCATATGTCGGTCTCCTCTGATGAGCTTGATTTGATCTTCCAATTCTTTTAAGGAAATTCCTGTTTTCTTTTTCCAACTTAGAAAAGGTTCTCCTCCATTTTTCCAGTAAGAAATGAGAAAATGGTCGCTGCTTGTATAAGTATCTTTCCAAGCTTGAGCGATACTTTGAGCATCTAAGATGCGGCTTTGAAGGCTTTGAGAAGCGCGCGGAGGCTGGATGTTGTCTCCGCTATAAGTCGGCTGACTATTTATCTTTTGTTGAAGTTCTTTTATTAAGGGATCAAGGTTTGCATTTAAATGGGTTAAAATAGAGCTAAAATACCCCTCAGGATCAGATAAAAAAGCCATTAATAAATCGTTTTCAGTGACTTCAATACCCTGTCTTTGCTGAGCGCTGGAGAAAGCTTGCTGAAGCGCTTGTGCAACAGATTCTGTGAAGTTTTGATTCATATTTTTCCTCCATTCGATCAATTTGTTTCAAAATTTCACTTTATTAAAATGGCTTAAGGTTTTCCTTAAGCATTATAACTCCCTGCACTTACTTTTCCACCGGTTCCTGCCCAATCTGTGTGAAAGAATTGCCCGCGTGGTTGGTCGATTCTTTCATACGTATGAGCCCCAAAGAAATCTCTTTGTGCTTGTAAAAGGTTAGCTGGCAAACGTTCGGTTCTATAACCATCGTAGAAAGCAAGGGCCGTACTGAAGCAGGGTACAGGGGTCCCCAATTCTGCTGCTGTTGAAACGGCTTTACGCCAACCAGCTTGCGCTTGCTCAATGGCTGTAGAGAAAAATGGATCGAGTAAAAGATTTTTGAGATGCGGGTTTTTTGTATAAGCTTCTTTAATTTTACCTAAAAAGAGACTGCGAATAATGCAACCACCTCTCCACATAAGAGCAATACCGCCATAATTTAAATGCCAGTTGTATTCCTGAGCAGCTTGATGCATAAGCATAAAGCCCTGTGCATAGCTAATGATTTTAGAAGCATAGAGTGCATGGCGGATATTCTGAATGAATTCGGCTGGATCCCCTCTATAAGAGGCAGTGGGGCCTTTTAAAACTTTGCTGGCTTCAATTCTTTCAGCTTTAAGGGCTGAAAGGCAGCGCGCAAAAACCGCCTCGCTAATAAGAGTTAAGGGCATCCCTAAGTCAAGCGCATTTATGACGGTCCATTTACCAGTTCCTTTTTGGCCCGCCACGTCTAGAATTTTCTCGATTAGAGGAGCTCCATCTTCGTCTTGATGCGTGAAGATTTGGCTAGTGATTTCAATGAGATAACTATTGAGTTCCTGTGTATTCCATTCCTTAAAAATGGCGTGTAATTGATCTGCATTTAATCCTAGCACATTTTTGAGCAAGGCATAAGCTTCGCAAATAAGCTGCATGTCTCCATATTCAATGCCGTTGTGCACCATTTTGACATAGTGGCCAGCCCCATCTTCGCCCACCCAATCGCAACAGGGTTCATTATTGTCTACTTTAGCGCTGATGGCTTGGAAAATATTTTTTAGATAAGGCCAACCTTCAGGATTTCCTCCTGGCATGATTGAAGGGCCATGCCGGGCACCTTCTTCGCCCCCAGAAATTCCCGTCCCCACGAAGATAAGCCCTTTTTCTTTTAACATTTTTGTACGGCGATTAGTATCGGTAAAAAGGCTGTTTCCTCCATCGATAATCATGTCTCCTTTATCCAGGTAGGGAAGGCATAAATCAATGAAGTGATCCACAGCTTCACCTGCTTTAACCATCAACATGACTTTTCGAGGCCTTTTTAAATGGGAGAAAAAGTCTTCTAAAGAGTGTGCTCCGTAGATTTGGGTGCCTTTGGCAGGGCCTTGAAGGAATTCATCAACTTTAGAAACAGTTCGGTTAAACACAGCTACTTTGAAATTATGATCGTTCATATTAAGAGCAAGATTTTGCCCCATGACTGCAAGACCGATTAGCCCTATATCTGCTTCTGACATATATCCTTCCTTAAATGCTTTTGACGTGAACATTGAGTTTTTAGCGATTGGGGAGTTTCATTTCCATCTATTGGGATCATATCAAAAGAAGATTAACTGCAATAGAATAAAAAAAAGAAGAATCTAAACAGAAAATTGTTTAGGAAATTTTTTATAGATGAGGGGTAATGCAAGAGAAATAGTCCCTTCATTTTTGGATCTATCTCTTTGTGCCTCAACTGAAAAATCCATCTCTAAAAATCTTTTAAAAACGAAACTCGCCTTCTCCCACTTGTTGCGGTTTGTATTCTTATAGTTTTTGCTCGTCTTTTGGAGCCTTATGCCTCTGCGCATTCGTTGCTAACATAAACTGCCTTTGTTGTTTAGCCCACCTTCCTAGGGGCAGAAGATTTTTTTCGAATTAGCTTAGGAATCTGCTATTGGAATTTTTTTCTAAAAAAGAGTGCAGTATGGCGGAAATTCCAGAAAGGGAAATTCAAACAAAAGCAAGGGATTATCTAGGAATGGCGGCTGCGATTTCTCAAGCTTCAGAAATAATCGAAAAGAAGGGATCAACGCTTAGCCACAAGTTCTCAGAGAAAAGTTAGTCCGGCTATGGCCTAGTTGCGAGGATAATAAACGGTTGGGGCTTAAGGAGAGATTGGCCTAAATCTAGGAAGTTAAAAGTTATACAGTTTGGTATCGGCATATGGCACCGTGCCTAGCAGCCTGAATTTTTCTTTCAGGCTTTCTTCAGGGTTTTGACTAAGTGGAGGAGAAGAAAGACCAAGTTGCGTGCGGGAAAGCTTCTAAAAGCATGCCATTTAATTTAATCTGCTATGCGTTACAAGAAGCTTGACGCTTGCTAGGCTATGCATAAAAGCCTATCAAACAAGCATACAGCTAGTGGTTGAGGTGGCCTACTTGATGGCTTAAAGCATCAAGCGCATGTGTTATTAACCTTAATCAAAAGCAAAAGAGGAACTGAAGCATTAAGCCTCATTATCGGGGTATTTATGCGACAAAGCCTAAGCTTTTTGCTAACTTTCTTCCGGTCTGGCTTTCTTTTCACCTTGACACTAAATTGTTAAGCTTGTAAAATAATTTTTTTTAAAAAATTAAAATAAAGGAATCAAGATGAGCACAAATAGCGTTAGCTTTTTAATAAAATTGGATCATATATCTGACTACATTCCAATTGTAAGTACAGCCACTAATTTGATTGATTTATTTCAGAAATATAGGGTTCTTCCCACAAAGCAAAAAGCAGATAGTTCAAAAAAACGCTACTACGAGCATTTACACCAAAAAAGCTATTCCCGCTGTATTATCCTATTAATACCTATTGTAGGAAATATTATTGTAGGAATTTACGATTTTGCTATCAGGAAATATAACAATAGAAATTTCATGCTTGCCGCTGTTCAGCAGAAGGGGTGGATGCTTCAGTTTGCCAGCGCACAGCTTAAAAACGATAGAGAAGTAGTGCTTGCCGCTGTTAAGCAGTATGGGGGGGCGCTTCTGTTTGCCAGCGCACAGCTTAAAGGTGATAGGGATTTCATACTGGCTGTTGTTCAGCAGCAGGGGTGGACGCTTCAGTTTGCCAGCGAACAGCTTAAAAGCGATAGGGACATAGTGCTTGCCGCTGTTCAGCAGTATGGGTGGGCTCTTGAGTATGCCAGCGAAGAGCTTAAAAACGATAGAGAAGTAGTGCTTGCCGCTGTTCAGCAGAAGGGGCGCGCGCTTAAGGATGCCAGCGAAAAGCTTAAAAACGATAGAGAAGTAGTGTTTGCCGCTGTTCAGCAGAAGGGGGGCGCGCTTAAGTATGCCAGCGAAGAGCTTAAAAACGATAGGGGCGTAGTGCTTGCCGCTGTTCAGCAGGATGGGCGGGCGCTTGAGTATGCCAGCGAAGAGCTTAAAAACGATAGGAGCGTAGTACTTGCTGCTGTTAAGCAGTATGAGGGGGCGCTTGAGTATGCTAGTGAAGAGCTTAAGCAAGAACTTAAGAATAGGTGCTCGTAATAATTTTAAGACTTTAAGTTTTCGATTGTTCCTGTATTTCGAACAAAATATAGGAGCAGCGTGCCTGACATGGTTAGAAAACTCTTCTTCAAACGGCTTCCAATCAATCGGTGTTGAAAACGGTGTGAACGAAAGATTTTGGCTAAGTTGGTTGCTTGAAGGTAAATGGAAAAGAAGGATTTATTGGTTGTTTTACTTGGTTGAATTTTAGGTCAATGGTGCCAACCTACCTTTTTAAAACTTTCACGCGATTTTTTTGAATTAAGCCGTCCATTGCTTCTGCATAAATGGGCATGCTGCGGAGATCAAGGGAGAATTTCGTCAACAATTTTTTAAAGTAGCAAAAATCTATGAAAAAGGCTTGAGAGAAAGCAGATTTTGAATTAATCTATAAGTTTTTGTCGCTGTTCTCGTAGCTCAGCAGGATAGAGCGGTTGCCTCCTAAGCAACAGGTCGCGCGTTCGAATCGCGCCGAGGACAATCATCCTGCATGTGTGCTGAGGTATTGCGCAATCCCTTGAGCCACTCCCCATGCAAGCTTTTTTAAATAAACAGGATCTTTAATATTCTTGACTTCCTTTTCATTGGTTAAAAATCCCCCTTCCACCAGAATTGCAGGCATATGAGTTTCTCTGATCACTGCAAAATTTCCTGCTCGGATGCCACGCGATTTAGCAGAAGTCGCTTGAATGACTTTCTCTAAAACAGAGTTGGCCAAGATCTTTGACTGAGTTGTCCTTTTTTTGTCTTTCTCTGAGTGGTAATAGTAAACTTCGATCCCTTCCGCTTTTTTGTTAGGGGCTGAATTGTAATGTAAGCTGACAAAAAGGACTGGATTTTTGGAGTTTGCAAATGAAGCCCTTTTATCAAGGGAAACAAAAAAATCCGCATCGCGAGTCATGGCTGTTGAGTAGCCGAGCTGCTTTAAATAAACGCGCAAAAGCCGTGCCGTGGCAAGGTTGAGATGTTTTTCTGTGTAATTTGTGGCTTCGGCGCCCGCATCATCCCCTCCATGTCCTGCATCGATAACAATCAGTTTTTTGGCATGGTGCCTTTTACTGACTGGAGAATAAGCAATTAAAGTGGGCTCTTGCATCCCTATGCGGTATTCATCCAAGTGGGAGGAGGGGCGGTGACTACAAGAAACTAATTGCAGTGAAATTAGCAAGCTAAAAATGACAAAATGGGTTTTTGAAAAAATAGAGTTCATTTGTGTTGTTGAGGGATTAGGGGGTGTTAAGAGACATTTTAGTACAAATTTCTTTAGCAACTTTTCGATCATCAAATTCTACGGTCTGATGAGCAAAAATTTGGGTATTTTCATGCCCTTTGCCTGCAATTAAAATAATATCGCCTGGATGAGCTTTTTCGATGGCAAGTGCAATAGCAGAATACCGATCGGGTTGCACCAGATAATGGGCGGGCGCTTGAAAGCCTTGCACAATGTCTTGAATAATTTTTAACGGTTCTTCTGAGCGTGGGTTATCGGAAGTGACAATGGTTAAATCGGAAAAAGTGGCGCTTGCTTTAGCCATCTTGGCTCTTTTGGATTTATCCCGATCGCCGCCACATCCAAACACGGTGATGATTTTCCCTTTTTTTAATTCTGTTAAACATTCTAAGGCATTATACAACGCATCTTCTGTATGGGCAAAATCGACGAAAAGATTTAAACCTATTTCGTTAGTAACCGGTTCTAATCTTCCTGGAGGGGGTGGAAAGGTTTGAGCTAGCTCAATTAATTTTTCGAGGGGGACATGGCGAGTTAGTCCAACAGCTATAGCTGCCAAGCAATTGTAAATATTGAATCGTCCAATGAGGGGGAAAAAGGCTGGATAGTTGCACCCTTGGTAGCCTAATTCCAGGTAAGTTCCATGAGGCTTAAAAGAGGTGGGATAGGCACGCAAATCTGCTGGGTGATTAATTCCAAAAGTAAAGATGGGGGTTTTTATGTCTTTTAGAATTGTTTTAACCCAAGGGCAATCCTGGTTGGCGATAATTTTTTTATTTTTTTTTGAGGGAATTTGATCTAATTGCAGAAAGAGCTTACGTTTTGTGTCGGCGTACCTTTCCATGGTGTAATGGTAATCTAAATGATCTTGAGTCAAATTGGTATAAATGGCGGTATCGAAATCGATGTATTCCACCCTTTTTTGGTCAAGCGCATGAGAAGTAACCTCCATCACAGCAGCTTGGCAGCCTTGGTGCACCATTTCCCGTAGCATGCGGTGGTTTGAATGAACATCAGGAGTGGTGTGAGAGGCTTTGTAGCGATATCTTCCCAAAATATACTCAATGGTGCCGATTAAACCACAGGGTATATTAAGTTGCTCCAACAAATGTTTAACCAAAAACGAAGTGGTTGTTTTCCCATTAGTGCCTGTAATTCCCACAGTGAACAAGTCTTGCGAGGGCATTTGGTAAAAATTGGCCGAAAATTGCCCTTCAACTTCTGCTACATCCTTGCAAATGATCTGCGTGACTTCTTTCAAAGTGGGATCGTAAATATCTGTGACAATAGCAATTGCTCCGTGGTTAATGGCTTCAGGGATATACAAGTTACCATCAAATTTTAATCCTTTCTTGGCGATAAATAGATTCCCCGGGGCGATTAATTGCGAATTAGCACATACGCCAGAAATTTCAATCTCTTTGGAGCCTTTAACTTGCAAAACGGGAATGCCTTTAAGGAGTTTTTTTAATTTCATAGAAACTTGCACACATTTTTGATTTTTATGCCTTGTTATTCCACTTTTCATACATTTCTTGCAACTTTCGTGTTTCTTGCATCCAGTGAGCTTTTTCACTATCGCGTCTAGGGTCTCCCAGCGGGTATCCAAAAGGGTCATCGGGCTTAATGCCTAAATATTCTAAGGACTTCATCGCGATCTCTCTAAAGACGGGGGCTGTTGCAACACCTCCGCGAGAATTCTTGCCAATTCCAGGGATATAGCAGCATTCGGGCTCTTCAATCGTCACAAGCAGCACAAAAGCGGGCTTATCAATCGGGGTAAATCCTACAAATGTAGCAATGTTTTGAGTTTTTGAATATACTCCATTTACCACTTTCTCGGCTGTACTTGTTTTGCCTACTTCCGTATAACCCCAGATATCTCCTTTTTGTCCCGACCCTCCCGGTTTAGTGACATATTTCATGGCTTTCACTACTTCATTGACAATCGGTTTTGATAGGACTTGCGGAAATTTATGCAACCTGGCGGGATTCGTATGATCCAGAACTAGGGTTTCTGTACCGTCCGCGTTTTTTTTCACAATCTTTCTAATCAAAGTGGGTTCGACGAGATAGCCGCCGTTTGCAAGCATAGCATAAGCACGCGCAATTTGGATGCTATTCAGTTGGATATTATGCCCAATTGCCAAAGAAAAAGGGGTAGGTGTAGACCATTCTAAAGCTCCATTTGGATGTTTTTTCCCTATTCTAGGCAGTAAGCCAGGACTTTCAGAAGGCAATTCGATGTTTGTTTTTTGGCCAAATTTAAAAGTTTCCGATAAGACATTTCGGTACCATTCATTCCCGAGCCGATTGATGACCCGTTCAATAATGCGGGCCATGTAAATATTGGTAGATTTTTGCAACGCCATATACATGTTGAGATATTGATGAAAGCTTAAATCTTTTAAATCTTTAGACCTGCCAGGAAAATGTCCCTTGGCGGTAGGGATCATTTCTTCTGGGTCAAAAATAGGAGGTAATCCCCTTTCACTCATCTGCTCATTTGCTATTAAGGCTGTGGCAAGGGTAAAAGGTTTTATGACAGAACCCGGTTCGTTGGCGTCGGTGACTGCTTTGATTTTAGTGTGCTCAGTCAGGGTTGGATCATTAAAGTATTTCTGATAATCAGGTGGATAGAAGAAAGGGTATTGAGCTAAAGCCAGAATTTCCCCGGTGCGAGGCTCCATAATCACAGCCCAGCCCGCTTTGCCCTTACATTTTTTTACCCCTTTTGCCAGTTCTTCTTCCGCGATCGCTTGAAGGCAATGATTAATGGTTAAATAAACATCGGCTCCATTTTCTGGAGGGGTAATGATTTCACCGGTTTCGAAAGAATGTCTGGGGGAGCGCATGAGAAGCCTTTTCCCCTGCTTTCCTTGTAAAAATGGATTAAATTTAAGCTCTAATCCTCCTGTAGGGAGGGCTTGTTTGGTGGCTTCATCTTTTTGGTTTTGAATAGTATGTAAAACTTGCCCAAGAAGCTTTCCAAAAGGATAAGATCGCTGGTAATCGGAGATGAAAAAAAGCGCATTGCGAGCAATTTTATGTTGTTTGGCATAGCTGAGCCACCATTTTGATAGCTGTTCTTGCACCTTAGAGTCTAACCACATGGCTAATTTACGATTTCGGCTTTTAACGTCAAGCTGGCTGCGCAAAGCAGCTTTTTCTGTAGGAGGAAGGGTTAAATTTTCAAGCAAGTACTGCGCAATTGGATCGCGGTGCGGTTCAGGGATAGAAACAGGATCAATATGGAGATGAAATTTTTGAATATCGACCACAAATTTCTGGGCAGGCTCAGCATGTCCACGCTCTAGGAAAGTATTGGAGATAAAGCTTCCCCGAACAAAGGGTTCATCAATGGTAAAAAAATGTTGTTTTTTAGCTACTTGTGCCCATTTTTCTCCTTGGATAATTTGAATATTATAAAATTGCACAATTAACAAAGCTAGCAAGCTGAAGATAAAAACGGCTAAGACAACCAGTCGCTTGCGATCAGCTAAAGAAATTTTCGGAGGCATCAGATTTTTCATGGGTTTATGTAAAATTTCATTTGAGAAAGAGAATTTCTAAAGATGAAAATTCCATTCTCGCGGGAAGGAAACGTCATGAAATCCTCTAGCTTCCTCTTTTGTCACTCCCTAAAATTCTATACTATTGCCTTGTTTTACGCCCTTTGGGCATCTTCGACTAATCTATCTCTCAATTTTTAGGACGTATGTTAAATTGCCCAGATGCGGAATGCAGCTTAATTTTTGCCTTTCGGCGAGCAGGGGATAAAAATTAATTTTTGGTTATGCCAAGGTTTCAGCTATGAGGCTAAGGATTCCCTCGCTCTATATTAGACCGATTGTACATTGCATGCATCACAATTTTCAAGTATAATGGAACTCAATTGCTCATTGAGGGCAGGGGAGAAAGGATTCTTTTGCATATACGTCGTCCGAAGCTTCTTTCTCATCCGCTCTTTTCAAGGATAAGCAGGTGTTATTTATCTTGATTTTTAGTTAGAGAAAGGGGTTTTTTTGAAATTTTCTGCAAAAAGCCTACTTTTTTAAGTGCGGGGGAGTGTATGGTTTTTTCTATTTATAATTCTACGTCAAATGGGTCTGTCTTTTTTCCCAATTCTTTTTCTCCCCGGCTAAAAGAGGAATTAGAACAAAATCCCCCCCTGATTGAGAAGCAGCTTTCGCAGGAAAAAATAGAGGAATTATCATGGCTAGCCAAAGCAGCTGGGGCTCCTCGATCGGATACCTTTCAAATTTTATTGTTTGCAAACGAATCGGGCGATCCATTTATCAAAAATTCTTCTCTTGAAGGGCTGACAAACATAGCGACGCTCACTCGTTTTATTGATTGTATGAAGCGGGCAGGTTTTAATAAAAGCAACCTTGCAGATCTGGAGTTATTTGAGAACTGCCTTCCTTGGGCACGGGGCATTCAGGACCTTTTGAGTGATAGGGAGAAGTTTCCCGATAAAATTTCCAAACTGGCAGAGGAGCTCGTACAGCATGTCTCCCACATGAAGGAGGGGGAAAATTTACTTTTGCCGGGAGGGTGGATCAATTGCCTCGAAGGTGGGCATACCCTTTTTTATCTTATCCAAAAAAATAAGAACTCTTATTCCCTAGCCGTTTACAATACAGGGAAGGGACTCGAGTATCACGAGGGAATCATCGAAAGAGGGGTTCGAAGGGCTGATGTTAAGTTAAAAGCTGAAAAAATCCATTCAAGACAAATCTGTCAGCATGAATTTTTCCAAGCCCTTATCGAGCTGCAAACTCTTCCTTTCTTTGATCGTTCCTTAAATTTTTCTGCTCAATCTATTTATGCAGGGCTGTTAGCCTATTTAAAAGGAAAGCGTACCGCTTCTTCTATTTCCAACACTCCAGAGCTAATGCGCAAGCCTCAACATTCTGGCTCTTGCACAATGGAAGCCTTGTTTGGAGTTTTGCGTTCTAAGTTTTTGGATCGTGCAAAAACATACCGGGAGAAAATGGGCGCATTGGAAGCCTATAGGAAAGTCAAGTTTGCTTATCGAAAACAATCTCTTGTAGATGCGTGCCTGTATTTTTTTGACCCCCAAACTCCTTGGACTCGCACTTCTCACAAGTTAATTTCAGAAGTGAGCAGTAAGTTGGCTCGTGATGCTTTAAAAATGCGGGCAGACAATCTTTTAACAGAGGCAGAATGTGAAGCTTGTGCCTATACGCAAATGGATATCAAACAGCGCCTTGCTGAAAAAAAGCGGCAGCATTTCTCTTTTAGGCCAAGTGCATTACTTTCTTACGATTTACCGGAACCCCAAATTTTAGTGAGGGCCAATTTCACTCATCCGGCTGCGAGTGGAAAACTTGTGCCATCCAGCTCTCTTTATGAAGGAGGCGGGGATGTAAGCTTGCCACCTATCCCTTTCGAAAAGATTGCGGATATTACCCCTCAGAATGTCTTAGAAGCTTTAATAAAAGGAAAAGAAGAGATTGAGGCGTTTGCTTCAGCGTCTAAAAACCCCTATCAAGTGGTTGAATCGGTGTCTAGATTTTTGTATGCCCTTCCTCTACCCTATAACCTCGAGGGCAGAAATTTTTGGAATGGAGTTCCAGAGGGTCAAATCACCCAATGTCTAGAGTTGCTTTTCGGCATTTCAGCCAAATACTGTTTGGAGTCCGAATTGTTTCTGCCTCGTATGATTATTGGGAGCCATATTTCCTTAGTGATTGGAGAGTATTTGGCTCGAAGGCAGCCAGATAATTTTTTACAAGGCTATACTTTAGATTCTTCGGCCTTCATCGCATTCGCTCAATCTCCTCATTTTACCTTTGAAGACCCCTCTGATCAGCAAAAATTACAGGAAGTTTTGCAAGCGTTAGCTCCTTCAGATGTAGATATTATGCAAACTGTTTCTCTAAAAAAGTTGAAAAAGATTAACAAGAATTCCATTTTTTCTCTTTCTTCGCGGTGGGGGGAGCTAACGATAGATAAAAGAGAGGTAAACCCAGAAACACAATATTACTTGAATTGGATGTATACCTCCAGCGTCTCTAAAGAATTGGAAGCAAGAGGTCTAGATACCTATGAGAAGCGTCTTGCGGCGTTTTTTGAAGAGCAAACAGGTGGCCGAAAGCTACTCCCTGCAAGCGTGCTTTACCTTCGACAGCTTTCTTACTTTGCGACTGGTTTATTGCAATTCCCTATGAATATGCGTGGAGAAGTCGTTTTTAAAATGGATACCGTCTCTCCTCTAACCACAAAAGATGTCATGGCTTTCTCCTTAAAAAATGCTGCCGAGAATTTAACTGTCAGGCTTTGCATTCCTCTATTCTTGCCATTACAAAAGGAGGAAGATTATCTTTTAGAACTATTCTTCCGCTATCGATTTTTTAACTCTCTGCCCTTAGGAGTTGAAGAGGATATCTATTGGCCACAGCTGTCACTAATAAACCATGATGTTAAAAATAATTTTAAAACACACTTTTATGGCTTGAAACAGAACGTGCTTATGCAAAAAACGGCGGATGAAGAAATAAGAGACGCTTATATTACAAGCGCTGTTTTACAGGATGAAGTGGTTAGAATTCTCGCTTATTACCAAGGAAGACCGGAAGCGCTTCTAGAAGATGGTATAGAGCAAGAAAAATTAACACGCCACCTTTTGAGGCCAAGAGCATTGCTGATGCAGCTTTATAATGAACCCACAATTGCTCTCAAATTGTTGGCCTTTATTAACACCCGTTTAGCTTTCTTTCAAGCTTACGGCAAAAAAGACCCCTTTTTATTTTTTTGCCGGCTTGGAAACATTTGTAATCGCTATATTCAATTCTCTCAAAAAAAACATCCGGAAAGATTTATCAGCATCCAAGAAGAGTTAGAGAAAGCACGCATAGATTATCGTAAAAAAGCGATCGTATCTCTCCTTCCAAAATGCAAAAACGGGGAAGAAGTTTATGCAGTATGTCAAACTTTAAAAAATATGCATGTAGGAAGCGATGTCTCATCCTTAAAAGAAGAAAATCTTTTAGAGGTTGCGCAAGATTACTTTGGAGCTGAAATTTATGCGGCCTTTACGTTAATCTCAAAAAAAATGCCGGCTTCTGTTTATTTCGAAAGTAAACAATTTTATGCCTCTATTTTGCCTAAAATTCAGAATCTGTTAAATGTTAAGACGACTTTTCGCAATGCTGTTCTCAACGCAATCCTAAACCTTGTCAAAGGCACAAGCTCGGAGTTAAGGTGGAAAGGAATTTATCCTCATTTTAACTCGGGCAAGTTTGAGATTGATTTAGCTTCCCACCATATTTATGAATCAGGAGAAGTTCTTTCTCATCTCCCTAGAAAGATAGCGGAAGAGCCCTTATTTACAAAAATTTTTCCCGAAATTCCTAAAATTCAAGAGATAGCTCGAGGAGGGCGGTATATCGTTGTAGACAAAAATGGAGAATCCACAATCAGCCTGGATGAAGGGGGAAATTTATCTATTGAGCGGATAATAGGCGGAATTTCCTATATGGCAGTTCCAGAAATGCCTCCCCCAATTAAAAATGCCATTTCTTATGATCTTTTCCACAACCATCCTATTATTTGGTTCAGTAACGAGTTTGAAAACTCTCACTATCTAATCCAGCCTCTAGGTACGCCCCCAGAAAATCAAAGAAACTTTAAAATTTATTATAAACTACCAATCCCTTCATTTTCGAACCGAGGGCTGTCTCCTATAGCTTCCTCTTTTTACCAATTAGCGATTACAGATGAAATGCAGTTACCCCCTGCCCGTATTTTGTTGAATCCTTGGAATGAGAGGGGGTTTGATCCTTTAAAAGAATTTGAGAATGAAAAGTATATTGCTTGCTGGGCTGATATCCAAGAGCCTACCTATGTCAAAGAGATCGAAATGACCCGTTTAGGCTTGCATTTCGATGTTGTCAGGGAAGGGAACGGAAAGCAAAAAGCTTTTTGTCGCGAGGTCCCCGGTTATTATTTAGAGGAAGATCAAAAAATTGAATTTGGAGCGAGCTGGCCAAAATATTTAGTAGTAAAAAATAATTTTGGGCAAAAAAAAATCTTAATGCCGAACAACTTCTTCGAAGCTTACGAAAGAATGGGGTTTCCTTTCGATGTAGTGCTTCATCCTCGCCCAGTAAAGACTGCGAAAGTCTTAATCTACGATTATAAAGAAATAGAAGGGGAGCCACGGTTAAAACCCACCTCGGTTGAAGATGCTCTCTATTTAGTCTGTTTATCTTTTACCCAAAAAAGCTATAAAAAAGCGCTTTATTATCTAAAAAAATCTTATTCTTTAGGAGCCCTAACAAAATATGAACAAGAAATTGTGTCAGAGGTCATTGCACAATTTCTCGCGGCAGGACATCCATCGGCAGTCGTAGTTGGATTGAAAGCGTTCTTGTTATTCCAAGAAAATAAACTTAAATATATTGCTTTAAAATCTCAAAATCCTGAAGAAGTTTGGAGCAAGGATAGTTGGGAAAGGGTTGCTGGCAAATATGTCGACTATATTCAAAATATTCACAACACAACCCGCGCTAGATTAACCCTGGAAGAAGAAAGATCCCTTTTGCGCTTTTTTTGTTTAAAAAAGCTCCATCTTATCTCCCCCCAAATTGCAAAGCGGGTGGAGATTTTATCCGAGCAAAAGAGCTCTATTAAAAAGCTCTCTTATAAGTCTTATACAAGTTCTTGCGAGAACGAAATGGTTGCTGAGTGCGTAAGTCCCGAGAGATTTTTTGACCTTTTTACTGCAGAAGAGAGTAGGGAATTTCCCACTTATTTGATGGGACTGGAAGCCCAAGAATTTCGAAAACTTTTTAGCCTTTTTTACCGCTGTGCGAGGCATGGCTCAAAACAAGAAAAAGAGCCACTTGGCCGAATTTTAGAGCTCTTTAAAGGTTCAAGGTTTTATATAGAGACTTTGAAAATACCGCAAAAGGGACAATTTGAAATAGGAGCCCTTTTAATTTTACACGCAGTTCTTAAGCATCCTCGTAAATTCCCCTCTCTTTTAGAAATTCAGGAAATTAATCATATTTCAAGCGTGGTTCAGCGGCAGAAGATGAGAGACAAAGTATTTCGAAGTCGCATTTTAAAAAATATTCGAACTTCCTCTTTTGTCGGCCGTTTTTTTAAACAAGCTTCCGAAAAAGTAGCTGCATTTTATCTATATGGGGATTTAGTAGCAGATTCAGCAGCTGCAGAAAATTTGCTATTTCAGATCCTCCATGAGGCGGAAAAGAAAGCACACATCCCTTTTTCCTTGCATGCCCAATTGGAGCTTTTGGATAGAACAGAT
This sequence comes from Parachlamydia sp. AcF125, assembly GCF_018342475.1. NCBI lineage: Bacteria > Pseudomonadati > Chlamydiota > Chlamydiia > Parachlamydiales > Parachlamydiaceae > Parachlamydia > Parachlamydia sp. AcF125. The sequence goes on along the minus strand of NZ_JAEMUD010000003.1, from coordinate 245,699 downwards.
GATCTCTTTTTTGATCAACTTTTACAAAAGTATATGGGGGTTGAAGACAAGCAGGTTGCTACTCCCATTGAGTTACCAGAAATTGAGGATAACGATCCCTTATCTCAAGCCTATTTTAATCAATTAAAAAAAGGGATAAAGCAATTTTATGAACTAGGTCCAAAAACATCCCATTTTTATCACTTCCAGTCGGCAGCAGATCTTTCCATGCTGCAAGAAGAGCTAAAAACAGGCATTGAGAAATCTAAAGGAAACTTAGCGATCCTTGAAAAGCAAATTCTTTCTTTAATGAACACGCCTGCTGAATTTGAAAATGTGCTCAAGCAGGCCGGTAAGCTTATCCCGGCTCTTAGTTTATCAGAAGCTATAGAGCTTTTTGAAAAAGGAGATTTAGAGTTCTACAAACAAAGAACCCATTTATCTGGTAGCCAGATTGGAGTTTTTGAAAAACTTGTCACTCAATATCTGGTGGTTTCCACCCGTAGTGAGCAAGCTCTCAGAGCATTAAATTATGTAAAGCTATTGCAAAAGCTGCCTGAGAATGCAGATGAAAAAAATCCCTTAATTCAAAAAATAGGGGAGGAGCTATCCAATAGACGGCACTATTCCGAGGCAAGCCAAAATTGCTTAGCACGCACCCTTCTTCTTTTTGAACACCGCAACAAGGTTCTGTTAAGAAAAAAACAGGTCTCTTTTTTAGAAAAAATTTTAAGCCATCCATATCCTAGGCAGCTGATTACGCAGCTAGGTACAGGCGCAGGGAAATCTAAAGTGCTAGCCTCCTTGCTAGAATGGCTTTCGCATAAGCAGTCTCGCTTGGTTTTCAATTTGTGGCCAAGTGCTTTGTATCCAGTCAATAAAAATGACATGAAATTGCAGGTGGGAGAAACATTTAACCAAGTATCAGATACTTACGAATTTGAAAGGTCAGCTTCTACAGAGCTTTATCATCTTATTTTCGCAAGACGCGAGCTAGGCAAGGCTCGTTTAGAAAAAAGTCAATTGAATGCTCGCCCTGAAAGTTTACAATGCACAGAATTAAAATTTTTGGAAAAGCTTTATCAAGCCTCCCTCAGAGCTACTAATCCAGCTAAAGGGGAAATTTCTGTCTTGCAAAATATTTTAAAAGCGTTTTTAACCTCTGAAGCGCATTTTGATGAAGAGCATGTAACTCTTTCTGCTAAAAAAGAGGTGAATTTTACTATTGGCGATCCTGTAACTGAGCCGTTAAAAAATATTCTCCTTTTAGAAGAATTGTTTCGTTTTATAGTCAGCGAGCCTGAGATTGTTCAAAAGATGAATGTTAAAAAGAATTTGCAATATCTTGTTTCAGAAGAAATGATTAAGCAAGAAATTGCCCCGCGCATCGCCCAACATATGGGAGAATACCTAAAGATAGCTCCCCATTTGCAAGCCGAATTCGGTGAGTACGTTTTAGGTAAATTGCCCCTTATTCCGCAATGGATTTTAAGCCATCCAAGAAAGCAGGAGATTGGTTTATTAAAAGGGGAATTAACAGCATTGCTGCCTAGTATGCTTTCAAATAAAATTGTCAACGTGCATTACGGCCTTTCTCACCTAGCAAATGGCTCTGAATATGCAAAGCCTTATGAGGCAAGCGATTCACCAATCGAGAATGCAGATTACGACAATATTCATGAAATCTTAAATAAAACCTATCTCACTTATCTAAATCAGCGACTATCTACTGAAAAATTATGGAAATTGGTTAAACAGTTGCAATTTTCTGCCCTTGCCGAATCCAAAATTCGGTTAATAGACGTGAGTAAAACGGAATCCTATAGGTTTTTTGAAAAACATTTTCCCCCAGCAATAAAAGATTTGTTTCTATTGGAAGAGGGAGATATGGAAGGATGGAAAAATGAAATTAATCAAAACGATGAGGTGATTTTCCATTATGTGAAATTATTTGTTTCTCCCTCTATTAAAAAATATGCCTTAAAGTTGAGAAGTGATTCTCAGAACCTTAGATCTCAAGTAGGTAGCTTAATTGCCATGTCTGCTACACCTGGAAATCCTAGTATATATGGATTATCCACCCGCTATGAAAAGGACTTAGGGAGTGATGAGCGAGTTTTAGACGTTCTTTCAAGAAAATGTGCAGATCCTAGCACTTTGGATACTTTAGTAGGGCAAACTTCAGCCGAAATATTAGAATGCATGTTGGAGAAAATCCTTCCCGGAAAGACAAATTTCCGCATGCTCATTGACATCGGAGCCTTGTTTAAAGGGGGTGGAAGTGATGCAGGCGGAGGAAATTTAGAAATTGCTAAAAAATTACTTGGCCATTTTAACAAAAATAATCCCGAAATTCGGGGCATCGTTTTTTTTCATGAAGACCAACTAAAAATCTTAGAGAGAGGAAGGGATAGCATACTTCCCTTGGAACAAAGTCAGCTTATGCCGCATCAACGCTTTACTTTTTGCGATCATAAGCACATGTTTGGCGCAGATGTGAAACAATTTTCCAAAGCGGAAGGGATTGCCACTTTTTCAAAGCATACAACTAAAGATGACCTCCTACAAGGTGCGGGGCGCCTACGAGAGCTTTTAGAAGAGCAAACGGTGAAATGGGTCACAACCCAAGAAATTTACCAGGCAGTGGCTAAACCGGGAGAAACATTTACGTTTGAAAAATTATTAAGCCTAGCGATAAAAAATCAAGCCGAACAAGAGGCAGATGACCTTTATCGTTCTATTAAACAGCAGATGCGCAATGATATTCGAGCGGTATTAATGAGGAAGCTTATTCATGCCAAGTCAGAAAAAGACGCGATTGCCTTATTTAAAGATTTTTTCCCCTTTCTAGTGGAAAAGGTGGAATTGGATGCCTTTAAGCTTTATGGAGGAATTCTTAAAAATAGAACAGACGCAGAAGAGCTGCTTCTTTATCGGGATCAGCTACTCATTCAGCTAGGTAAGCTCAAGCGCTTAAGAAAGTCTGAAAAAAAGGCCATTCATCAGCAGCTTCTAACCTATGATCTTGCTATCAAAGAGAGAGAAAGCCAGCTATCTGCGCAAAAAAAACAACATTTTGTGGAAATAGGCGTAGAAGCAGAAATCCAGCAAAATGTAGAAAAACAGGTAGAGGTTAACCTAGAAACATTCAGCATGGATGCTTCCGGCTTGCAGTTGCATAAAGCTGACAAATGGAGGGAGTCCTTAAGTCTTTACAAAGATAACTGGATAAAGCCTTCCTCAACTCTTCTCTTGCGGATCATGGCAGCTGTCCGAAGAGTCTTACTATTCTCCTTCCGTTTAATAACTTCTTTAGTCACCGGTCCATCTCCGAAAAGTGGGCGGGAGCCCTCTCCCTATCTGCTGTTTGTCAGTAGCTTTGTCAGTGGCATAGTGTTGCCGTACATCTTACTCTTTACTGCCGGGGTAATCTTTGTGGATAGGGGCTTAAATTTAATGGGAAGAATTGTTTATTGGCGTTCTGGGTGTTTATTATTTTCTGCGCATTCAGTGATCCAAAAGGCTGCAGATCGGAAAATCTCCGCAGCTCATCCTTTTTTTAAGAATTCTCCCCAGGCAAAATTACTCCTAACGAATAACTTTGTGACTTTACGCCCTAAAAAAATCTCCACCTTGCCCATCCAACCGTTGGGAAAAGAGCAGAAGCCTTTATACGAGGTTTTAGTGGTAGAGGACGAGTTTCCTAATGGCAAAAAGCAATTCTCGGTGATTATGGGGGACCAATCGACAGATGGCGTATTTTGGCGCAAGAAACTAGTTGAAGATAGAGAAAAAACGCCAATTGAGGTTGCTCAAAAGCGAAAGCGCAAAATTTGTTTGTATGACTTGCACATGGGGATTGTCCAAAATGGGAAGAATGGTTTTGATGAGCAAGAATTAAAAAATAACCCAGATTTTCAAAAATTGATTGTTAAGGCTAAACTTTACAATGCAGATTCGAATTTCAATGATAAAGAGGAAGCTGTATTGGCGCGCTTATTATCTAACGATAAAACGAGGAAGAAAATGCGAGCTTTCTTTGAAAGGGCGTTAATTTGGCATCATGCTAAGCAGTCTCATTTTTACCAGAGTATTGTTCATACTTTATTGAATAGAGAGGTGGATAGCTTTATTTGAACTGTTAGCGGATTGATAAAAAGGTTTTTTATGCTTGGATTAAAAAGGGAAGGCTATCATTTGATAACATCCACCTCTTATCTCTATGGTAGATAACAAATCCAGGGGATTTGCTTCTTACTTTCATGCCACAAGATGCGCGCCCACTTTGCTTTTACTAAGGAGCAGCCTATCTTTTAGAGGGATTCACGAGTTTGCAAGGGCTTGTCTGTGTAGATATTTTGCATGAGAGGCCCTTGTTCTTCTGAACTTTTTCTTCCAAGGTTTAAAATTGAAAGCAAGAAAAGATACTTAAACATTCCCTTCAAAACTACCAGAAGGAAAATAGGAATAGCCGGAACTCTGCAATATGTTTTAAATTCTTGACAGATTCCTACCGAGTCTTCATCCTTTATGTGTACTTACTGAGAGAGGAAATTGTTGTGTTAGAAGCCCCAAATTTTATTCCATATGCGCGTCAATCCATTGACGATTCCGACAGAGAAGAAGTGATGAAAGCGATGTCAGGCAGTTTTTTAACGCGTGGGCCTTATGTGCAAGCTTTTGAGCAAGCAATCGCAAATTATTGCGGAGCAAAATATGCCGTTGCTTTTAACAGCGCCTCAACAGGGCTAATGGCTGCTTGTCATGTGGGAAAAATTCAGCCTGGAGATCGTTTTATCACTACTCCTAATTCATTTGTCATCAGTACAGGGGTAGCTTCTTTAAGAAAAACCACCCCCACTTTTGTAGATATTGATCGGAAAAGTGGAAACTTAAACATAGAGCAATTAGCGTGCAATGCCAATTTACCTGCTTCTAGGGGAAAAACGGTGGTGCTTCCAGTCCATTTTGCCGGCATTCCAGTTGACATGAAAAAATTGGATCAAATGCTACGGAATCCAAACGTCTTAGTCATTGAAGACGCTGCGCATGCGTTAGGTTCCCGCTATCCGAGCGGTGAAAAAGTGGGGAGCTGTAGGTGGAGTGCGATGACTGTTTTCAGTTTTCACCCCGCAAAAAATTTAACGACGGGTGAAGGGGGAATGGTTTTAACAAATGATCCCGACTTAGATGAGAGATTGCGCCGTTTTAGAAATAATGGGATCGAAAAAAATGGAGAAATGCAGAAGAAAATGCCGTGGTATTATGAAGTGGAAGAAATCACAGGCAATTTTCATATGACGGAATTACAGGCGGCACTAGGACTTAGCCAGCTCAAACGTCTTGATTTTTTCATCTCAAAACGGCAAAGACTTGTTGCCCTTTATCGGCAGTTATTCAAGCATACGCCCCATCTAAACTTTTTTTCTCCTAAGCACGATGCCTATAGTGCTTACCACCTATTCGTGGTGCAAATCGATTTCAAAGCTATAAAACAAACCCGCACGGAAGTTATGCGAAAGCTGTATGAGGAAGGAATTGGAACTCAAGTGCATTATATTCCTATTTATAGGCATCCGGTTTATAAATCCTCTTTAGGGGATATTTCTCCCTTTTTTCCTGAAATGGAGGCCTACTATTCTGAGGCGCTTTCTTTACCTTTATACGTGGATTTGTCAGAAGAAGAAGTTCAAAAAGTCTGTTTTTGCCTAAAAAAAGTTTTAAAAAGAGCTTCCTAGCTATAAGCTAAAATGAGAGCTTTGGCAGTATTGGAAATGGCCAAACTAGGTTCATTTTGAAGAAGGTGGGCCAATTTGAGACCTTCCGTTTTTTTCCCGAGCATAAAAAGGGCTTTGGCTACGTTTAAAAGAGTGGGTGCATGGTCTGCCTCCACTTTTAACGCCTGGTCAAAGCATTTTAAAGCTTTAAGGGGGTTATTCAATTGCAAATACAACGCGCCTAACGTTTGAAGATCATAAGCGCTCTCGGGCGCTAAAGCCGCTAGGGCTTCATAAAAGGAAAGGGCAATTTCATACTTCCCCTGTCTTAAATAGGCATAACCTGTGAGCCGCAGCTCATCCAGTTGTTCTTCAGTCCATCCCAAAGTTTTTACCCAATTTATTTTAGCCATCCCTTACCCCTGTAAGAATTGTCCAATTCGGCCGACGATGAATCCCAGCCATTCATTAATTTTGTTGATTTGTTTAAAACAATTAGAAATGGCTTTTTTTTCTTGCTCTTCTTCGGGAGTATTGCAAGGAATTGCAGCTAAGGTTGCCTCTAATTCCTCTTGAGCTTCATAAGAGCCTAACGAGGGAGCAACCCGATAAAAGGCAAAAGGGGAGCGTCTCAGATTGCGAATTCGTTGAGGGGGATAAAAATAAGCCCACGGGGTGTGAAGCGGAACGATCCCTAACAAAATGTCTATTTCGGTTAACTTGGGGAAAACGTCAACAATTTGGGTTTGAGGTGGAATGGAGGAAGCCGATTTAAGGCTTAACTGTTGGTCAATTTGCTCCAACATTTTGGTACGAATGGCGTACAAGTTATAAACGCTTAGGTCTAGTTGATCAATAGTAGCCATACCTCTCCTCATTTATCTCTTACTACATCGTTCAATTTTTTTATAAAAAGGCTGAAATCAATAACCTTCCCCTTAAGCCGCGATTACCTTTCTAACATGGCAATTATCCATCTCGTTGAATGAGTGTAGTTTAATAGAAGTGAGCGTCTCATTTATTCTCTTTATATTTAGTTTATCACGGCCCGATTTTCTTGTAAATTAAGCTGTCTAGCTACTTTTCTTTGCTTCAAAAATAAGACGCTATGGCAAAAAAAGGTGCTAAGCCTTCTTTTTTTTAGGGAAGGAGCTCCCCTACAATCTCATTGCATGAATGATAAGACTCTGGTAGGCTTTAGGTCTTATCCCTATCTAAATTGAGAGGTTATGTCAAGAGTTCATCAATCTGTTTTATTAAACGAGGTGGTTAAGTTATTTAGCCCTTGCTCTTTACGTGTTTTCGTAGATGGGACTGCCGGTGCGGGTGGACATTCTGCTGCTCTTTTGGCTTTACACCCTGAAATTGAGCGGCTCATTGCCATCGACCAAGACCCTCTTGCACTTGTGATTGCTTCAGAAAATTTAATTTCGTGGAAAGATAAAGTCACATTTATTTCAGGTAACTTTGAGGATTTGGAAAAATTTTTGGATCAATTAGAAGTAGACTCTGTAGATGGAATTCTTCTTGATTTAGGGGTGTCTTCTATGCAGTTGGATAGGGGAGAAAAGGGGTTTAGTTTTTTGAAAGATGGCCCTTTAGATATGCGTATGGATCCCCGCAATCCTGTCACAGCTGCGCTTATTGTCAACAGCTGGTCTCAAGAAGAGCTGGAGCGGATCATTCGAAAATATGGAGAGGAAAAGCATTGGCGTGCGGCTGCGCGTGCGATTGTAAAAGCAAGGATGCAAAAGCCCATCTTAACTACTCTCCAACTAGTCGAAGTGCTTCGGACTGTTTTACATGTGAAACCGGCGAAGAAAATTCACCCCTGCACTTTGGTTTTTCAAGCCTTGCGAATCTGTGTAAATAGGGAATTAGAGGTGATCGAGAAAGTGGTTCCTGCCGCCATCAAGAGATTGAAAAGGGGGGGGCGTTTAGGGGTTATTAGCTTTCATAGTTTAGAAGACGGAATAGTAAAAAATCTTTTTCGGCATGCGGCTAGTGACAAATGGGAAACAAGAGGGATTGGAGGGGTATTTCGGGATAAAGAGCCAGAGGTACGGCTTGTAACTCGAAAACCCTTAATCGCTAGCGAAGAAGAAGTGGAGATAAATCCCCGCAGCCGCAGTGCTAAGTTGCGGGTAGTGGAAAAAATATGAGCAAGCGAAATTTATTATTTGTTCAAATTATCGTTTGCATTTCTTGTGCTGCTTTTACCTTATATAGTTTAATCGATCATCAAAATGAATTGACCGAAATTCGTCTTGCTATTCCCACTCTTAAAAAGGAGGTTGAGCGAATCGAAAAAGAAAATATTAGGCTTAGTTATGAAATTGATCGCTTTGAAAGTCCAATCCATTTGATGGAACTTCAAAGAAAACCTGAATTTGGTCATTTACATTATCCTTATAAAGATGATATAATTGTCCTTGAAGAACCTCAGCCCTTGCAAGATTGATCATCTTTTAATTCCAAATTTAAGGGATGAGGTAAATTTGTCAAATAATTCCATCAATACGTGCGTTTGCTTTTTCTTTGTTTCTTACCTTTCCTTACGCCTTTTTAATTGGATCTGGAGATCTTTTACGGTTGCTTTTTTTCTTAACCATCTGATAGCATAATTCCTTTAGTCAAAAAGGAAGGAGAAACCTTATAAATGAGTAATAAATTTAAACGTGCGTGGGAAGAAAGTAATATCGTGGATGATGTTATGTTCGATGAAAAAGACGCACAAGCATTTAAAGCAATGTTAGACCAAAAAGGGGGAGATGTATCCATCGAAGAGCCCACCGCAATGATTCCTGGTACTGTGCTGAAGGGAAGAATTGTTGAGATCACAAAAGATCATGTGGTTGTTGATGTGGGTCTTAAGTCTGAAGGGCTTGTTCCTATGGAAGAATTCTCCGATCCTTCACAAATCGTGTTAGATGGGGAAGTAGAAGTTTTACTTGATCAGGCAGAAGATGATAATGGCCAAATCGTGCTTTCTCGCGAGAAAGCGGAACGTCTTCGTCAGTGGGAATACATCTTACAACATTGCGAAGAGGGGTCGATTGTTAAAGGCAAAGTCTTGCGTAAAGTCAAAGGCGGTTTAATGGTTGACATTGGAATGGAAGCCTTCCTGCCTGGTTCGCAAATCGACAACAAACGCATTAAAAACCTAGACGACTACATCGACAAGACTTATGAGTTTAAAATTCTCAAGATCAACATCGAAAGAAAGAACGTTGTTGTGTCTCGCAGAGAATTATTGGAAGCAGAGCGTGTATCTAAGAAAGCAGAGGTTCTTGAAAGAATTCAAGAAGGTGATATCCGCGAAGGAACAGTTAAAAATATTACAGATTTCGGAGTCTTCCTAGACTTAGACGGAATCGACGGATTATTGCATATCACTGACATGACATGGAAGAGAATTAAGCATCCTTCTGAAATGGTACAACTAGGCGATAAACTAAAAGTAAAAATTCTCAGCATTGACAAAGAAAAAGGACGGGTTGCTTTAGGCCTAAAACAGAAAGAGCCTAATCCATGGGATCAAATTGAACAGAAATATCCTCCTGGAACTCGTGTTAAAGGCAAAATTGTTAACTTGCTTCCCTATGGGGCGTTTATCGAAATTGAACCCGGCATTGAAGGACTCATTCACGTTTCTGAAATGTCATGGGTGAAAAATGTCACAGATCCAAGCGATGTAGTGAAAAAAGGGGACGAAGTTGAAGCGATTGTCCTTTCTGTCCAAAAAGAAGAAGGAAAAATTTCTCTTGGAATTAAACAGACAGAACACAATCCCTGGGATGATGTACAAAACAAATATCAAGTGGGGACAAATGTCAAAGCTGAAATTAAAAGCTTAACCAATTATGGGGCGTTTGTTGAGCTCGAACCCGGCGTTGAAGGTCTTATTCATATTTCCGATTTGAGTTGGATTAAAAAAGTTTCCCACCCTTCTGAAGTGCTTCGAAAAGGTGATGTGGTCGACGCAGTGATTCTTTCTGTGGATAAAGATAGCAAAAAAATTACCTTAGGCGTAAAACAGTTAAGCGATAATCCGTGGGAAAGCATTGAAAAAACGATGCCTGTCGGAACTCTTGTAAAAGGGATCGTCAGCAAAATCACCGCTTTCGGCGCATTTGTTGAGCTAGAAAGTGGGATTGAAGGTCTTATTCACGTCACAGAACTATCGGATAAAGCCTTTGGTAAAGTTGAGGATGTGGTTGCAAAGGGAGACGAGGTGATTGCAAAGGTCATTAAGTTAGACCCGGAATACAAAAAAATTGCATTGTCAATTAAAGAGTATTTAATCGATCAAAATCAATGTAACCATGATGACATTGTAGTGGCTCCATCTAAGCGCAAGAAAAAAGACGCGGATGAAGAACGCAAAGATGATCAAAGCGAACATATTGAATCATATGAATCTGAAGAATCATAAATGATTCGCTGCAAGCGCCTCTTAAAAACTTTAAGAGGCGCTAAGGATATCCTGAAAAAGACCCTAGTCGAATCTCAAAGACGATCTAAGTGGCAGTCAAGACAAGAAAAATTCAGAGCAAGCTCAATGCACAGCCTCCGCAGTAGATTCGAAAAATACAAAAGATTTTTTCCGCTATTTGACCGGAATAGCATAAGCTGGGATAGAAATAAGCATCAGCAATAGATACAAAATTAACCAAGAATGGATCAGTGGTACAAAGATTCTGAGTTGTGTGCCACAGAGAGAAGAGGCAAAAAAACATGAACAAAGATCTAATTGCAATCTTTGAGTATTTAGAGCGTGAAAAAGGAATTAAGCGAAATATTGTTATCGCTGCAATTGAGGAGTCTTTGCGAGCTGCTGCTAAAAAAAGTATTAGTGGGGCCTCAAATGTCACAGTTACCATCAATCCCAAAACAGGAAATATCGATGTTTACTGCGAAAAAGAGATTGTGGAAGAAGTGGAAGTAGATGCTCAAGAAATTTCTTTGCAAGATGCCCGTGAAATTGATCCAGATTGCGAAATAGGGCAATTTATTGATGTTGTTGCGACTCCCAAAGATTTTGGGCGGATTGCGGCGCAAAAAGCAAGGCAAATTATTACCCAGAAATTGCGTAATGCAGAACGGGATGTGATTTACGAAGAGTATAGACATCGTACGAATGAACTCATTTCTGGTACAATCAAACGTTTTGTGCGGGGATCGAACATTGTGATTGACCTAGGAAAAGTTGAAGCGATTATGCCCACGAAACATTACCCAAAAACTGAGAAATATCACGTGGGAGAAAAAGTCTTAGCTCTTCTCTATGAAGTAAATGAGACAGAAAATGGGGGCGCAGAAGTTGTTCTTTCTCGTAGCCACCCCGAATTTGTCAAGCAGCTTATGATGCAAGAAGTTCCTGAACTGCATGAGGGAATTGTGGTGATCGATCATATCGTTCGTGAAGCGGGGTATCGGACAAAAATGACGGTTAGATCTACAGACCCAAAAATCGATCCAGTAGGCTCCTGCGTCGGAATGCGCGGAAGTCGGGTAAAAAATGTAGTGCGTGAATTAAACAATGAAAAAATTGACATTATTCCCTATTCTCATGATCCGATCGAATTGCTTCAAAATGCGTTAGATCCCATTGAAATTCGCAAGGTAAGTGTGAATGAAGACGATAAAACGATCTCCATTGTGGTGGATGATGCAGATTTTGCTGCGGTGATTGGCAAAAAAGGAATGAACGCGCGCTTAAATAGCCAGCTTATTGGGTATGAATTAGAAGTTCAACGTATGGCAGAATACAACCATGCGATGGCCGTAGAGCGTACTGAGCTTGCGACCGCACAAGAACCGTGGCTAGACCAACCTTTAAAAAACCTTGAAGGTGTGAATACCCTCATTTTTGAGCACCTAATCGCCGAAGGATTTAACACACCAAGAGCGATTTTAACTGCTGCTCCTGAGAAATTGGCTACAGTGCCTGGAATCAGCATTGAGCTGGCAGATAAGATATTAGAACAAATAAGAAAACAAAGGACATAAGGCCTTGGCAAAAAACCTTAAGTTAACAATTAAAAATACCCAAATTGCAAAAGCGGTAAATTTGGAAGCCGTTAAAAGCAAGCTGGCATCAAAAAAAAGCGCATCTGAATCTCAAGAACAGCTGGAAGCGAAGTCGGTAAGCAAGCTTTCCAAAAAAACTTTACCGGAAGGGGAAGCCAAAAGTCCCAAAGAGGAAACCCCACGTATTCGGGCCCGCTCCAAATCCGTTTTTGCAGAACCTAGCGAAGGAAAAGGAACTACAGATCTAGTTTCCTCAATAGAAAGCGTTGAAGTGCAGTCTTTTGAGCAGGCAGAAGGGGAAGTCAATCGGGATAATTTCCAAGAGAAAATAGCAAAGCCTTCTGTTATTGATGAGCCAGTTGCTTCTATTATTCAAACGGAAAGTGTTAAAGAATCCTCTAAAGAAGAAAAGGTTGTGGGTCTTGACCCTTCTAAGAAACCTAAAGAAGCTGAGCCTACAAAGAGCGCCGTTTTTGTGAAACAGGAAACAACTAAGGAAGTTTCTCAACCTACTCGAGAACCTGGAAAAGCAGCTTCTGTCGAAGTTTCCCCTCCCCCAAGGCCAGCACCTGTGCGCGAAAAATTAGGACCCACTGGGCGACATATTAAAGATTTGCTGCCTCCTCCAAAGCCGGCTATAGCAAAACCTAAAAAAATTGAACCTTCTACGTCTTTACCTCAGGAAGCCGAGAAAGAAGATACATTATCACAAGAAGGAAAACATAAACCGAAAGTAAAAAGGCCTTTGGAAGCTGCTCCATTAGAAAAAGTGGAAGAAGTGATTCAGGAGGAAAAGAAAGGGGCTAAGTTTAAAGATTTTCGCGATGTTAAACCTGTCAAACGGCATCCTGCTCAGATGCGTTCGTTTGATTCTCGTGATAGGCAAGGTTTACGAGAAACGGATGAAGACCAAAGCTGGAGAAGAAAACGGGGCAAATCTGTGCGTCAACAAGAAGAAGCGCCTGTAACGCGACCCACCTCTCTTTCTGTGCGCTTACCTATTTCGTTGAAAGATTTAGCCAGTGAGATGAAATTGAAAGCTTCTCAATTAATCGCCAAGATTTTCTTACAAGGTATCGTAGTGACAATCAACGATATTCTCGAAGATGAAACGCTGGTTCAACTTTTAGGAAATGAATTCGGATGTGAAATTACGATTGACACATCGGAAGAGGAAAGAATCCGAGTGACAGATAAAAGTATTAAACAAGAAATTGAAGGCTCAGCTCCCTCTTTGTTAAAGACGCGTCCTCCGGTAGTCGCTTTTATGGGCCACGTGGACCATGGAAAAACAAGCCTAATCGATGCCATCCGTAAAAGTAATCGCGCAGCTGGAGAAGCTGGTGCCATTACTCAGCATATTGGGGCCTTCCGTTGTCACACAGATGTGGGTGATTTAACAGTGTTGGACACCCCAGGGCACGAAGCTTTTTCTTCTATGCGAGCTCGGGGTGCAGACGTAACAGATATTGTGGTTTTAGTAGTAGCAGGAGATGAAGGCATTCGTCAACAAACAGTCGAAGCGATTCAACATGCAAAAGAAGCAAACGTTACAATCATTGTGGCGTTAAATAAATGTGATAAGCCAAATTTTAATGCTGAAAACGTTTATCGACAATTGGCTGAACATGAACTTTTACCAGAAGCCTGGGGTGGTCAAACCATCACAGTGAATTGCTCAGCAGCTACAGGGGAAGGCATTAAAACGCTTCTTGAGATGCTAGCCTTACAAACCGAAGTTCTCGAATTAAAAGCCAATCCCTCAGCAAGAGCCAGAGGCACTGTGTTAGAATCTGAGCTTCATAAAGGGATGGGTTCTAAAGCGACAATCTTAGTGCAAAATGGAACGCTGCGTAAAGGGGACGCTCTTGTTTTTGAGCAATTGTGGGGAAGAATTAAAACCATTCACGATGAATTTGGCTGTGAGATGACAGAAGTGCCTCCCTCAACCCCTGCAGAAATTACAGGACTTTCAGGCCTACCAGAAGCAGGCCAAGAATTTATCGTGGTGAGCAATGAGAAAGAAGCTAGAAGCATTGCCGAAGCTCGCATGCTTGGAATTCGTCAAGTCAATCTACAAAAGGCAAAAAAAGCTTCTTTAGAAAACGTTTTCCAACAAGCCACCGAAACAGCGAAGAAAATCTTGCACGTTGTTTTAAGGGCAGACGTACAAGGATCTCTGGAAGCCTTGAAAGTGGCCTTGGAGAAAATCAAATCGACGAAAGCCGAGCTGGTGATTATTTCATCGGGAGTGGGAGAAATCGCTGAATCTGATGTGCAATTAGCCGCGGCTTCTAAAGCTGTAATTCTCGGTTTCCACACAAAAATTGAAAGCCACGCTGACATTTTGGTTAAACAATTAGGTGTACAAGTACGCTTACACGATATTATTTATCACGCGATTGATGATATTAAAGAGCAAATGGCATCCTTATTGGATAAAATTCCAGTGGAGACAGATAAAGGCCAAGCGGAAGTTAGAGCAATCTTTAAATCCTCACAGGTTGGGGTTGTTGCGGGCTGTTACGTTACTGAAGGCATTATCCGCCGAAATGATAGCATTCGCGTTAAACGAAAGGGGCAGAAGATATGGCAAGGGCCTATTGCTTCTTTAAAACGTGTAAAAGAAGATGTCCGCGAAGTTGCAAAGGGACTTGAATGTGGAATTCTCTTAAATCATTTTAATGACGTTCAGGCTGGAGATACGCTGGAAGCTTTTGAAGTCACTTATATTTCACAAGAGCTTTAATTCTATGTCAAAGCAGAGAACTGACCGCTTAAACTCTTTATTGCGCGAAGTGGTTACAGAGGTAATCAAAAAAGACGTGCGCAATCCCTATGTGAGTGAAATGACCACCGTCACTCGCGTGGATATCACAAAAGATTTACGCCATGCAAAAGTCTATGTGAGTATAATGGGCACTGGAACAGAAAAAGAAGATACCCTTCAAGCTTTGCGATCTGCAGCAGGCTTTATCGCTGTAAACGCCTCGCAAAAAGTTGTCATGCGTTTCTTTCCTGAGCTAACGTTTGTTTTGGATGACAGTGTCGACCGTCAAATGCGCATCGAAACTCTTCTTCGCGAAATCGAAATTGAAAAAAGCTCAAGACCCGAAGAGCCCGATGATCATGAATCTTCCTCAAAATAAGCCAGAAGTTGAAGGGATCCTTCTCCTTGATAAACCAAGAGGATGTACAGCCTTTAATTTAGTTGCTAGGCTTCGCAAAGTGCTGGGAGTAAAGAAAATTGGGCATGCGGGAACCCTCGATCCTTTTGCAACAGGGGTGATGGTCATGTTGATAGGGAGAAATTTTACCCGCCTATCCGATCAATTTTTAAGCCAAGATAAAGAATATGAAGCCGAGGTGTACCTGGGCGTTTCTACAGATACCTATGATTGCGAGGGGCAAATTTTATCGCAGAGTGAAAGAATTCCGTCACTTGCAGAAATCCAGACCGCTTTAGCTTCTTTTCAAGGAGAAATCCTGCAAATCCCTCCCATGTTTTCAGCCAAAAAGCAAAACGGAAAAAAACTTTACGAATTGGCAAGGCAAGGAAAAACGATTGAAAGGCCGCCCGTTAAAGTTTCTGTTCAAATAAGCTTGTTAAATTATGCCTATCCTTATTTATCTTTGTCTGTTTCCTGCAGTAAGGGGACTTACATTCGAAGCTTAGCCCATGATCTAGGGATGTTATTAGGAATAGGGGCGCATCTTACCCAACTTAGAAGGGTGCGAAGTGGGCGTTTTCATTTAAAAGATTGCTTAGATGGGGTCCCCTTAAAAGCCTCTACTTATACTTTTGAAGAACTTAAACGGCATATTCAACCCCTGCTCATATGAAAGTCATTCACCGCTTACAGGAGTTTCTAAGAACGCCCCAGCCTGTGATTTTAACGATAGGCAATTTTGATGGGATGCATCTTGGCCATCAGAAAGTGATACAAGCTCTTAAGGAAGTGGCAAAACTTCAACATGCCCAAACAGCGGTTTTAACTTTTGAAAACCATCCTTCCACAGTGCTTAATCCTCAAAATGTGGTTTCTCAGTTATGTACTTTAGATCACAAACTTTGCCTGCTGGAGCAAGCAAAAATTGATTGGGTAGTTTTACTTCCTTTTACTTTAGAATTTGCTAACCAAACCGCAGAAATTTTTTTAAGAAAATTACATGCACATATTCCTTTTATCCATTTAATTCTGGGACATGATGCTTTTTTAGGAAAAGACAGAAAAGGTGATCAGACTACCTTAAAGGCAATTGCAAATCAGCTTGAATTTTCTCTCCTCTACCTTCCTGAATATCGTATAGAAGCGACTAAGATATCGAGTAGCACTATACGCCAACTGATTGTAAAAGGTAAACTACCAGAAGCCAGCCAATTACTCGGTAGGCCTTATTCTTTTTATGGGAGGGTGAAGTCTGGGCAGGGTAAAGGACGGCGCTTGGGATTTCCAACCGCTAATTTTGATGTAACAGGAATGTGTCTTCCCCCCTATGGTGTGTATGCAGTAAAGCTTTGGCGCCAAGGAATTTATTTTCCTGCTATTGCAAATTTGGGAGTTGCTCCAACGATGCGGGAAGGGAGCGTTCCTATTCTCGAGGTGCACCTTTTAGATGCAACCTTAGATAATCTTCCCAACACTTTCTGTGAAGTTGTGTTTCACTCCTTTATTCGACCTGAACAAAAATTTCCTTCTATCGAGCATTTAAAAGCTCAAATATCCCGAGATGTGATTCAAGCAAGGCACTACTTGGCTTAATCAAAGGCTATCTGGCAAGACTTTCTTGTTATAAACAAACTTGTTGACATCTACTTCCCTTTTCTAGCATTTGAATGTTCATAAATTGCGCATCAAAATTCTATTTCCTTTGCTGCATAGCACCTATCACAACTGAAAACTAATTGACCGCCCAAGGAGTATCGAGAAATGCAGGCACTTCCAGTATGCATGAGTAGGGAACCGACCCTAAACTTTTTTGCCCCTCAGCAAATTTTTGATAAGTATCTCAATCCCCACTATTTCCCCGCGTTATGGCAGGAGTTAAAAAAAGCCACTTTTACTTTAACTTCATTCTCACCTGAGGCCATTGCCACAAAAGTGTGTGAGGTTATCGAACACCATTTTAAGCAAATTGCTGGATTGGATGAAGTCTTCTCCTTTATTGAATTTCTTTTTGCCCTCTATGGAAGGTCTGGGCCGCAGCCTGCGATAGGAATCAAGATTCTCGCCCTTATTTTTCGATCTTTTATTGTTTTTCAAAACGGTCCTAGAGAGCTTTTCCATAAATGGCATTATTATTTCAAAACTTTAAGTCACCACGTGTTTTTAAATGGAGAGGAAGAAAAAAAGACGTGGTTTCATTTAATCAGCTTAGTCCTTCAACAAGGCCCGGAAGATCTCTCGGTGAAAGATTATGAGCTGGGCAAAAAAAGCTTAATTACCTTTTTTATTTACGCTTTCAAACTAGAGCATATGGGGGAAGAAAATACAGATAAGGTGTATTTAGATCTAACGCGCTGCATGCTGAAGGGCCTCCAAAATAAACGTTTAGTAGTAAAAGAAATCGCCTATTTACTTAACCATCCCAAAAGGGAAGAAGCAGATATTCAACTAGTTCTGGCTGCTTTTGAAAAACATGAATTTTCTATCTTTCAACGCTATGTATTGATGAGCCGCTACTTAGCGGTTTTAAGCCAGGCGAATTCCACTTTGTCAGGACCGGATGAAGTTTTTCTTTCAATTTGTGAAAACTTATTTAAAAAAAGTTTAGGCGAATCCTCTATTTATGCGGCCGATTTTATGGCCTTAATCTCTTTGTTAATTCAATTTCCGGAACTAGCAAAAATGCAATCCTGCTACCAATGCTATCTAGAGAAACTTTATACGATTTTAGGAAAGAAAACAGCGCAGTACGATCGGCTTGAAATAGAAAGTATCTGCCGCATGCAAGGCGAGTTATTTAAAATGGAACAACAAGCCTTAAATCTGAATGTATTTTGGGAAAACCTTTTTCCCAAAATTACCCTCATTAGTCAAATGTTGAAGCGTTATGGAATATCACCTGATTTACTTCAAAAAGGATTTTCTCTTATTGTTTTATATTTTAAGTACTTCGCTAAAGATTTAGCTAAAAGCGAGGTTAAAAATATTTTTCGCTTGATTTCAAAAAATTATAAGCTAAAAAACTTCTCTCATTTTAATAGAAAGCTTATTCTGCAAACGGTTTTAGAGTTATGCTTGAGTAAAGGATTTATAAAGCATGTGATTCCGTTATGTGAAGAAGTTAAAAAATGTTTTAACGTGGATGAAGCTTGGCTAAGTGAAGTTAAAGAACTTTGTCAAGCAACCCCGCTCCTAACTATTGAAAAAAACTTAGGGCTTTTAATCCCTGCGATCTCACGATTATGTTTTTCAAATAACTGTGAGGGCAAGGAGTCGATTCCCTTTGAAATAATTAAGCTTTTCGTCTCCCTCGTAACAAGTCCTGAAAAACTTCTTAAAATCCTCCAAGCATCGCTGAAGAAAGGTGAGTCCTTTAATGGGCTTTTAAAAAGCATGGTGTTGATCCTAGATTGCCAGCCTGCCTCACGCGTGTTTAAATTTAAATTAGCCCAACTCCTTGCTCTTAAAGCAGCAGATGAAGAGCGTTATAAGTACTCTGATTTTTGCTTGCTTTTAAAAATTTTAGGTAAAACATTCAATCACTTTGAAGTTTCTTTTTTTTCCTTAACTGACATTCTATGCAAACCTTTTTACTTTGTTGATCTTAAAGATGTGGTGCTGATATTTGACTCCATCAATCAAATAGATGGAGCTTCGAAGAATTTAGAAAAATTTTGGGAGCTTATGAAACCATTTGAAGGGATCTTAAAAGAAGAGCGGGATGCGATCATGGCTGTAATTTATTATAATTGGATGATTGCTTGTGGGCAGGGGAAGGCATTAGATATCCTTAGGGGAATTTGGAAGAAGAAGGCCCTTAAAAAAAGGGATGACAGACGCGCTCTTGTTCTATTAAATAATCAAATCTGGGGGCAAGGCGAACTGTACTTTAGGCGTCTGGAGGAAATTATGCAAATTTGCTATACGAATATTCAAAAACTTGATAATAAAAGTATTAAAAAACAAACAAACATGCATTTTGAGGCATTAAGGCAATCCTTGGGAAATGCTGCGAAAAAATTCTCAACTCCCTAGTTTATTTCCTAAACTACCGAAGTCTTTATTAGGCCTTCCGCTTCTCTCCTTAACAGCTTAAAACAGAGAGGTAAGCATAGAAAGCTTGTAAATGGTCACAAATACTTTTTAAAGGCTATTACAACCATTCCAGAAAACAAAAAAAAGGATCGGATATTCAAGAAAAAATATTGGCGTTGACTCGTTACGTAAATTTTAGTATGGTAGTCTACACCTTATTTGGATTAAAGTTAAGAAAAAGTCTCTTTGAGTCTGAAAAATAATCGCAATGCTTGGCTTGAATTTTAACTTTAAAATATAAAATTTCTTCTATAGCTTGTTTTGAATTCTATGAAAAAGACGCTTGTTATGAAGTTTGGCGGTGCTTCTGTAGCTTCTCCAGATCATTTTTCACAAATTGCAGAGATTATATTGGCGCGAAAGCAAGAATATGAACGGATCGCTATTGTCATTAGTGCCATGGGAAACTCCACTGATCAATTAATTGCTTTAGCAAAGCAAGTGCATCCAAACCCACCTAGAAGAGAATACGACATGCTCGTCTCTGTGGGTGAAAGGATTAGCATCGCATTGCTCGCCATGGCTTTAGCTGATAAAAACCAACAAGCTGTCAGTTTTACGGGAAGCCAATCGGGGATTATCACTTGTGACCACCATAGCAGCGCCAATATTATTGAAGTTAGGCCTCATCGCATTCTTTCGGCTTTAGATTCTGGCAAAATTGTGATCGTCGCTGGTTTTCAAGGGGTCAGCCGCAATGGAGAGATCACCACGCTTGGTCGAGGAGGATCGGATACCTCTGCCGTGGCATTGGGCTTGGCGCTAAAAGCTGAATGTGTCGAATTTTTTAAAGACGTCAAAGGCATTTACTCTGAAGATCCTAAAATAAATCCAAACGCCACTCTTTATTCACACCTGACATATGAAATGGCCGCTAATATCGTTCAAATAGGGCACAGTGTATTACATCCTCGCTGTATCCGTTTAGCTAGTAGAAATCAGCTGGCCTTATACGTGCGCTCTTTCATGGACTTTGCCAAATGCCAGTTTGCGGGGACTTTAATTGGCGAGTTAAACCAGCTGAATCAGGTGGTTGTATATGAAGAGGAAAATATCATCGATCGCAGCGCTATGAGCGCTTCTTTAAACTGCACAGCAGCATTTAATGAAAATTTTAACTAAAATTTCTAAAGATATGTCTATTCCCCCTATCGCCATCGATTTTGGCGAACAAAGAGAGAGCGTAAATTATCCCCACTATCAGGAGATTGTAAAAAATATCTTAAAAAGGGTGGCTTCTGACCAATTATTCGACCAAGAGAAAACTGTTCAGGAGCAAGCGGACAACTTAAATAGGGCTTTACCGATTATCGATGTCCTCTCCAAGCAAAGCGCACCCTCCACTCTGTCGTTTTGCCTATTTTGCAAATCTCGTTCGAATGTGTTTAAGTTTTTTTTTGAGATGTTGAGCTGTTGGCTGGTACCGGGAAAACGGTTAAATGTGATTTTGGCGCATTCGGTAGATTTTTGCTTTCCCCATTTAGGGCCTGATATTTACCTGGTTTCAGAATTATTGATTTCTGTGGAGAGCGCGCAGGATCTCGAATTAATCCATCGAAATCTTCCCTTACTGTTGACAGAGCTTAAGCTTGGCATAAATTCAGGGTATTATGCAGGCCGCATCCTAGAAGTCAAAGGATTGTCCAATGATGACAAAACCGTGCGCGTGCAAGAGCGTATTGCTGGCTTGATTGCGCATTATCCTAAATACTTTGATTCCGATTTGTTTAGCGAAATGCAAAATGTGTTAGTGATGTGTGAGGATCGGTTTAAAGCAAGCCGTGAAAGCTATCACTTATGCCGTATGATTTGTTACCAATACTTATTTCGGAATTTTCTTTTAAAAGCGATTAAGCATGCTCCTAAATCCAGGCATATGCATTTAAAAACCTTTAGATCCAAAGTGAAAATAGAGGGAAGAATTAGGTCTGTACTTTCTATTATCATCGGCATCAACTTTTTGCAGGATAAAGAAGTTTTAGACGAAATGCATTTAATCAAAGGGATCCAAAATTATATTCCTCAAGCGCAAGCCGTGGAAAATTCTTTCTTTTCTAACCGTCGGGGGACTTTTAGTGCCTGCACTTTCTATATTGAAATTGAAAAAAGTGACAATAGCCCGATTACTAGCCAAGAAGTTCAGCTTCTGCGGAAAAAGCTATTAACCGAAGTGGAAGAACGGATTGAGCAAGTTATGCACCCCGTCTTCATGCCCCGCAATGAAGAGGAAGTGATGCGCAATATATTGATCTTAAGCAACCAAATTAAATATATCCGCGATATCCCTCAAGTCATCATCACTTTTGACGAACAAACGCATTTACATCTCTTTTTTACCATTATTTTAGTGCGCGTGCTTAAACCCAATGATTTGCCTATTATGGAAATGTTTAAGAATCGCTCTACTTTTCTCGAGTGTATTCACGATGGGTGTAAAATCGTGGGAACCTTGCGCAAAAAGCATGAGAAAGAGGCCACTGTTTTTCGGGTAAAAGTCTCCAAAGATCAGTTTTTGCGGCGCGATCATTCGATTAACTTAAATGAAGCTAGGCAAGCAGTAGTCTCTGAGATCTCCCGCATTGTAGGGGAAATACGGGATTTTAACGGAGGCATGATCTCCAAGCAAAATGAGCTATTGCTCGAGCTCAAAAATGTATTGTCTTCTACCCGAAATTACAACGAGATTTTGCTCGAGAATTTCTTTTACTCTTTAAAACCTGTTATCATGCGCACTTTTTTAGAAGTGGAAGCTTTAAAGGCGCTCTTTTTGCTGTTAATGGAGGCGATTGAAGAGCGGTTTTTTAACGAGGAAGCCTATACGCTCAAAATTCAAAGTGAGTCAGATTTTGCTTTAGCCATGGTAGCCGCAGAAGATTGGGCCTTAGAAGAAGAATTGCAGCGGGTATTTAAAAAGCTCAATTATCCCTCTATCTCTTTGGCCAGCTTTTGCGTGAGAATTTATGAAGCTTCTTATATCGGTTACATTTACCGCTGCGATGACTTTTACAAGCAGCGGCTTCTCTTTCAAACTATTCAGCAAACTATTGAGAACTGGGATAGCCAAAAAGATGCTTCAAGCATCTAAGGAATCCCTTTGAAAATTATTTAAGGGGCCTTTTTTTGCATTTAGGGTGGAGCTGAGCCCCTCTCTATGTCGATTCTTGGCGCCTGAAGTACTGCCATTGCTATAACTCCAGGCGCCCCTATTATTTTGCTGGGAAGAGAAAGTTTTAGAGCAGCTGTTGCAAATAATTAATGACTCTTGGATTGAAGTCGAATGGCCCAAGGTTGAAAATTCAAAAGAGTTGCGTTGATATAAATCGGATCGGAAAGGAAGTTTCGGGCTGAATGTCAGTCGCTCTATTGGTTTTACCGATGTTTCTGTCACCGAGGATAAACCCCTTATCATTCAAAAGCCAAAAATAACAATCCATCAGTTAATACTTGACGATACCTTGATTTTAGCTAGCGATGGATTAAAAGATTATGTACCTGAGAAAAAATAGCGGAAGCTTTGCAAAAAGATGGCTTTAATGCTGCTCAGCGCTTGGTAGGTAAAGTTTTGAAAGGTAATTGCGAAAATGTGATGTTTATTGTCGTCAAGGTGAGCGCAAGCCAAGAAATAGAAGTGAGATAGCCCTAGAGCCTAGAGTTTAAGGGAACTGGCTTAATAAATATAGATGGAGTAGCAGTGCAATGGACTTCACATGTAGTCCAAAATAAAGTTTTTAACTTGTCTCTAGGGTGTTAAAAAATAAATGACATCGCTTGATTTAATCATTAGCTGTATCATAAATAATAAAAAAAAGGACCTAAATGGAAGTGAAGAGCTAGATTTTTGATAGAAAAGCGGATTAAATGGCTGGCTGCATCCCTACTACGAATACCCTAGCTAACTTGGCTGAAAAGCTGTTATTACCCTCATTTATCCTGCAGAGCTATTTTTGCTGGATAGGGCTGTTGATAGAATGCCCGGCCTAAAAGCTTTCTTGTAGGAATCTACTATTCTGCTAAGAGGAAAGCTAGCGCTAAGGATTTCACGCTTGCTGCTGGTCTGCATGAGGAAGGATGGCATTTGACATGCCAGCAAAAATCTCAATAAGAATAAAGACGCCGTGGGGCTGGCCGCTGTCCCGTAAGCTTGGCTTAATTCCCCTTTATACCTCCAGTTTATCTACCAAAGATTTGGGCCTGCTGTTACATATAGGAGGACCCTAAGTATTATGGCCAAGCTGGACGGGCTAATTAAAATGCTTTAATTCTTGAGCAAGTGGAAAATAAAAAAGCTAAAGCTCTCTTTTGGTTCATCCTTTGATAGGGCCTTATCTGCGCAAATATCTTTGTCTACTACTCGTTCTTTAAACAATCCTTGAAATTTTATGGCAGCAAGAGGCCTTCTGGAAGTTTTTTTAACCTCACCGCTTTATTAACAAGTTTGGTATAAATAAAAGCTTTTAATTCTTTTTAAATGAAAAAGATAAGAAAATGGCTATATTGAGTAGGTATCAAGAAGGTTTTTAGAAAGGTCTCTGAAAGGGAAAATAACCTACGCATGCTACATTTCTATAAGGCTAAAAATCTTGACTTTGCTAATATAATCCTATATGAAAGTAGTCAAGTTTTATGCTTTGCTAAGGGTTAATTTTACCAATGGAAAACCACTCTCTTAAAATTGCTCCCTCTATCCTTTCTGCGGATTTTGGAAAAATGGCTGATGAAGCACGCCGCGTTGAAGATGCTGGAGCAGATTATATTCACATTGATATTATGGACGGCAATTTTGTCCCCAATCTCACTATGGGGCCAAAAATGGTGGCTGCGATTAATCGAGCGACTACCATGTTTTTAGACGTGCATTTAATGGTTTATCATCCCTTCGATTATATTGAAAGATTTGTTGAAGCTGGAGCTGATATGCTAACTTTTCATTTTGAATCAACTGAAGATATAGAAGAAACGTTAGCTTATATTCGAAAATGTAATATCAAAGCAGGATTGGCTTTTTCCCCAGAAACTTCTTTGTCAATGATTCCGAAATTTTTAGATAAATGCGATATGGTCCTTCTAATGACTGTCAATCCTGGGTTTGGTGGGCAAGAATTTATGCCTGAAGTTTTGGAAAAAGTGAAATTTACGCGCGATCTTTGCCGCAAATTAAACATTTGTGAAGGGGGAAAATATGCACCCGAAGGTGCTGACCCGTCTACTATAAAGCCTTTTTTGATTGAAGTGGATGGAGGAATTAATCCCCAAACGGCAGAATTATGCGTCAAAGCTGGCGCAAATGTGCTTGTCTCTGGATCGTATCTTTTTCATGCTGCAGACCTCAAGGCAGCTGTTGAGTCTTTGCGGGTGAAGCAATAATGCTTCAATTTGTTTTAATTTATTCACTTTAAGAAGTCGTGGTTAACTATGGTTGCAAGTAATCAAATTACTCCTGGAATGATTCTTTCAATTAGCGAAAAGCTATACAAAGTAGAATCTAGTGTTAAAGTCACTGTGCCAAAAGGCGCCCCTTTTATTAAAACCAAGTTAAAAGATCTTGCGACTAATCAGGTTGTCGAAAAAAGTTTTAAAATTGGTCAAACGGTCAGTGACGTTCCTCTCGTTGAGAGACATTTGGAATTTCTTTATTTAGAAGGAAAGAGCTATTTATTCTTGGATATTCGCAATCTAGATAAAATTTTAATTCCTCCCGAGGTGATTGGCGCTAAAGTCAATTACCTAAAAGAAGGAGTAGATATTAAGGCTTCTTTTTATGGAGATACAGTATTTTCTGTTGAACTCCCACAATTTTTAGAGTTAATGGTATCGAAAGTGGAAAATGAGAAGGGGAAAGGGGCAAATCCAGGAGCTAGGATTGCCGTTTTAGAGACAGGCGCTTCGGTCCCGGTTCCCCCTTTTATTGATGTGGGAGATATCATTAAAGTGGATACCAAGGCAAACGAATATATACAACGCGTTTAGATCGTATTGGGGGACATTTAATTGGAACTTAAGCAAATAAAAGAACTTATGGCCGCAATGGGGCGAAGTGATATGAAAGAGCTTTTTATAAAAGAAGGCGATTTCGAGCTTAGATTAGAGAGAGGAGCAGCAATTCCTTTTTTAGAAACAGAATTTACTTCACCGCCGCCCCATTTTGCCGCTCAGTATGAAGAGGCTTATCACCGTTCTTCCAGAAGCCCTTCTAAAGCAGGCGACATTCCTTCTTCTCTTCACACCCCGATTCCGGAGGAGGTAAAGTCTGAATCCCTGCCTGGCACTTATGTCAAATCCCCCATGGTTGGGACATTTTATTCATCTCCAGCACCAGATGAACCCACTTTTGTAAAAAAAGGAGATGTGATTACTAAGGATACTGTCGTATGCATCATCGAAGCTATGAAGGTGATGAACGAAGTTAAAGCTGGTGTCGAAGGCATTGTAGTAGAGGTTTTAGTCACAAATGGTCAGCCTGTCGAATTTGGCACCAAATTGATTGAAATTTCCTCTAAGAAATAGAGGGGTTTTGCATGATACAAAAAGTTCTTATTGCTAACCGCGGCGAAATTGCTGTGCGAATCATCAGAGCTTGCCATGATTTAAATTTGCAAACAGTCGCTGTTTATTCTGAGGCGGATGCTGAAGCCTTACATGTTTTGCATGCAGACGAAGCCATTTGCATTGGTGAAGCGCCTTCGAGTAAATCTTATTTAAAAATTCCTCACATCCTCTCTGCTTGCGAAATTACGGGAGCTGACGCGGTTCATCCGGGATATGGCTTTTTAAGTGAAAACCCAAATTTTGCTTCGATTTGCGAAAGCTGCGGTCTTAACTTTATTGGCCCCTCTCCCAAATCGATCGCTCTTTTAGGAGACAAAGCCAAGGCAAAAGCTACAGCTATGAGCGTTGGATGCCCGGTGATTCCTGGGTCTGACGGCGTGGTTTCAGATAGCGCCCAAGCCTTAGAAGTTGCCAAAGAGCTTGGTTTTCCTGTTTTTATCAAGGCGGTTGCTGGTGGAGGAGGAAAGGGCATTCGGATTGCATACCATGCAGAAGAGTTTAACAAATCTTTTTTAGCTGCTAGAGCTGAAGCGGAAGCTAGTTTTGGAAATCCGGATGTCTATTTGGA
The DNA here is from genome assembly GCF_018342475.1 of Parachlamydia sp. AcF125. Classification (NCBI taxonomy): domain Bacteria; kingdom Pseudomonadati; phylum Chlamydiota; class Chlamydiia; order Parachlamydiales; family Parachlamydiaceae; genus Parachlamydia; species Parachlamydia sp. AcF125. The sequence continues at coordinate 219,594 of NZ_JAEMUD010000003.1, read as the reverse complement.
AAAAATGATTCTATCTCCACGCCATATTGAAGTGCAAGTTATGGGAGATAAGCATGGAAATTACATCCATTTAGGGGAACGGGATTGCACGATCCAAAGGCGACGTCAAAAATTAATTGAAGAGGCTCCAAGTCCGGTACTTTCGGCAAAACTTCGCGAAAAAATGGGACAGGCAGCTATTAAGGTCGTGAAAGCTGCTGGCTACCATTCAGTAGGGACGGTTGAATTTTTGCTCGATCAAGACCATCAATTTTACTTTATGGAAGTCAACACCCGGATTCAAGTTGAGCATACTGTTACAGAAGAGTTGACAGGCGTAGACCTTGTTAGAGAGCAAATTAAAATTGCAATGGGGAAAGAGCTTGAATATACCCAAAAGGATGTTCAATTTGAAGGACACGTCATTCAATTTCGCATTAATGCAGAAGATCCTAGGAAAGGGTTCACTCCTTCTCCTGGACAGTTAGAATATTACCTACCACCCGGAGGCCCTGGCATACGCGTGGATAGCGCTTGTTATTCTGGATACAAAATCCCACCTAACTATGATTCCATGATCGGAAAGCTAATTGTGCATGGAAAAAACCGAGCAGAAGCTGTTGCCATTGGGAAAAGAGCTCTTCGTGAGTTTCATATCGGGGGAGTATCTTCCACCATCCCTTTTCATTTATACATGCTTGAGGACAACAAGTTTTTAAAGGCAGATTTTGATCTTGCCTATATCGACCAGCTAATTTCTGAAGGATCTCAATTTACACGAGATTAAAGGCTTACGCCCATACGACCCTGGGCGTTTCCAAATTTGTTTTCAAAGATAACCTAAAATTTATTTAATCTTAACATTGTCTTAATTATTCTGAGAGATAGTGCGTATTAGTCGCAATTATTGAATAAATCTCAATGTAGAATGATTTTATCATTTTGCCTTCAAGCATCAACAAAAGGAGAAAAACGATGAAAGTTATTTTAAAAAACTTATCAGCTGTTCTCATGAGTACCTTGCTAATTTCTTCAGGCGTCCTTCAAGCTACGATAGTGGAGCAAGAGGTGGGCGAGCCTCAAAAAGAGCACGTTGTGGTAGGATCTCGTCCCTTTCCTTTAGCAGACCACATCGCCCTTCAAGAAAAGCGTGCGGCTGAAGATGGAGATGAAAATGAAATGGAGTTTGAAGAGAATGACAGTGCTTGTGGACCGCAAGTTGACGAAGAAGGAAACGAGCTGCTAGCTAAGTTTTTCCCCTTTACAACCAAAAATTTAGCCACCCATCATCCTGGTGTTTATCAGAATCCATTAAGTGTTTCTCCTTTAGGAGATACCGTTGGATTGAGCGATGGCTCGATGTGGGTAATTCAAAAAAGCGATCGGCATAAAACGTCTAATTGGTTGACAAGCGATCAAGTTATAATTAAGCCCAATCACAACTGGTTTTCCGTTTACCAATATAAATTGGTTAACCTCAACACGAAAAAAAGTGTGGCGGCAAATTTGGCCGTAGGGCCACGTTACAATGGCGTTAATGCGCACTGGATTGTTGCAATCGACTATTCCAACCGCCAAGTTTGCCTAGAAGATGGCACTGTTTGGAAAATGAAAAAATCCGATCGTGTAGCCATAAATAAATGGATTGTGAATGACACGGTGATTATCGGTGTGAATGATGGGTATTTTTCAAGCAAGAAAAACCCAAATATTCTAATTAACGTCAATGTATTTAACTACGCGCGCGGCGCAGTGATATTCTAAAGACGGTAGGTGGAAGACCCATTCAAATAAAAAACCGCTAAAATAATCGTAATAATAAATATAGGAAAATTATGTGTGATACAGTCATTTTTACTTCTCACCCCTTTGTTTATAGTTGTAGAGAAAATGGTGAGGGAAGAATCTTAACGCGAGAACTTTCCACAAAAGCTAAAGTGGCAATCCTGGCTATTACCATCCTTTCCTCTCCTTTTGTTTTTTTTGTGGGGGCCATTCCGATATTTTTTCTTTTATGTGCTGTATGCAGAGCCCGGCAACCGGGCTTTGTGCGTACTCCTCGTGTACAACCTATCCAGAGTAGGCCAGTAAGAACAGATGAAAGTCGAAGCCGTTTTGCACGAAATGCTGCTCAATTAAGTGGGGCAGTTTGGCGCTTCGGTTCAGTCTTCGTGAGGGAGATCCCTAGAAGAAGTTTTGGTTCAGGCCATGGACGTTCTACAAGAAGCGAGAATTGGGGAGAGAGAGGTCGGCCTGCGCGGGGAAATTTTCCGAGTCATGTTCCTGTAGGAGAGCGATCTACAGGGGTTCCTTTCCAAGGACAAACAAGGGAGAGAAGCCTGCCTGCGCGGGGAAATTTTCCGGGCCATGTTCCTGTAGGAGAGCGATCTACAGGGGTCCCTTTCCAAGAAGAAACAAGGGAGAGAGGCCTGCCTGCGCGGGGAAATTTTCCGGGCCATGTTCCTGTAGGAGAGCGATCTACAGGGGTCCCTTTCCAAGGAGAAACAAGAGGGAGCGGTGTACCAGCCCCTGCTGATAATACGCAAAAAAAACGCGAGAAAATGAGAAGGATGGCGCAAAACGTATTTCAATAGGAACGCGTTCTTAGTCGCTTTAAAAATAATAAAAAAACTAACTAGAGATTAATGATGAAATTTGAAAAACATTTATTTATTTTTACACAATTGTTATGTGTCTGTGCAAGTGCATGGGCAGGGCAAGATAAGCCAAATGAAGAGCCGCAAGAAGAGCGTGTGCATCTGCCCATTGGAGAGCGTGCAGAGCCTCATGCAGAAAGAGTGATAGCCAAAGAGGCCCGTCATGAAGTTTCAGAAGAAAGTGAAGAGACGGAAGAGGTACGAGTGAAAGAGGTCCTACTTACCTCCGCCAGTATACGTCAAGAGATAAGCTTTGGGGATGTTAAGGATCCTCGCTTTCTAGCTTCTTCCAAATTGCCTAAGTTTATAGGTTATTGCACAACTCACCAAGGGGTATATCGGCATCCTTATGTGGTTTCTTTTGACGGTGGAGAGGTGGAACTAAATGATGGTTCCATTTGGTTAGTCTGCTCTTCCGATCGTTATAAAACTTTAAATTGGTTAACTTCTGATAGAATTATTGTAACGCCTAATAGCAATTTCTTTTCGAGTTATGATTATAGTCTCGTGAATCTAGATACAAATGTGATTGTCCCAGTCAATCTTTTTGCAGGGCCCCTCTATCGTGGAATTTATACCTATTTTATCTCCGATATCGACTATGTGAATAGCATTGTTTATCTTAACGACGGCTCTTCTTGGAAAGTTTGCTGGTTAGATTCGTTCATTTTTGACAAATGGTTAATTAACGACACCCTCATTTTAGGGGTGAATAACGATCCTCTTTGCGTCCATCCAAATATTTTACTAAACGTGAACAGAATAGAGGATGCCGGTGCCACTTGCTTGAACTAGCAAAGCAGGGGGAGATGAATCCTTTAAATAAGGCCAAGTTACCCTAAGCGAGCGTTTCCTGCACGGAGTGTTAAGAATTCTGCTTCTGTCCCGCAGAGAAACCCCACCACCAAGAGAAGACAGGGTGGACAGGTGGCCATGGGGTTCCTAGCTTTGATAGAGGAAGGGATGTTCTGCCATCTGGTTTGCCAGGTAGGATGACCCTCTTGGTATGGTGGCATCCCTATTGCTATTCATCCCTCAACGTTTTGTTTCTTGAAGGTATCTTGCCTAGCAAGCTAGAAGGAGAGGCCTTGCTAAGGTTCTAAAGTGGATAAGCTCTCTAATTAGAGAACTGCCGTTAATTAGGTCATTATTTTAAAACATTGGCAAGATTAGAGGGGATTCTAAAAACACTCCAACAATTCGTTTTAAGAAGGCTTGCCTCAAGATTGTCCATGCTCATCTTCTTGTAGTTCCGGAGGAGGATCTTGCTTGGGATTTTGCAAATTTAAGGTTTCCATGGTATGTCTCAATCCCGCTGCGCCACGCCGTTGAAGCGGCGTGCCAAATAGTTTTTCCGGATTCTGCTCAATTTTTTCCATATCTTCAAAAGATAGATAAGCGCCCATGCCCTGTTGGGGGGAAAATTCGGGCAAGGGGGAAGTTTTTGGCCTAACATTGTGGGGACAAACGTCCTGGCAAACATCACATCCAAAAACATAACCTGGATTTTTATGGCGAATTTCTTCGGGGATTTCTTTTTTAGATTCAATCAGGTGATAAGATAAACATTTTGTCGCATTTAAAATATAGGGCGCTTCAAATGCCTGAGTAGGGCACGCCTCCAAGCATCGGCGACAGGTGCCGCAGCGTGGTAAGCGAAGATTTAAAGTTTTTTCTCGAAACTCAAGCGTGGTAAAAAGGCCTGAAAGGAGCAGAAAAGTGCCAAAGCGGCGATGAATTAACAAGGTGTTTTTCCCGAACCAACCGAGCCCAGCTTGTACAGCAAGAGCTTTTTCAAGCACAGGGGAAGAATCGCTAAAGCCTTTGGCAATATGGCTTTGTCCTGAACGATTCTCAAGCCAAAGGATGAATTTTTTTAATCTTTTCCGATGAAGGTGATGATAATCTCTTCCTCGGGCGTAGGAGGCGACGACCCCCGCATCGTTGCGAAACTGGACTTTCTCTTGTTTATAATGGGTGACGAAGATGATGGCTGTTTTTGCGCCTGGAAAGAAGTGTTGAGGTTCGCAGCGCAGGAGATTCTCCATGTATTGCAAATCCCCTTGATAATGATTAGCGAGCCAAGCGGTATAGGCTTTTATATCGTCAGGAGGAATTTGCGCCTCTGTAATTCCTACATCATCCCAACCTAAACGCAATGCTTCTGTTTGGACTTCTTCAAAAGTAATTTCTGGTGTCATTTAAGCTTTTTTAGTTCCCAAGGTGCGGGAAACAAAAAATTCAATCCATTTTTGGTTGCGATCTGTTTTAGGGCCTTGATTTCCATTGGCGACCTCATGTAAATTTTCAATGGCAATAAATGCCGAAGGATCTTCTCGATAAATTAACTCTTTAAGTTCTGCCAGTTGAAGCCGTTCCACAATGACATACAAAATTTCTCTGGCATCTCCAGAGTATCCTCCACGCCCGTACATAATGGTTAATCCTAAGCCGAGTTCATGGATAATGGCTTGTGCAATGGCATTGGAATATTTTGAGATAATCAACATGGACTTGGTTTCATCTAATCCTACGATGACTGAATCCATCACTTTACTTGCCACCATATAGGTGATCAGAGAAAGGAGAGGAGAGTGCCAATCTTGGAAAGCAATTCCTGCCCCTCCAAAGATAAAAATATTGCACACGAGCACCACTTGCCCAACCGTAAATCCCGTTTTTTTATTGATGATCAAGCCGAGGATTTCTGTGCCATCCAAGCAACCTCCGTAACGGATAATTAAGCCAATTCCAATTCCTAAAATAGCTCCACCGATGACTACCACTTCCACTGAATCTCCATGAAATTCAACGTGCAAGACGGATTCAATAAAGACAACACATCCTATAAAAAGAATCACAGCATACAGCATATGAATTAAAAATCCCTTCCCTATATGCTTGTAAGCGAGATATAGAAAGGGGAGATTGAAGATAAATAGAAAGAGTGGAAACAGGCTTTGCTTGAACATGTACCCGAAAATCATCGCAACGCCGACGATGCCGCCGTCAATTAAATTGCTGGGAATTAGGAAAACCGAAATAGAAAAAGCGGCTAGAAAAGCTCCGATAGCCATAAAGACATAATCCAAAACATGGCTGGAGAAAGGCTTAGAGGAAGCAACTGATGAATCTTTCATGACGAATATCCGGGAAAAACTGTGAATGAAGCATATAATGAAGCATACAGTGTACTGAATCAAGGGAGGTTTTGTACAGCAAAAAAGTGCGAAAAGGCCATTTATATTGAGAAGGAAATTTACTTCTTAAGACATTGGCAACAAATAGATTGAGTGAAAAAATGGGCGTAATGACAAAATCCGCTTGCACGGAAATGGCAAAAACAGTAAAGTTAGTGCTTATTTCGCAAGGGCGTATAGCTCAGTTGGTAGAGCTCCTGTCTTACACACAGGCGGTCATAGGTTCGAGTCCTGTTGCGCCCATTCTTTAATAATACTCTGCGGGAGTAGTTCAATCGGTTAGAGCACCGGCTTGTCACGCCGGAAGTTGAGGGTTCGAGTCCCTTCTCTCGCGTTTTTCCTTATCTCACTATCAAGCCTTTTCATGAGTAGTTCTAAAGCTATTCTTTTCATTGTCTATACTCTAGTTAGTTCAGTTTGTTTTAGCTAAGGGGTTTGTCATTTTTTGAAAAAAAGAGGTCGGTTTTTAGGGCCTTTAAGCTTTTTATGAGGGGTTTATAGGGTGAGCCTTTCAAAATGTTCACGATGAGCGGTGAGGTGACGATGATCAGTTAGCTCTCCTACGTGTACAGGGACAGCGGTTAAGTAACCTTGCTGAAGGAGGGAGATGTCGGAATCGGCTTCTTCTTCAAATTTCGCTAATTTAGCTCCCAGCCAATAATAAGAATGCCCTTGATTGGGATGTTCTCGTTTATCCGGATTTTCGATCCAATATTCCTTTCCTTGACGCGTTAACTTGATTCCTTTAATTTCCTGGAAGTGCTTTGAAGGAAAGTTAACATTTAAAAAGGTGCCGCTAGGAAGCGGATGCTGCAGAATATGTTGAACGATTAAAGGGACATATTGTTCTGCAAGTGAGTAAGCGGGATCGTGAGAATCATAACAAGAAAAAGCAATTCCAGGAATGTTACGCATAATTCCTTCAATCACCCCACCGATTGTTCCGCTATAAAGGACATTGCGCCCTGCATTTGTTCCGCGATTGATACCAGACAAAATTAAATCAGGGGCCCGATCTAAAATGACATTCAAACCCAACTTGACGCAATCGGCAGGGGTTCCCGACACGCTCCACACAGGGATATTTGTAGGCCAGGTAATTTTTTCAATATGTAAAGGGCTACGCACTGTAATGGAAAGACCTACAGCGGATTGTTCAGCTGACGGCGCAACAACCGCTACATCGGCAAATGAGGAAATTGCTTGCCATAAATGCTTAATTCCTGGAGCGTGAATTCCATCATCATTAGTCACTAGAATAAAAGGTCGGTTAGATTGACTCATAAATATAAACCGTTTTTTATGAAGAAATAATAGGAGAATAAGAAACATCTTGTCAAGGAGGAGAATGTGAACTTCAACCAGAATGAAAGACTCGATCCGCGTGTATCACTGGCCCAAGAAAGAACGTCCCTTGCTATGGAACAGACTCGCCTTGCAAACCAGCGCACCTTTTTGTCATGGATAAGAACAGGCTTAGCGGGGGTTGGGGGAGGAATTGGAGTGGTGCGTTTGCTTACTTTTGAAAATCCCCTCCATGCGCACACGGCAAGAATAGTGGGAATTATCCTCATCCTTTGGGGGATTTTAATTTTTATCCTATCCTTAATTGAATATAAACAAAACACTTCTAAGCTTAATCTTTCTTATCAAGGAGGGATTTCTATCCAAACGTTTTGTATCCTGACTTTCACTTTAGCGGTTTTATCGGTAGCCTTACTGTTTATTATTTAGCAAGTGTTCCAGGGATGGATCTCGCACAAACACGCGGCTTGCAATTTGAATGATTGGGCGAAAGCCCATCAAAGCATTGCACACATAGACTTGGGCATTTACGGGAATTTCTTCTAATCGATAGGCTCCATATTGAATTTTCCAATCTTTTTTCACGACCATCTTTTCAATACTTTGCAAACCGACACCATACAACAAAGGTAATTCAGGAGAAGGGGTATAAAGAGTTTTTTCATGCATCCAAAAAATGTTTGAAAAAGCTGTTTCGAGAAGTTCATTTTTGGAAGACAAAATGAGCATATCGTCAACTCCTTGAACTAACGCCATATGCTTTACGGCTAATTGATCGAGATAAGAGAGCGTTTTGTAGCGAGCAAAAGGGCGTAAGATAGGTTCGGGGAAAAGGCCTAAAGAAAGAGGCTGGAATGGGGGGGCTTCATAAGGAGCTAAAGTCATTAAGACTTTGCCTTGCCGATAATGAAGCATTAAGGGAGTCGTATCTCCTCCTGTAATGATAATTTTTAGCTTCCACAAGCCAGTTTCAGCTTGATTAAGAAAGATAAGCTTTTGAATAGCTTTTGTGCAAATTGAGGCGAAAGAAATATTTAAGGCTTCTGCACTTTTTTTTAAACGTTCGAAGTGTAAGGAGAGGTGTGTTGCCTCCCCGTTTAAGAGGCGGATGGAGGTGAAAAAACCATCTCCATATAAAAATGAGCGTTCCTTAGCTGTAAATAAAGGGGCGTCGGCTGGGTAAAATTGTCCGTTAAAATAAATGGCCTTATACATACGCGAGTTTAGGCTCTGGCTTTTTTTGGTATTTTAATTTTAAAGGAGGGAAGCTCTCCTCTTGGAAGCGAGCGAGAGCTCTCAGTTTATTGGATCCTTCTTTAAATATTTTAATTATATCTAAAAGTTTAGAAGATTCTCTTTTAGCCTCTTCATGAACTAAAATGTCTACATCTAAACAGCCTAGGATATTTTCTGCAGCTGAGGTGATAGTCCAATTGAAATTGAAGGTAAAGAGCCTAAGGGATTGGTTGATTTTATGGCACTCTTTGTCATCAGGATTTATTTTAGGATACACGCCATATTGTAAGGGAATGGTGACGCCATAATGATGAGGGCCAACGGTTAAATGAAAACTTCGGATAATCTCATGGGTATCTCGCATTAAAAATTCATGCGAGCCATCTCTCAAGGCGTTAAGATATGTTTTATGAATGTCAGAAGTATAACCCATACAGCTGACTGTACAAAGCTGCAGAGGTTTATAAGCAGGGATAAGGAGGCGTAAAAGGGCATTTTCTGCGTGACGTAGGGTTGATTTCATTCGATCGACATAGATGTCGAGGTCATTTCCCTCTTTAGTCTCTTTATCAAGGAAGCTAAAAATTTCATCGGTAGAGAAAGTGCTTAGATGCTTAAATGCAGGAATTTCTGTAAAAGCCTTTTGGATATTTTTTAAAAGTTCTTCTTTTAAAAGGTGGAATTTTTCTTGAATCCTTTCAGGAATTTGATAGGCGATAATTTTGCTAATCCTATCCCAATTGGTTGGAGAGGACAAAAGGGCTTTTTGGATGCTTCTTAAAACCTCAGGCTGCGCTTGAGCAAAAAAGAGAAAGATACCGACCTGTTTGGCAACTTCAATTTCCCCCAACCCTTGTTCTGTAGCAATAGCTAAGAGGAGCTTTGTAAATAAGGCTTCTTTTGTCAGAGGGGTATCCGCCTTAAGGATATATTTTCCGTTTAAATAAACCTCTGCAATTGTTTGATTAGCCTCTAGAGGACTTAGCGCGCGCACGATTTCACTTGCCGGTATTTTGTATGTCGATTCCCATTTAGCTTCACTCCAATAAAATGAGCTGGAGATATTCCAATCGAGGAGAAATTTTATTAGCTTTAAATTACTCTCATCAAAAAAAGTGGGCAAATCTTGACTTTTTTTATGTTTTGTTAGCTCCTTTAATTTTTTTAAATCGTAGATTAAGGGCAGAAGAGGGCGAAGCTGCTCAATTTTATGATAGAGAGAAGTTTGCGCCATAGGGGCAAGCAGAAGTTTTAACTGCTCTGCTAATTGATGAAGAGCGTCATCTGAGTTGATAGGGTTGGTAGGTTTTTTGTACTTTTCTAATTTTGTTGAAGCATGTGCGACATTTTCCATGAGACCCTGCAAGGGATAAAGAAAGCACTCTTCTTGAAACAAATTAAAAGATAACGCCTCCTCTTCCCCTTCTAACTTTGCTTTCCAAAAGTTTTTTATTTTTTTATCTAAATATTTAGACCCTTTTCCTTTTTCTTCTACTCGCGGGGAAATAAGGGGATTGGTAGAAAATGTGCGAGTGCCTGCTTTGAATACCTTGTAGGTTGTTTTTGGCCCGCTGCTCATTTCTTTGATGTCATTTATTGACAAGGAGGAGGTAGGCTCGCAAACTTCGTTTGATTCTGAATTTGGTATTTTGAGTTTCGGTATCCCTATACGAGGAGAGATTGTTGAGGAAGAAGAGGGAAGGGAGGCAGATGCGGATATAGAGCTTCCCCTGCTTTTTTTGAGGAGGAGTGAAGCTGGAGGGGGAGGGTGTGATTCAAATTGCGTAATAAGACGTTTAACGTCCCCCGGCGGGGTGGAAAAAGTCATAATCCTTCTCAAAAGTTAAATCTTAAAAAAAAATTAAAAAAGATAAGGGCGTTTCCACCCTAAAGCATTTTAAACAAACGGGATTTGATGTATATAGGCAATCTTATTTTTAAGGGGATGATTTACTTAAATTTTTTTTGAGTTCTATTATTTAAAGAGGGGCTTTACAAAAAATTACTTTCCTCCATAGTCTATAAAAAGATCGTCAAACCTAGTAAAGGGAACGCATGAGGTTAAGTCTATGTTAATTAGAAGCTTAAGTCTTTCGCTTAGAGGGGGTAAAAGTTGTGTTTATTTTTTTATTTTTATCTTCCTTCTTAAAGGCTTATGGCGACACGTCGACCTGGTTCAAAGAATTTAAAGCCGGCTTTTTTCTTATGAAGGTTTAAGTGAAGCCTTGAATATGAAGGACGTTTCACAAAGTCAATGGAAGCCCATCTATCAATCTCTTAGGGAGAGAAAGCCGCGAATGGCAACTCAAATCAAAAATATAGCCAATCAAATGAGGCCTAATCCTTTGGTAAATCCCTTTGATTCAAGTCGGGCAGTTTGTATCCTTCTGCAGGTTTTACTTACCGGGTACAACGATATAATGCTTGCTTTAAATGTCGCAACTCCTGTAAGTCCCGTGGTAATTCGTTCAAGCTTTGAATACATCAAGGGACCTCATGCAGCTAGGTTGAAGGCCTGTTTAGCTAGCCGGAGGGAATCCCAGCTTTATAGTAAGGTTAGTTTTATCTAAAATTAAGGAGAGAAGAATGAAGCTTTTATACTATGTGCTTTCATTGTGTTTGGGAGCTTTGGCATTTACGGTGCCTGTCGAAGTTATGGCTGTTGAACCATCAGTAGACGATTGCTCAAAAGAGCTTTTGCTTTCCTATTTTCCTGAACCTTTTGTAAGTGCAACGTTAAAAAAATTCAAGGTACCCGAAAAGGAATGGGCTGGAATTGTAGCAGAGCTCAAGCAGCAAGACAAAGAAGTGATCAAGCTTGTAGAAAGTAAAGCTGCAGCTATGAATCCAAACCCGTTAAGAGACCCGAGCGATCGTCAGATGGCCGTGAAGCTTTTTAGAGAAACGCTTATCGGCGTTTTTTCAACTGTTTTGAAGCAACATGACATTCAAGATGCAAGGCAAATTCAAGCCATGCTAGATGATATTCAGCAGCAAAAAGCCCGAAAATTTGCAGCATGCATGAAAAAATCAAATTTCTTAAATGAGAATGAGGAAGATGACAAGGCCGAGAAAGAAGAAAAGAAAGAAGAGGATAAAAATGTGTCTTCCACGCTAACTGCTCCAGCTGGAAATAAAAAGCTTTAACTTCTATTCTCTTGCAGCTGCAAGTCTATTTGGCTTGCAGCTAGGCTCTTGACCTGAAGGTCATTCACTGGTAAACAGTTTTTTTGCTATTTTCCGTCAAAAAAGCTTGCCACGCCAGTCAAATTCCCCCCACGGTTCTAGCCTTTTTCAAAGCTGTTTTCGCTAAAATATTCTCGCCCTTTACGGATAGGCTTTCCAAATAGCCATGCAGGAAGGATGTAAACACAAAAACCATACAAGGCATCTATAGCTGAAAAAAAGAGAAGATCTGTTAAGATCCAGCTAGGTTGAATTTGAATGTTTTTCTCAAGCATGCGAACAAGTAGTAGTAAAATAATAGAAGTGACCGAAGAAAAAAAGAAAGTCATTAATGGAAGAGTGCTCAGGCTATCCGCAAAAAAATGGCGTTTAAAACGAAATAAAACCCCTGTGGCGCAGACATAAGCAAAAGCGTGTAAGCCGAGACGAGAGTGTGAGGAAAGCAGGTCGATAATTAATCCGCATAGACAAGCACTCCATAAACAGGTGGGCAGTTTTTTTTTATAAAAAAGGACAATTAAAAAAGGAGAAAAAAATAAAATGCGCAAAGCTGGGAAAAATACAGGAGTGATGAGAGTAAAAAGCAAAGCCACTAAAAAAACAGCTGGAAGATTTTTAGAAGAGAGATTCATGGTGCCGCTTAATAAGCCCCTTTAGAAGTAAAAATAGCAGGGATCGTTTTAGCAATAAGTTTAAGGTCGAGAATAATCGAGTGATCCTCAACGTATTTTTGATCCAACATAATTCGGGTGTCATAGGAGACATCATTGCGGCCTGAAACTTGCCAAGGGCCTGTGATTCCTGGACGTAGGCGTAAAATATCTGCCGCCTTAATGCCGTAGTGTTTTGCAATCTCATCTTGGACAACGGGGCGAGGGCCGACCACGCTTAAATCTCCTTTTAAGACATTCCAAAATTGAGGGAATTCATCCAGAGACGTTTTGCGTAAAAAAGATCCTAAGGGAGTTACACGTGGATCGTCTTTGAGTTTATGGGTTTGGTTCCATTCCTCCTGTGTTTTGGGACAGATAACAAGCATTTCCTTTAAGCGAGCTTCTGCATCAGGATACATGGTGCGAAATTTGTAGCATTTAAAAGGTTTCCCCCCTCTACCAATGCGCTCATGGGAGAAAAAGATAGGACCTTTTGAAGATAGCTTAATGCTAATTGCAATGATGAGAAACAAAGGAAAACAAAAAAGAAGGGCAAATAGACTAAAAAAAATATCAAAGGTTCTTTTTATAGGGTTATGCTTAACCTGTACTTCAAATTTTTTAGATAGGCTGCTCATCGGATATCAAGGGTTAATGACATTGAAAAGATTTACTTATCATCAAGCGATATATCGAAACATTAATAAACGGGCAACAAAAAAATATATTTATGAGCAAATGGTTGGGCAAATTTTTTGGACAAGCTTATGCAATAAATTTGTTTTTAAAGGCAACTTTTCAAGTTTGGCCAGGGCGCTTTTAACATGCTCGCTAGCCAGTAGTTGTGCTTTCTCAACTCCTAAAAGGGTAGCATAGGTGGTTTTATTATTTTTAAGATCAGAAGCGACCGAGCCTCCGTGTTTGGCATGGCTCGAAGTGATGTCTAAAATGTCATCAAGAATTTGAAAGGCAAGTCCTACTTCATTTCCAAATTGTTGTAAAAGATGGCGTTCAGTTAGCGAACAATTCGAAAGAATGGCCCCAAATTCAATGGCACACGTAATTAAAGCACCTGTTTTTGTTTGATGGATCTTTTGAAGGTTTGCTAATGTTAGTGTTTGATTAACAGCAGAGATATCCATGATTTGTCCTGCGATCATCCCATGTCCACCCGCACTTTTAGCTAGCAGTGAAACCAGTTCAACGATTTGAGAAGCTGTCAAATGGGACGAAGAACATACCACTTCAAAAGCATAAGTAAGCAAAAAATCTCCGGTTAAAATCGCATGTCCTTCAGGGAAAACTTTGTGTAAGGAAGGCTTGCCTCTTCTAAAATCATCGTTATCCATCGAAGGTAGGTCATCGTGGATCAAAGAGTAAGTATGAATAAGCTCTAATGCACACGCAGGTTGAATCGCTGAAATAAAAGTGCCTGTCAATGCTTGCGTAACAGCTAAGGTTAAAAGCGGGCGAATACGTTTACCGCCTCCTAATAAAGAATAGCGAGCCGCATCAAAAAGCTGTTGGTAAGAGGTATGGGTTTCAGGTAAAAGTTTATCTAAGCAATCTTCAATATGTTGCAAAGCTTCTTGCTGAAATTCCTCCACACAAATTTTCTCTCGATGTTTAAGACAGCAGGTTGAGATTGGCTGAAGCATGATCCTCGAGGGGTGGAATTTTTGAATCTAAAAAGGTTCTGGGTTGTTCAGCTAAAGCTTGTAGCCGACCGATACTAATATAGTCAAATCCTTTTTTTGACATATCTTCCGGATGATATTGGTTCCGTCCATCAAAAAAGGCGTTACCCTTCATGACTTTTAAAATGGTTTTAAAGTCGAGAAAGCGAAACTGTTTCCATTCCGTAATTAAAGCAATCGCATCAGCTCCTTGAGCCGTTTCTTGTTCACTTGAGCAGAAATGGACAGCTTCATGTGTCCCAAAGATTTTGCGCCCATTTTCAAGAGCTACGGGGTCAAAGACGCGTACTTGAGCTCCTTCAGCAAGAAGATGCTCGATCAATTTAATGGAAGGCGCTTCGCGCATATCATCTGTTTCGGGTTTAAAAGCGAGGCCCCATACGGCAATGGTTTTCCCTCTGAGCCCTTGTTCCTCTTTTTGAGCAAAATAAGCGCAGATTTTTTCACCTAACGTCCTTTTTTGACGTTCATTGACAGAAAAAACGGCCTCTAGCAAGGGGGTAGGATATCTCAACGATTTGGCATGGGCACAGAGTGCACGGATATCTTTTGGAAAACAAGAACCTCCAAAGCCAGCGCCGGCATAGAGAAAATTGTAACCAATCCTTTTATCTGCCCCGATTCCTTTGCGAATTTTATTGATATCTGCCCCTGTAAGCTCACAGAATCCCGCTAATTCATTCATAAAGGAGATGCGCGTGGCTAACATGGCATTGGCCGCGTATTTAGTCAGTTCAGCGGAGGGAACATCCATAATAATTAAACGGTCGTGACTTAACATAAAAGGAGAGTAGATTTCCCGCATGATTTCGCTCACGCGCTCATTATCCGTTCCAATGATAACGCGATCGGGCTTCATAAAATCATGAATAGCATCTCCCTCTTTTAAAAATTCGGGATTAGAGACGAGATCGAATTCAATTTTTACCTGACGTTCCTCTAACACTTCTTGGATTAAAGAAGAAAGCTCCTTTGCTGTTCCTACAGGAACCGTAGATTTACTCACAATAATTCGATATTCCTGCATATGTTGTGCTAAGGAACGCGCCACATTTTTGACATATGTAAGATTTGCTTTTCCATCTGGTGAAACAGGTGTATCCACACAGATGAAGCACACCAGCGCAGAGGCAACTGCACGAGCATAGTCAGTGGTAAACTGCAAGCGGCCAGCTTTCACGTTTCGTTTAACCATTTCTTCCAATCCAGGTTCATAAATCGGAATTACCCCTTGATTCAGACGATCAATCTTCTGGTGGTCGATATCCAAACATAACACGTGGTGTCCCATTTCAGCAAGACACGTGCCTGTGACTAATCCCACATATCCGGTGCCAATTATTAATAAATCCATACAATTCTTTTGTGATTAGGAGTCTAAAGTTAGGATGTTTGACTCTTGATTTCTAGCACCTTTAACTTAACTAGCATCCTATTTCTGCAAAAAATCGTATTCTTGCCCGAAATGGGTGAGAACAAAAATCCTAACTACAGTTTAGTAAAAAGGAAACGATAACACAATTGAGCAAAATAACAAATGGTTAAATTCTAAAGAAAAACTAAACTTTAAATTATGTAACGATTTTATAAGGGGCGGCGGTTATACTCTTTAAAACTCTAAAGAAGGCCAAAAACTTTTTTTGCCCGATGTGTCTGGGCGTTTCATGCCAATAGTTAAGTAGAGAGCAAGCCGATCGTCATCTTCTTTATGTCGATAAGCAAGCTGGACATGCCAGCATGAGCGAATAATAGTATTAAGGTCGATCTCAAATTCATTATAAGAAGGCTCCTTCATGCGGTGCCAGCCATGGCGCGATTGAAATTCCACCGACCAGCAAGGATGAAAACGATAGAAAAGGTGCAATAAAAGAGTATCGCGGCGATCAGAAAGGGAGGAATTCTTTAAAGAAGCTTCCTTATGAAAAGAATCGAGAATAAAATTGGCGTGGTTAACTTTCCTCCAATGGCAAGCGCTGCGGTGCCGATATTCGCACGCAAAGGCCACATTTTGATTAATGGTCCAATCAGTGTGAAAATTAAATTCATCTAATTGCTGACGTTCAAAGTCCCAAGAAGTGACTAAGATATGGCGGAGAGTTTCAAAGGAAGTGCATCGAATTTGAGCATAAACTTTAGGAATAGTTTTAGAGAGTGTGGGAGTATTAAAAAAAGCATAAGCGTATAAATCGGCAAAAATAGGACGTTGCAGGCCCCCTCTTTTTTCTTTGCAATATAAGCTCTGGTTAATTCCAAAACGCAACATGTTGAGGCGGTACCAACCATCATCAATATCAAAAATATAATGATCGTTCGGCGATACTGTAGGGCTTGTCAAATAACGATATTGCGCATACGGTTGTATGATATGCTTGAAATTTTCGTACAAACGTTCAAATTTTGTATGAGTATTAAATCCAAAATTTCCAAATGTCAGCAATTTATCATCTTTTTGGGGGCTATTGCCGTAATATATTAATTTACCTCCTATCTCAGGGCTTATATTAAAAATACCCACTTTCCAAGAACGGTAGAACCGTTGAGTGTAAGCGGCGCGGCTTGAGTGGTAATTGGGGGCATTCCATTTATTAGGTGTGGCGTAGACAAAATCCAGATAGGAGGCTGTAAAATGGATATCAGTGATGACGCCTGCGGGGCTTATTAAAAAAGGTCTCCAACTTGTTTCAATGGCAGGCAATTCTTGCTTCAACGTTTGAAAGCCATTAAGCCGCACAATCGTGAAAAAATTTGTAATCCACCGTTCGTGTTGCCTTCGGACATGTAACTTGGTGCGTAAAGCGGTTTCTAATTCCAGGCTTTTATCTTGGTAATCGGCTGCCATCTCTTTGTCGCTAAGCTTATCATATGTCAGATCAATCGTGACTTTATCGTCTAATACAGAAGTGCGGTAAACGCCTTGAAAGCGGTAGCGTATTTTTTCACTGGGATGCAGAAGAGAGGAATCCCTGGCAAGATAACTGATTGATTGAAATTGGGTGCGATGATCAGGAGAGCGGTAATACGTTTCAAAACCTGCTCCAGGCCCACGCCGAATACGGTAATCTACTCGGAAAAATGTTTTAAAGTTGTTCCAAGAAAACACTTCATAAGTCATGCCAATACGAGGACCCTGTCTTCCGCCCCACCGCACATTATAGCGAATAGGATTGTCCAGAATTGTATTTAAGTTTATCTTAAAAGTGGGAAGCCAAAACAGAGGCATTTTTACAAAAGAAAAATAGACATTTTTGGCGGATACATTGCGTTGATCTGTTAAAGAAGCCTCATCTGAAGAAATTTGCCATTCAGGCGTGTAATTTTCCGAAGTGGTTACAAACCCCTGATGGATTATATAGCTGCCATCTGAGCATAGTTCAATTTTTTTACCTCCTAAATACCACGGTTCTATGCCTGTTCTTGCTCCGTAAATCACCCCCGAATTTGTTTGAAAATCAAACTCTAAGTGAGATCCCACAAAAACATAATCGCCAAGCTCTAGCATGACAGAGTCTTTAGCGTTTAAAAAGCAAATCGTTTTTTTTTTAGTATAGGTAATTTCTTTCGCTTGAATACGAATGTCGCGTCCTTGAATAATGCCACCTTGATCTGTGTGCAAAACTCCATCGGAAAAAGAAGGGGAGCGTAAATCAACCGTGATTCTTTGCTCAAAAAGCTCATTGGTTAATTTCTCCTCTTTTTCGGCAAATAAGCAATTTCCTGACAGGAAGACAAATAAACCTACTAAAAAAGGGTAGATTTTTAACCATTTGAAGTTTTTAAGGTGGCATCGCAAATAAGTACACATGGATAGGAGTATCATCTTATTGTATAGACCTTAATAGAAGCCCGGCAAGAGCGTATTTATTACTTGGATTGCCATTTTGTATTGCTTCTAAGAGGACTTGGATTCCTTCATTGTTTTGAGAGCGCGCTAAAGCTTCAAAAGAATCAATCAGCAGACGAGAAGTTTCATGGGGGGTTAGATGATAACGCGACGAGGGAATATCTGAACGTGTTTCCCAAGGAAGAAAAGGGCGGAAACGGATCAATTCTTTGCCTTTTTGCTCAAGGATCCATTTTTTTAAATTTTCTTCGTAAGGTCCGTCTATTTTCAATTTATAAAGGACTAAGTTACAATAATTTCGAATCAGGGGAGCGCCAGCTTTTTGCTGATATTTCTTAAGGATTTCAATCGCTTTAGGGGTTTGTAAATTTTCCAATAAATTAACTAAGCAAGGGATTAAGTCGTTTTGCTCTTTTTCAAAAATCCACGCTGCAATTTCAAGAAAATCATTTTCAGGTAATTCCAAGGTTTCTATTAAAACCTGTTCACGCATGGCGATCGATAATTCATAAGCGATAGGATGATTGGCAAGATTGTGATGGGCAGAAGGGACGATTTTCCAATAAGATAAAGACAATCCGGGAGAGTGAGTTTTGACAAAAGCTAAATCGCGAGAATCTTGTAGCAAAATATCGGCTAGAAAAGGTAAGCAGCGTCTATCTCTTTGGCGAAGTAAGCTTAAACAAGCATTTAATTTGACTACAGGCGAGCCAGATTTTGAGAGCTCGTAAAGGGTAGATCCATATCCCTTAATATTTCCCAGAAGAGTTAGAGCATACGGGTTGTGGTTTTTTGCGGCTTTTATAATCCCTTCGCAGGCTTCTTGATGCCCCAATTCATATAGAGCATTTAAAGCTGCTAACCGGATAAAAATAGCCCCAGACTGTGAAAGTTTCTCTAAAAGAGGGGCGGCTTGCTCATCTTTTAGTAAACCCAAAACATAGGCGCATATTTCTTGTTGATGCGCATCGTGGTGTGAGGCTAGTACACGGATTTGAGGTAAAAAGTCATCTCGGCCAGCTTTAGCTACACACTGAATGGCAGAAAGGCGAGTCTCTCGATCGGGTGAAGTCATGAGCTTACGGATCATTTGAAAGGCCTCTGAGCTGCCCACAAGAGCGAATAACTGAGGAAATAGGAGTTGCAGGGTATTAGGCACTTTATACATCAAGGATTCAATTTGAGAGACGGCTTGTGGATGCTTTTTTTTGGCTAGTTGAAAAGCCGCCTCTAGACGGATTAATAACTCGCTTGAAAGCATGGCATGCATCAAAGCCTCATCGGCTTCATCGTCAAAAGAATTTGCTAACAAGTTTAGGCTGATTAATTGCAGCATGGGATTAGGACTTTTTAGCCCTTCTTCAAGGACATATAATGTTTTATCATTTGCCGCTATTCCGGCTCCAAACATAGTGAGAAGTTGGGTTTCGGGATCCCGCGTCCGTAGACCTTGATCTAAAAGAATCAATCCCACTTGCTCAAGTAGCTCAAAATCATGCTTCCCTGTTTGAGCACAAAGGTTGGAATAAAGATTTAAGGCTTGCTGTGTATTTCCCCTTTGCATAAAGTATAACACTTGTTTTTTATGCGCAGATTCCGTTTGGGCATAAGAAGTTAAAGGTAAAAATAAATGACTAAGGCTCAAAAAACAGGTAAAAAGTAGAGACAGACGATATTTCACAAATACTCCCACAAGTTGATCCCCACCCTTGCTAATAAATTTTTCACTGTTTGAATAGGTAATCCTAACACGTTATAATAGCACCCTTCAATCGAGCGAATAATCAGGCTTCCACTTTGCTGAATGGCATAGCCGGCAGCCTTATCTTCCCACAAGATCTTTTCATGATATAAATGGATTTCCTCGAGGGTTAAGGAATTGAACAAGACATGAGTTTTTGCGTAGTCAGAGTATTGTTCTTCTCCCTGCCTGACGGTTACTCCTGTGTAAACTTGATGCCATTGACCTGCTAAGTATTGTAATATGGATGTGGCTTCTTCTTTATTTTTTGGCTTGCCATACACTTTTCCGTCTTTATAGACGATCGTATCGGCGGTTAAAATAATAGCGTTTGGAAATTTTTGAGCTAAACTCGCAGCTTTACCTTGTGAAATGGCGCACACATACTCTTCGGGGTTATCTAAAAAAGGGATGGATGCTTCATCGAAAGCTGGGACAACCTGCTCAAAAGGGATCGAAAAATACTCCAGGATTTCTTTGCGTCTGGGAGATTGGGAACCTAAAATTAAGCGGGTCATCGGAGATCCTAAATTTAACAAATAAAAATTTGAGGAAATACAATAAGTTTCATATGCTCTTCTTCTATAGAAGGACAATATTCTTTAAACTTATGTTGGAGGAGCCGTTCATATTCTGCTAATTCTGCAAGAGTCAGGGTTTCTTGGGGTAAAAACATCCCCACATACTCTTTTTGTTGATAATGGACTTCGCACAGCGTGCCATCTTGAGGCCTGGATTCAATCATCACTTGTTTCCAGGCATGACTTTGATTAAGTAACAACCTTAATTCAGCATGTAAACGATACCCGACGAACACTTTAACAAGAATGCTTTTTTCAATTTCTGTGTGCATGCATCACCTTTTCATTTTGAGAAGTCGCAATGTTTAATGAGATCGTTCTTTAGAGTCTAAGCGCCAAGCGAGTTAAAAGTCGAGCGTTAAAACTCCTGCTGGGGCCAAAAGCGACTGAAGCTCAATAAGAAAAGCCCCTAGTTAAGCTTAACCAGTTAGGGGGGCATAAGGATTAGGGAGGAAAAATTTCTTTTAAACGAAGTTCGGCTCCTTCTTGTTGTATTTTTTTGTGCTGCACATAGATACGTCGCAGGCGGGAGCGATCATCAAATTGGAGGATAAACTCTAGCCATCCTTCATTAAAGTAATAAGAAAAAAGGGAATTTTTAAGAAATTTATCTTTTTTGTATGCCAATTCAAAGGCTGCTTCGGCTTCTTCGCGGGGCATATATTTTTTGAGCCTTTTGGGAGAACAATTGGGATCGATAAGCCGTTCAATAAGCTGGTCGAAAGTTAAAAAATTAGAAAAAGAAATCCCTAGAGCTTGGGCAATATCTTCGGGAAGAGAAACCGGATAGCGAAACCGCATTAAAAGGCGACAAAATCCTTCAAATAGATTATGAGACATAGTAAAAAAGTTATTTCTATGATTCTTAATAGAATTGAAGTAAAACTAAGTGTTAAACATCACTTTAGCAAATATAAAAAAAATAAGCAATAAATAAAGGGGAAGACAGAGTTTTGCCAGGCTAATCTTTGTTCTTGTTTTCGGGGAAGGGAGTTTGTTAGATTGAAGAATAAATATTTCTCAATGCGCTTAACTCCTAAATTACACGTGTACTTATTTATGCAAGCCATATTTTTAGATTTAGAGACTACAGGACTAGATTGGACTAAGCATGTGGTCATTGACATTGCTTTCAAGGTGGTAGATTTATCCAAAAATCAAATTCGAACGTCTTTTCAAAAGCTAATTAAGCATCCTCCTGAGATTTGGGAGAAAACGGATCCCATAAGCTTAGAGATTAATGGTTATACGCGAGAACAAGTAGAGGGGGGGGATGCTTCTGGGCAGATCCGCGAGGAGATTATTGCACTTTTTACTCAGCTAGGAATCATAAGAGGGCAGGCGATTTTTATCTGCCAAAATCCGAGTTTTGATCGTCCCTTTTTTAATCAATTAGTTGATACCTATACCCAAGAGCAGCTGAATTGGCCCTATCATTGGCTGGATTTAGCTTCCATGTATTGGACTAAAAGGATTGAGCTTTGGCGGGCAATCAAGGAAAGTATTCCTCAAACGATGAGTTTATCGAAAGATGCGATTGCGAACTTTTATCATTTGCCCCCCGAAGATTCTCCTCATCGAGCTATGAATGGCGTTAATCACTTATTATTATGCTATCAAGCCCTTTTTGGGGTTAAGTTTGCTTTTTGAATGAAAAGAAGCCCTGGTGCTTGGTGGCGATTGATCCAAGTTTGATAGCTGCAGCTCCATTCTTGAGGTTGAAGCCCCCGGACAAAACTTAAAATAGCTTGTTCTTCCCTTTTGCCTTCTGCATGTCCAGGATAACAGGTAAGGCTAATGGCTCCTCCTGGAGTAATTATAGAAAGGGCTGCTTGTAAACTTAGAAGAGTGGTATTGACACAGGTGGTCAGCGACTTGTCGCCGTTTGGTAAATAGCCAAGATTATAGACAATCAATTTAACTACGTGAGGGGCTTGGACGGGAAAAGTAGAATGGCAGGCACAATGTAAGTGAATGCGTTGCATTTGGTTTGCAGAAAATTCTTTTGCTAGCCTTTCTTGGGTATTTTTAATGGCTTGTGATTGCACGTCCATTCCGATCACCTTTCCTGAAGGGGAATTGAGGACTAGTTTAGCTAACACGAGGGTGTCATGTCCATTTCCACAGGTCGCATCGATCACGGTGTCTCCTGGTTGTACAAGCTTTTTCCAGTAGTGATGGGCCACATCCAAATGAGATTGAAAAAGAGGGTACGAGGTAAACATAAATATAAGCGAATAAAGCTTGGGTTATTTGCTACAGTCTATCAAATAGAGGATTTTAAGGAAAATACCGCGCAAATTAGGTAAATAGGGTAAATTTAAATCAGTTTTCTTTCTTAGATTTTTCCTTAATTTTAAGAGATGCCAGGGCGATGGGCAGGGAAAATAAGAGAGTTTACTTCTCTGATATAGCTTTGCACTTGTCTTGAAAGCTGATCGTGAGATAAAAATCGTTGCGGTATCCCAAGGTGCGAGTAAAAAGCTCGCTTATATTTTCTTCAAATTGTTTAAGAAATGTCCCTTGTTCCTCTTCAGGCATAAAAGGCAAGTCAGCAGTTAAATAGATCTGATTGTTTTTAATTTGCACGTACATGGGAATCGTGTGATGAGGAAAGGCTTGTTTCCAATAAAGATGCAAATATTCTTCAATGAGGGTTTGCTCCACTTCAAGGGCATTTTTGCCTGAGCGAATCACGTAGGTTTTACGTCGCGAGGAAATAAACAACTGGAAGAAAATAGCACAGCCAATCAAAGCAAAAATGGAGCCGGCCGAAAAGATAACCCAGGTCCCATCCGTCATAAAATGAAGAACTTCCATACGCATTTTGGGAAAAAAAGAAATAAGAAGGCAGGCGATTCCCACTAAAAGAAAGAAAAGGGCTAAAACAAAATTCATCAAAAAATAGAAGAGATTTCCCATACGCTCTAATTAAAACTCATCGTTATATTCGTCTTCTAAGCTGGATTCTAGGGGCAGGGGCGCAGTAGGGCCGAGAGTTTTTTTCATTTGAGCAGGTGAGACAATATTTTTAAAAACGACGTGCACGCGTGAGACATGCAGGCCTGTCATTTTGGTGATCTCTTCTGCAATTTTAGTTTGAATTTCCTCTGCTTTGTTGGGAATGGAAATTCCGTAGCAAATATTAACTTCGACCTTAATATCGACGGTGTGAGTTTTGTTATCTTGCTCCGAATAGATCCCTTTAACTCCCCCTTCTACGTTTCCTCGCCCCAAAATGCTATCAATAAAGTTTCCTTCTACAAGGTTGATTCCTTCCACTTTAGCTAAGCATTGTAGAACAATCCCTTGAAAAACACGATTCTCAATATCTCGGACAAAAACAGTTTCAGGTATTTCAAATTCTTTAGTATCTACTTTGCGAGTTTTTTCTTCTCCCATATCTGGCAAGCTCCTTAAACAAATCGATGCTATTGTTTTTCACTCTATCACGCCTAGGTAATAAAATAAACGATCTTTTGCATTTTACAATCATTTTGTGGAAATAAGGAGACCTCCAGGATCAGGTTGACTTTTCCTCAGAATCCCCGTATAATAAATCCTTGTTAAAAATGAACTGAACAAGGCTTAGTTATTACTGTAAGGTAGTTTGTGAATTTTTTTACTTCACTTATTTTTTTAATTATAGTGGGAAGTCTAGCTTCGCAATACGCGAAGGCAAAAGGACGTGACCCGCTCAGATGGTTCGTTATAGGGATGCTATTCAGTCTTTTTGGATTGTTGGTTTTATTTCTTTTACCAGATCTTTCGGGAAAGAACGAGGTGAGACCCAAACAAAATCCTAATTTTGTAGATTCAGAGGAAGAACTATTAGAATTGCGCCCCGTAGAATGGAGCAAGGAATGGTATTATGTAAATACTGGTAAACAATCCGTGGGCCCTGTTTCTATGTCTACACTTGTAAAACTTTGGAAAGCCGGCCAAATTCAACTGGCTACTTTAGTTTGGAGCGAGGGAATGGATGGATGGAAAAAAATCGAAGACTTACGGTCACTAAAGACTTGCCTAGATAAAGACTAAACAAACGAGAAAAGCTTAGCGACTAGTCTAAGCTTTTTATCCATTTTGCGAATTACCAGCTGGACTTAGTCACTCCAGGAAGTAATCCAGCTAGAGCCATTTCTCGGAAAGTAAGACGAGACAATTTGAACTTGCGAATATAACCGCGTGCTCGCCCAGTGAGTTGGCAACGGTTTCGGAGGCGAATAGGGGAAGAATCTCTAGGCATTTTATTGAGAGCTATGCGCGCATTTTCTCTTTCTTCTTCGCTGAGATTCATATTGTAAACTATATTCTTGAGCTCTTGTCTTTTTTCCCATTTAAGCTTGACAATACGCTCACGCCGTTTTTGCTTTTCGATAGATGACTTCTTGGCCATAATTTTCCTTTCTTATTTTTTACGTGCAGGACCTTTTTGTCTCTGCTTGCGATTAGGATCTTTTTTGTTGAGTACGTAGAGACGTCCATTCCGACGGACTAAAATGTCTCCCTTAGATTTATCGGCTTTAATCGATGCCTTTACTTTCATGACAATATCCTGATTTTTCTTTATGAGCTTTTTTCAAGAGTTATCCGTTTTTTATAGAACAATGGAGAATTCTTTTCAATCCTTTTCTCTCCCTTTGCTTGGATAAAAAGATAAAAATTCTATAGGATCTATTTTGCTTAAGAATCCTTATTAAGGCGATATTTGGCTTTTGAGGGGAGGCCTTTTAAGCCCTTGTTTTTAAGAATGCTAGAGCTTCTCTAGGGGCGCAGAAGAAATTCCTACCTGCTTGCTCTTTTACCCTAAACTCTTTTTCCCCTCGCCTCTAGCCCTTTCCCAGCTTAGCTGGCAAGCTCATTAAACTCCCCAATTTTAGTTTAACCTTGCTTCTCAAGCCTTGCGGTAGAGCCTTTTCTTTGCATGGACACTTACTTCTCAAAAGTTTTGTGCAATAAAGAAGGAGCCTAAGAGTTTAGGCTTGCAATTATTCAAAGTGTCCGCTATTCTTTTGCCCTTAGAGTATTATCTCTTCTAAACGAAGAACACCTATATTTATAATGCCAGTATAAGGAAAAAATCGTGAAACGAACTTATCAGCCAAGCAAGCGCCGTAGAAAATCCGAGCATGGATTTCGTAAAAGAATGAAAACTGCCGATGGACGTAAAATCATTAATCGCAGACGCCGTCGTGGACGTAAGCAATTAACTCGAGTATAATAAAGAGTGATCTCTTGCTCTTTTCCAAAAGCCTTAAAAATCCGCACCCGCAAACAGTATCAACGGTTATCGTATAAAGGCAGGCGCTGCTTCGGGTGTTATGTGATGATTGAATTTTGTAAGCGCTCCCAGGCGCAAACAAGGCTTGGAATTACGGTAACCAAAAAATATGGTAAAGCGCACGACCGCAACCGCTTTAAAAGAACGGTGCGCGAGGCGTTTAGGACATGCCATCATTTACTTCCCTCTCATTTAGATTTAAACGTGAAACCTCGCGGGTTTCATAAAAATCTAAAGGCTCAAGACGTGCAAAAAGAAATGTTGCTTTTGCTCCAATCTGCTGAAAATTAAAATGCTTTAATTTGGCTTTAAAAGTAAAATCTATTTTTCCCCCTCAAAGAGGGAACCCTTATGAAATGTGATTTTAAAGAGGAATTAGAGGCTTTAAATCCTTCACAAAGAACCGCTGTTACGACCACAGATGGAAGAGTTTTAATATTAGCAGGCGCGGGTAGTGGCAAAACGAAAGTTTTGACTGTGCGCATGGCTTATCTAATGTCTGCTAAAGGAGTATCTCCCAAATCGATTTTGGGACTCACGTTTACAAACAAGGCTGCTGCTGAAATGCGCCACCGTATTGGATTGCTAGCAGCTCCTGAAATTGCTAAACAAATTTCTTTGTGCACATTTCATAGCTTTTGTATGCAGATTCTACGGGCTGAAATTCATAAGCTTGGTTACACTTCGCAGTTTAGCTTATATGATGAAAAAGATGTGCAGCGGCTGATCGGCTTGATCGCGCGCGATTTGCTTGAACACGAAGCCCAATTGCCCTCTTTAGCTAGTACCACAGCCGTGATTAATCAGGCCCAAAATAAAGGGCTCGCGAGTGAAGAAATCTGCAATACTGGTTCTAAATGGCATGATGAATTTACCAGGTCTATTTATCAACGCTTACAAGCTAGCTTGCGTGCTTATAACGCGGTTGATTTTAATAATCTATTGGGGTTAACTGTTCAACTTTTCGAAAATTTTCCCGAGGTGCTAGATAAATATCAAGAGCGCTATCGGTACCTCATGATTGATGAGTACCAAGATACAAATCCCATCCAATATAAATTAGCCTCTTTACTCTCAAGAAAGTATCAAAATCTTTGTGTAGTGGGAGATGATGATCAGTCGATCTATGGTTGGCGGGGGGCAGAAGTTAAGAATATTCTCGAATTTTCCCACGCAACCATT
The DNA here is from genome assembly GCF_018342475.1 of Parachlamydia sp. AcF125. NCBI lineage: Bacteria > Pseudomonadati > Chlamydiota > Chlamydiia > Parachlamydiales > Parachlamydiaceae > Parachlamydia > Parachlamydia sp. AcF125. The sequence continues at coordinate 193,052 of NZ_JAEMUD010000003.1, read as the reverse complement.
ATCAAGTTAGAGCAAAATTACCGCTCTACAAACACGATTTTAAAAGCCGCGAACGGAGTGATTAGCCACAACCAAACACGCCACCAGAAAGTATTATGGAGTCATCGAGGCGAGGGGGAGCCGATAGAAATTTTTCATGCGCCCGCAGAAAAGGAGGAAGCAGAAGCTGTGGTTTATCGGATTGCGCATCTACGCGAAAAGTATCAGCTGAAATGGAGGGATATCGCCATTCTCTATCGCTCGAATGCTTTATCACGCCTTTTTGAGCTCGCTTTAATGAATTACACCTGGAAGGAGGGGGACCAATGGATTAAAGGGATTCCTTATGAGATTTTTGGGGGTACAGAATTTTATGAAAGAAGGGAAGTGCGCGATCTTTTTGCCTACTTAAGAGTGATTGCGAACCCTTTGGATCAAGAAGCCCTTTTACGCATTATCAATCAGCCAAGGCGGGGGATAGGAGAAGCAGCGCTGGATGCCGCTACAGCTTACAATCGCAATCATCAACTTCCTTTATGGGATGTCTTAAAAGCTCTAGCGCAGGGGGAACCTACTGTGCAAGAAGTCGCTTCGCATTGGAGCCAAAAAGCCCTGAATTCCCTTCAAAATTTTATAGGAATTCTAGAGAGTTCCAAACAGCGGTTCGAGCAAGATTTATCGCCTGCTTTAATAGAATTGGTAGAAGCGATCAACTATAAAAAAGCGATTGATGATGAAGTAAAAAGTACCCAAATGCGTGATTTCAAGTGGGAGAATGTGCAAGAATTTATTTCTTCCCTAGCAGAGTTTAAAGAATCTTTTCACAAAGAATTTCATAAAAATCCAACTTTACATGACTTTATTACCGCAACTCCTTTGCAGCAAGATTGGAAACCTCATCAAAAAAATACGTCTGAGAAAGATCAAGTCAATTTATTAACTTTCCATAGTGCCAAAGGCCTTGAGTTCAAGGCTTGCTTTTTAGTAGGGATTGAGGATCACATTATTCCCCATGAAAAGAGCTTAAAAGAAGTGGGAGTAGAGGAAGAAAGGCGTTTAATGTATGTCGCCATTACGCGAGCAAGGCAGTTTTTAACAATCAGCATGGCACGCAAAAGAAAAAAAATGGGAAAGGAATATGCCTCTAAGCCTTCTCGCTTTTTGCATGAGATTCCAAAAGAATTATTAAAAATCACAAAATGGGATCAAGCGCTGGAGATTTAAAAGAAGGGGATAAACCCCTTTTTTATTTAGCTTACTCCCGCAAGTTTATGACTTTGCAGGGTGTCCATTTTTTGCAAATAAGCGGAATGGTTATCGAGTAATTTTTGAATATGGTCGGCATAAATTTTACCGCCGCCAGTTTTATAGCCCGTGACTCCAATTTGTCCCCCTTTCGAATCTAAAAGGACTACAGTAGGAAATCCTTGAATATTGAATTTTCGTTTAAGGGCTTCATTTTGTTCTTTGATTTGAACGGGTACAGAAGCTTTAGGGGGATAATCTAGCTTAACAAAAATCAACCGATTTCCCAAGGCTTTTGCAAATTCGGGGGTTGCAAATACTTCATTTTCTAATTTAATGCAATAGGTACACCAATCTGAGCCGGTGAACAAGACAAATAGCGGTTTACCACTGGACGCAGATAATTTGGCTGCCTCTGCGTAATTTTCGTGCCATTGAAGGGGAGAAGTTGCCGAAGCAGCTTGGGCTGAGCTTAGCCAGCAGAAAGCGAGAGCTGTTAACACAATAAAAGATAACTGTTTCATCATTTCAACCTCTTGCGATTTTAGAGCAGATGCCTTTTATCTATTTGAAATAAAAGCTCCTACATGTTTAAATAATTGTTTCATTGCACAAAATACGTGCATAAATTGTACTTCAACGCCATATTAACTGAAACATTTAAACCATGCAATTCTTTCCTCCAACTCTAGTTATCCGCCATCGGAAGGAAAACCTGCTGAAGTGTAGCCTGCGTGGTTTAGAGAATAGGCCGGATTTTTCATTTTTAACTTACCCGACAGAAGAATTGCCTTCTGTAGAGCAGTATGTTTTATTGGCGATCGATGCCCCTCCATTAGATTCTTCAGATTCTCAGCAGGGTCTTCTCATTTTGGATGGGACTTGGCGTTATGCGGAGAAAATGCTTGAGTGGGTACAACAAAAAAGCTTAATAAAACGGCGCAGTATCCCCGCCCAATGCCGCACTGCTTATCCCCGTTGTCAAACGGCTTGCCCATTTCCCGAGCAAGGTTTAGCTTCGATCGAGGCCATTTATATCGCTTATATCATTTTAAAAAGAGATCCCTCGCACCTTTTAGATCATTATTATTGGAAAGAAGAGTTCCTAAGAAAAAATAAGCCGTTCCTAGATGCCTTACGTCTATGAAAATTGTAAACAAATTTATTGGTTTTTACTCTAATTTTTGTTATAATTTTTTGTTAAAAGGAATGTAAGGATCTTATGGAAGGCATGGTTCCCATCTTAAAATTTTTGGTGAGTATAGAAGACTTTATATGGAGTTACCTCTCAGCCCCCTTGGTTTTGATCCTAGGCTTTTTTCTCACATTCCAATCTAATTTTGTTCAAATCAGAAAATTTCCTACGGCCATTTTCACATTACTTAGCTTTTTAAAGGATACAGGATCCTATGGAAGTGGTGTTCACCCGGTTAAAGTTTTTTTTGCTTGTGTAGGGGGGTGCGTGGGCATTGGCAATATTGTGTCGATTTGTACGGCTGTTCAAATTGGGGGGCCAGGGGCCATTTTTTGGATTTGGTTAACGGCGATTGGGGGGATGGTGATCAAATATGCGGAGGTTTATTTGGGGTTGCGCTATCGCATAACCAATCCAAATGGGAGCTTCGATGGGGGCCCCATGTATTTCTTAACCCGCGCTTTCAAGCAGAAATGGATTCCAACTTTTGTGGCTTTTTTGCTCTGCCTTTATTGTGTAGAAATTTGGCAATTTAAAGTGATAACCACTAGTGTGTCTTCCAATTTTCCAATTAGTGAACCTGTAGTGGTATTTGTTTTAATTGCTTTAATTGTTTTTGCTACAAGCGGAGGAGTTGGAAGGGTTGGCAATATCTCAAGTGCCGTGATTCCAGTTTTTATTATCCTCTATGTGACGATGGGAGGGTGGATTTTGATGCAGAACCTCTCCCTTCTTCCTGCCCTTTTTCGGGAAGTCATGACCTCGGCCTTCTCTGGCCATGCCGCTGCAGGGGGTTTTATTGGAAGTACGATGATGTTGACGGCTTCTCAGGGAATTAGGCGAGGATGCTACACGGGAGACGTGGGAATAGGATATGCTTCCGTCATTCACAGCGAGACGTCGGTTAAAATACCCGAAAAACAAGCTTGTTTAGTTTTCATGGACATCTTTTTGGATTCTTTTGTAGTTTGCACAACTACGATCCTTCTGACCTTAATTACGGGTGTATGGAATCAACCTCTCGATTGCTCTCTTTTAGTCCAGCGCGCCTTAGAAGGTTACTTTCCTTTCATGAATTTTTTCATGCCATTTTTCTTATTTCTTTTAGGGTATTCAACGATTAACGCCTTTTTTTGCGTGGGTCTTAAATGTGCCCAGTTTTTGCACCCGACTAAAGGGCGTCCAATTTTTTATACGTATGCTGTGAGTGCTCTCATCCTTTTTGCTTTAGTGGATTCTTCTGCTGCCCAAAGTGTAATGACGATCATGGGAGGGATTCTTTTGGTGATTAACGTGATCGGGATTTTCAAGCTTCGCAGAGAAATTTCCTTTGAAATAGATTCAATCAAAGAAGAGTGTGAGCTTTTTCTCGTCTAATTTGAAGGCCGTTATTTTTAACCTTTTGCCAACTTTCAAGGGGGAATTTGGTTCCTAGATAAAAAATAGCGATCCCTCTAAGTAGCTTGACGATGCTTGAACAGGAATTAAAGGCTGTTTTTATCCTTGAAAGGGTCTGGCAATCTTTGTTCTGAGACTTCTCTAGCTAGGCTCATAGCTATTCCTCCCAGAAATTATAGCCTTCTAAATAAACAAGCCCTATTCTTTTAAAATAAGCTGGCCTAAGCTCTTGGCGGGGTAAAATATGGCATGAGGACAGCAAGAGATAGAAGCGAAAAGTTTTTTTCCCTCAGGGGCAGCCAGGCAGCATAATCGTAAGGCCATGCCTCCTTTAATACCCAAAAATGTGTTAAGATAGGCTTCCTTTCTTTGAATGATAAACCCCATCGCAGGGTTTCCGACACCTTGAACCTTGTAAGTTATGCGAGGTCATTTAGTTTGAGCGGGATTTTGGGGGGTTAACATGCGTGCAATATAAGTCCAATTCGCATAAATGTAATCAACCCCAGAATAAATAGTATAAAGAGCAGCTCCTATGACAATCCAGGTGCTGGTGAATTGCAGCTTTTCTTGAGAAAGCAACCCTGTGGCATGAGGAATCATTAACAGAAGAATAAAAAAAGCTGCCAGAGCTTGAATAACCGCTTTAATTTTCCCGCTAGTGCGAGCGGCCAAAGCAAATCCTTTTAAAGCGCAAATGGTGCGGAGCGTACTGACCACAGAATCTCGATATAAAAATATGAAGAGAAGAGGAATGGGGAGATTAACAGGAGCTTGGGTGAAAGCGAGAAAGACAGTGGTATGTGCTATGCTGTCTGCCATGGGATCTAAAATTTTACCTAGTTCGGTCACTTGATTATAGCGACGAGCCAAGTACCCATCAAAGGCATCTGAAAGCTCAGAAATAGCCCATAACGCTAAAAGAACATAAGGAAGATGATGGGTCGAAAGATGGAGAAAATCTGGCTTGAGGTAGACCAATAAAAAAAAAGGGCTGATACAAAGTCTAATAATCGTCAAAGCATTCGCAATATTCAAAAAACACCTACTCATTCGTTGTTGTTAGGTTCATTTGGCTGATAAAATTCTAAATGAATTGCTTTATTCTGGGAAGCAATTAACAGCAAGATCGCCAAGAATAAAGCTATTAGGAAGATCACAATTCGTTTGCTTGAAGAAGCTCTTGATTTAGAGAGACCAAATGCTGATAAATTTCTAAATAATGGCTTGCCGGATGATTCCAACTAAAGTCGATATTCATGCCGTGAATCATGAGCTGCCACCACTTGCTTGGGTCATCGAACCAGCAACGAATCGCTCGATGAAGAGTTGCTTCAAAACTTTGGGGCGTCGGATCGTTAAAGGTATAACCATTGGCGTTACCGGTCTCTGTAGGGGAACCCACATCGATGATTGTATCAGAAAGCCCGCCGGTTTTACGCACGACAGGAATTGTGCCATATTTAAGGGCAATCATTTGAGTGAGCCCACAAGGTTCAAATAAAGAAGGCACGATTAAAATATCGGAGCCTGCAAAAATCTGATGGGCTAATTCTTCTTGGTGATGAAGGACTAGACTGACATCAGGGTGGTTAAGATAAACCTGCTGAAGGAGGAAGAACTCTTCGCTAATCTTTGGAATAGGGCTAGTTCCCAGCAAAATAAACTGGGCCTCTTGCTCAACAAGATAAGAAATGGCATGCTTGATCAAGTCGATCCCCTTTTGAGGGACAAGTCGTGCTACACAGCCCACAATAGGCTTATGTTTTTCTGATAGGCCTAGCCGCTCTCTTAAAACCTTTTTGATAAACCCTTTTTTGTTTAAGGTATGCCGATCTTCTTTATCTCGGGGAAGCTCTCGCGAAGAGTAGTGGGCGGGTAAATAACGATCAATTTCGGGGTTCCAATAGGAATAATCCACCCCATTTAAAATGCCTTTAAGCTTATCTGTATATTTAAGTAAAGTGTCTTCCAATCCAAACCCAAGTTCTTGTGTTAGAATTTCTCGAGCATAGGTGGGCGAGACTGTGGTAATAAAATTCGAGTAGGTGATCCCCCCTTTTAGGAGATTTAAAGATTCAGGATAAACTTTATCTTGAAGCTTTTCGGGGGTAAAATAGGAATCCCCTTTTAAACCGATCCGATCGAGATCGAACGCAGAGCACCTGCCTTGGTATTCAATATTATGGATTGTCAGTGTGGTCTTAGCATGATTAAATCCCATGTTCTCATAAATCTCTTTTATCAACAGGGGAATGGCAGCTGTTTGCCAATCATGCACGTGAATAATATCACAGGGTATTTGTTTGTTAAACAAGAATTCTAAGGAGGCTCGACAAAAATAAAGATATCTTTCAACGTCATCCTCACAGCCATAATAACACCCTCGCTGGAAAAAACGGTGGGGGTGGTGGGGCTCGATAAAATAAACTTTTAGGTTCTCTACCCAACCCTTCCACACGGTATTCTTATGCCATTCATTATGATAATACGACATAAGGTTGTCCGTAACAATTGTAAGATCCCCAATTTGATTGCTATCCATGCAGTCATACTTGGGAAGGATGATGTCAACGTCGTGTCCTTTCCAGGATAGTTCTCGGCATAAACCGAGAACTACATCGGCAAGGCCGCCGACCTTAGCGAGGGGAGCCAGTTCAGCTGCGATATGAATAATATGCATCGTGTGCGCGACCTTTTCTGATAAGTGTAATCAAAGTTTAAAGGATGTATGGCTTATTAAAAATTGTACCGAATTTCTTTTCAATCTCGTTTCACGGTTTGGTTAAATTGCGCAAATGGGAAACAAGGCGAACGACAATGGCGATTGTTTGGTCGATTTCTGCTTGTGTGGTAAATCGACTTAAAGAGAAGCGGATGGCAGAAGCTGCTTGATCTATTGGCGTTCCCATGCTTAGTAAGATTCGGGATGGCTCAAGAGCCCCGGAAGAACAGGCAGAACCATGACTAACAGCCACACCTTCACGATCTAAAAGAGCAATAAGGGATTCCCCCTCAATTCCTTCAAAAGATAAATTGCTTACATTTGCAATTCTTTCTCCCTGTCCATTGATTTCAACCCCCGAGAGCTTTCTCAAGACTTCGGTTTCGAATCGGTTTCTTAAGGCTAGCATATGGTGAATGGCTTTGGGAAGTTCAGTTTCTAGCAATGCTACAGCACGGGCAAGCCCCACAATCCCTGCTAGATTTTCTGATCCAGCTCGCTTGCCAAATTCTTGAGGCCCACCCGTAAGAGGAGAAATAAAAGGTGTGCCACGTTTTAGCCAAATGAAGCCCACACCTTTGGGTCCATGAATTTTATGCGCGCTAAAGCACATTGCCGATACCCCTGGAAAAAGGGAGATCTCTTCCTTCCCTAATTGAGCAACACTATCTAAAACAAAGGGGATTCTAGCTTCAAGTGCAATAGAGGCTAGGGGAGAAATGTCAAGCTTAGCCCCTGTTTCGCCATTGACTGCCGTTAGCACAATCAAGCGCGTATCTGAGCGAATAGCTGCTTTTACAGCTTCAGGCGTGACAGCTCCTTTTAGGCCTGCCTTAAGCCAAGAAATAGAGTTTCCTTTTTTTTCATAAGCTTTTAAGGTGCTATAAATGCAAGCGTGTTCCACATTTGAAGTAATCACATGCCCATTTTTCCCTTCTAAAATACCCTTAATGAGCAAGTTAATCCCTTCTGTGCCACCGGAAGTAAATACAATTTCGTCTGGATAAACGTTTAAATAAGAGGCGATTTCATGCCGGGCACTGACGAGCTTAGCGCGGGATGCTTGCCCAAATGAATGAATACTAGAGGGATTTCCGGTATTTTCTGAAAGACACTCTACCATAACTTGCAGGACTTCGGGAGCAAGCGGAGTGCTGGCATTATTATCTAGATAAATTTTTTGGTTCATTCTTTAACTACACGTAACATAACGACCGTGACATTATCATAACCGCCCTTGTTTTTAGCAGCTTTGACAAGATTTTCGACGGCTTCTTCCGTTTTTGAAGAGTGGTTCAGGATACTTTCCATTTCTTTTTGAGAGAGCAAGTCTGAAAGGCCGTCGGTGCACATCATGAAGACATCTCCATTCATGAAATCGGTAATAGCAATGGAGGGCTCCACCATCAATTCTGTTCCAATAGCCTTGGTGATGATATTTTTATATAAAAAATTTGGCAATTGCTGTTCATGAATTTTTCCTAAATCCATCATTTCGCATAAAAGAGAGTGGTCTTTTGTAAGTTGCTCTAATTTTTGTCCTCTTAAACGATAAATACGGCTATCTCCCACATGTCCATAAATTACCCCTTCATTGTGGAAGTAAAGACAGCATAACGTTGTACCCATTCCTTTTAAGTCGATGGATTCACGGCTCATTTTATAAATGAGTTTATTCACTTGAATAATCGCATTTTTTAATGTTTGGTAAGATTCTTTCAAAGAAGGGTTGTTTAACGCGTTAAATTTCTTTTGAGCCAGCTTGCATAAGTGATAAACAGTTTCTTTAGCGGCAACTTCACCTGCTTGATGACCACCCATTCCATCTGCTAGCACAAAAAAACGAATTGTAGGAACTTGATCCCAAACATCTTCGTTATTTTGTCTGACAAGACCCACATCGGAAAGGCCAAATGTAACGACTTTATATGACATCAACGGAAGAACCATAGGCTAGCGTTTGAAAGTTTGGATTTACGAATTATGGTTTGTAGTAAACACAACATGCGCCGCCGTCTCGGAAAGAAGTTAAGGGTTATTTTCTATTTAGCGAGTTGGGTTAGATTTAAATTAACCTTAGCACATTTTAAGTTATTTTTCCATCAAACATATTTGGAAGCGGCAATATTCAAGCTCTTTGAGCTTTATGTTCGAGTTCTTCCCAACGGGCGTAAAGTTGATCGAGCTTTTCTTGGGTCTTAGTCAATTCTTCACAAGTGGCATGAAGTTTTGAAGGATCTTTCGAAGCTTTTTCAGCTCCTTTGTGTAATTCTTCAAGTTTTGCTTCAATGGTCAAAATTTTATCCGTCATCCCTTGCCGTTCTAATTCCTCTGCATAAGTAAGTTTTTTTTGCTTAGGCGGCTCTCTCTCAGATTGTTTATTTTTCTTTTGTATCCTTGAAAATTCGCTTTCTTGTTTGCATATTTGCTGATAGGTTTCCCATTGGGTATAATCTGCAAAAAAAGAGGGCTCTTCCGAAAGGCCCAGCCCTATCAAAGTGGTAGAAACACGATCGAGCAAATACCGATCGTGCGTAATTAAGATCACTGCTCCAGGAAATTGGAGTAAGCTCTCTTCTAATACTTCCAAAGTTGAAATATCTAAGTCGTTCGTGGGCTCATCTAAAAGCAAAATATCGGCAGGTTTTAACATCAGGCGGGCAATTAATACGCGTGCTTTTTCCCCTCCAGAGAGCTTACGAAGAGGCAAATCTAACCGCTCAGAGGGAAATTGAAATCGTTTACACCAGGAATGAATATGTAAAGGTTGCCCCCGGTAGTTAATGTATTCCCCATCCGGAGCGAGGGCATGCCTTAAAGAAAGGTCCAAAGGCAACTCCTCTCTCTGTTGGTCGAAATAGGCGATTTGCACACCCTCAGCAAATTTTAAAGTCCCTACATCTGGCTCAATTTCTTTGGCTAACATTTTGAGCAATGTGGATTTGCCACTTCCATTTAGGCCAATGATCCCTAGTCGCATTCCGGGAGACAGAGTAAAATCTACCTTACGGAAAAGCAGTTTATTTCCGAACGTTTTGGTTAAATTTTTTACAGTCAGCAATTTGCGTGTTTGCCGTTCTGTTGAAGAAAAGTCTATTTGCACTTGAGTAGCTTTATTTCGATTTTTAATTTCAGCGAGTTCATCTATTAAACGATGGGCTTGCTGAACCCGCGATTGTGCTTTTGTAGTACGAGCTTGAGGGGATTTTTTTAACCAAGCGATCTCTTCTCGGGCTTTGCCGGCAAGAGAGCGTTCATAATGTTGTTGGCCAGAGAGAAATTGGTCTTTTCTTTCTAAAAATGTGCTATAAGTTCCATCGACAAGAAATAAGCCATCAGGAAACATACGGTTAAGCTCTAGCATTTTAGAGGCCGTATTTTCCAAAAAAAAGCGATCATGGCTAATTAAAAGAAAGGTAAGGTTTTCTCGATTTAAGAATTTTTCTAGCCATAATATGCCTTCCAGATCTAAGTGGTTGGTGGGTTCATCCAAAAGGAGTATATCAGGAGATTGAATGAGTTGAAGACCGATACTAAGTCTTTTTTTCCACCCGCCGGAAAGAATGGTTACCGATTGTAAAGGATCTTCAAAACCCAATTTACTTAGCATTTTGCTGACCAAAGTTTCTTGCTCGTAGTCAGGCAAAGCATGAGATTGTAAAGGTTTACGTAAAATTTCCCCTACTGTCCCTTCTGGAAAAACAGCGTCTTGGGGAACATATCCCACTTTTAGTTTTTGCCTTGTAGCAATCGTTCCACTGTCAGCTTGTTCGAGCCCAGCTAGTATTTTTAATAAAGTGGATTTACCCGCTCCGTTAGGCCCTACGATTCCAATCCGATCTCCTTTAAAAATCGACAAATTCAGTTGATCGAATAAAAGGTGTGATCCAAAGGTTTTACTAATTCGGTGACAATTGATGAGAGGCGACATAGAATAAAAAGTTCCTTAACACTTTTTTTGGAAAGGATAGAATTTGGGAATATGAAAGACGCTTATTAACAAAGTTTGTATCAAATAATAGTTCGAAAAACAATTAAAGTCAAATCACTTATGCCTATTTAACAGTATACCTGGCCACCTTCTACCAAAGTGGCCCTTTTTTGAAACTTTACTGGCAAAAGGCATGATTATCTGGCTCTGGGAAATGGATCGATCCCTCCCTACAGATTCCATTCAAGATGCGGATAACTGAAGAGAGTACAGGATTTGATGGTAGGCGTTCCTCCTTTAAGGATATCTTACCTAATGTTAAGACCTTGCCAAACCAATTTAGCAAGGCCTTGAAGCGATTAAGAGCCAATTTGCTGTAAAGTTAACGTTACAGGCACAGTTGGCAAACGTGTATTGGTTGTAACTGAAAGGGCATTGATTGAACCGGACAGCAACCCATTAGTAAGGGTTAAAATATCCCCTGCATTTAATCGCAAAATAATCGTATTTTGATTTAATGGAACTGCTACGCTTGTTTTTGCAATAGCTTTTCCGTTAACAGCAAGTGCTATCACCCCATTTCGCACGTTAGTAAAAACCGAATAAGAAATTAAATAGACACCATCATGAGGAATGGAGATGCCGCCGTTGATAGGGGCTGTAAAGCCTCCCACATTCTCGGGATCAAGCATAGTGAGATTAATTGTTTCTCCCGCATAAATGGATAGCTGAGAATTGGGGCTGTAATAAAAAGCATAGCTAGGTGGAAAAGCAGAGGGACCTTGAGGACCTATTGGGCCCGTTGCTCCCTGGGGGCCTGTTGGGCCAGTAGGGCCTTGCAGAACAGTAGGATCGGTTGGACTAGCCACGGTTTCTGCATGTAGAAACTGAGTGGCCATTAAAATCAAAGCTAAAGCTGAAAAGCATTTTGATAGTTGAATCATACATCCTCCAAAGTAATAATGATTTTTTAACCTTATAAATCCAAGGCTTAAAAAAACTGTAAAACTTTTGCACCGTTTTATTTGCTGAGTATCTCTCCTAGTTTTATAAAAACTTTGCGATTATTTTTTTTGTAACAAAATATTCGTTTTAGCCCTTTTATTTTTTATCTTAACAAATATTCATAATTTTTGCTTACAATTCTAACACAAGATTGTTGGATCTAAAGAAAAGTTTTGTTCATTCGCACGATGATTTTCAATTAATAAATAGAGGATATTTTTAGTTTAGTTTATCAAAATTCTCAATAAATTTTGTAAACTTTTATTTAAAAGAGGCTTTCCCTTTAGGAAAACAAGAAAACTATATTCTGTTAAAAATGTGGAATAAGCTGATCGGCTGGCCTCAATTTCATAAGGAGGTCTTCTTATTTTTCTAACTTAGAGAAGATTTAATTTTTTCCGCAGATAGCCATGCTGCCCATGGCGTTTGTTCTTTCTCAAGGGATAGGAAAAGTTTTCTCGAGCAGATATGTTTAAATACTGCTATTCGTCCTCAATTCGCTTCAAAAAATAGTCTCCTCATTTTGTCACTCGCAGAGAAGAGATAATTAAGATTGTTTTTAAGAACCTTAATTTTTTAGCAAGGAGCAATCACCAGATTAATTTGCGAGTGTAGCCGTTTTTTTTATTTTGTTAATTTAATAGAAGGTAGTTTGATTTCTTTAACAATTTCGAAAGGGAGTACAGTCGTTGTAAAAAGTTTTATAATTAATTGAACGTTAACACTAATTTTGAAATAATTAAATTAAAGTTTTCTCGAAATATTTTATTTTGGTAATAAATCGAATTACTTAGAAAATATTTGTTAAATTTTAAGTTAATTTTTTTTGCTTTGTTTATTGGAAACTATTATTTGTATAAATTGTTGTAAAAAATATAATTAATAAAATTAAAGAGCTTTTATGCACATAGTGCGTATTCCATTCATAAAGGCAGATATCTTGCCTGCAAAAGCAATTTCATCTCCAGAAAAGAGCACAGGAAAGATCAAAAAACGGATGAAATTTCAAGGATTAGAAAATGATTCTCGCTATACTGTGGCCCTTACTGCTTTAAAAGTTTATGATAAAAAACCCAAGATTCGTTTATGGGAAAGGGCTGTTTTATTGCGCGTTGTAAATTCCGCTGGAAAGGAAGCTGGATATGTTAAAGTCAATGCGAGCAGCTTGCGAAAAAGATTTGGAATAACCCAAGAAGAATTTAAGGCAGCGAAAAAAATTTTTGGAGCAGATTTAACCCTCTTTATTTCTCATAAAATTGAAAAAAAAACTCAACAAAAAAATAAAGAAAAGGAAAAAGGCTTTTCAAGCTATACAGGAGCCCTTAATGCAGAGAGGAAGCATCATGAGGGGAGTAGATATGGAGATAATGAGTTAGAATGTGAAGGTGAATATGAAGGTGGTTTTATAAATGGCGAATATTACGGAAAGGGAGTGGTTACTTATTCGGATGGTTCAACTTATGAAGGTCGATTTAAAAATGATAAACATGCTGGTCGCGGAACCTACAAGTATGCAGGGAATGGGCATAGTGAGGGATATACCTATGAAGGATGCTTTAAGGACGGCAAAGCGCATGGAAAAGGGACAATAACTTATAAATCAGGTGATAAATTCACCGGAGAATTTAAGGAAGGCAATATGGATGGAAAGGGCGAGTCCCTATATGTAAATGGTATAAAATTAAAAGGAATATTTAAAGAGGGTAAATTGGTTAAAGGAGTGATGACTAGCCAAAAAGGCATAAAAACGAAGATTGGCCCAACTTCTAAAAATCGAGAAAAAAAGCCAAGCTTCTTAGAAAAAATGAGGAGCGTTTTTAAGAAATAACTTCTTTGCATAAAGCGCGGCTAAAAAGCCACGGCTTTATAATTCCATACCCAGACTAAAAACTATTCCTCTTCTCATTTATACCGTAGTACCGTTCATGAAGGAAAAATTTTATTGCGTTCAAAATGGAGGCATGAATTTTTTGCAGCAGAAAAGGACGACTGCAGTTACATGCTCAACACAAAAAAGCATAGTAAACGCCTCTGAGATAGAATTAGAATCAAGGCCGTACTCCTTTACAATAGCGGTAAAAGATACAAAGCACAAGTGTATAAGGAGTGGTCAGAAAAGACTTTGAAAGAGAAGTTCTTAAATTTACTAAAAAGCTAAAGTTTTTTAAATAAGCTTTAGCTGCTGGGCGATAATATTGCCATGGTTGCTAAAACCATGGCTTGCTTAAATCACTATAGGCTAAAACCTATGCCTAATCCCAATTTGTATCCCCCCACGTTTACGTTATCTCGTTTAACTTTTGAAGTATTAGAGAAATGGAAAGGTTGGTACAGATAGTCTGCAAATAAGTCAAAAAATAAAGATTTCCAATAAAATTGAATGCCAGTTTTCGCTACCCCGCCCCACGAGCTTTTATGGAGATGATTATTCACGAAGGGGGAATGATCTTTCATTCGAAGGAAAGTGTAACAAGCTCCCATGCCCGCATAAACTTTCCACGAGGTGGCAAATTGATATGAATATTTGGCTCCAAAGCTAATCGGAACAATATGGATGCGGGAAGAATTTTTAATATCCCCTTTTGAACGTCCTCTCTCGGCTATCCATGCCCCATTCATCCATCCTGAAAATCCGTAACAAATCGATTTGGAAATTTCAATTTGATAGTCAGCATCCCATTCATGGTAAATTTTTCTAAATTTTTTCGAGGAAGGATAGAAAGCCGCGGCTCGTATTTCTGGTTCCCAACCATTTCTTATATCGAAAGCAGAAAGTCCTAACAGCGGTAAGCAGAGTGCAATTAGAAAAATCACAATTTTCATGGCCATATCCTCTAATATATAGGAATTAATAATATCCTTTTGTCCTTCTCGATAAACCATTCCTTAGTAGGGGTGGTTTATCGAGATTTTAGTCCTCTTCAAGCTATTTTAAGAGCTGAAAGTTTCTCCCTCTTTTCAGTTCTATATTTAGCAAAAAGCCTTTAAGGCACTACTAAGGTTAATGTAGCACTTGTAAGGCCTGTTTTTGTGAACGCGTATAATTGATAAACATCTTTTCCTCTCTTCTGGGTCCTGACATCCGAGAATGAGAAAGGCCCCTTTGCAGGGATACTTGCAATGGTCTTCCCATTTCTTATTAATAAGTACCCGCTTGTTTCTGTATCTGGACTAGGGCTCCAGGACAATTTATGCACGCGAACTTTTTGCGAGAAGAAAGATTGTTTGACAATCTTAACTTTAAAATTTGTAGGCGGTGCAAGTTGTGGAGTGGCAACTACAGGGCGCCGTGGAGGCTGTTTTGCTGGACTAGGCTCTGTATTAGGCAATGTGTCTATAGGGGCTTCTTCTTCTTGAGAAGGCTGTGGAGCTGGTATTTCTGCTGGGGGAATTTGCTCTTCAGAAGAAATAATCTCTTCTTCTTCGATCTCTTCCTCTTCAGTTGCTATTTCCCAAGGTTTTTCATTTAGAGGGCGATTGAATAAGTTAAAACCAGAAGAAGCCTGTACAATGTTATGGGTTCCATTTGATCGAATCCAAACAGCTATCCCGTGGCCTTTTGAATCTAAGGCAACCTGGGGCACAATAGCATATTGGCCAGATTCAGATAAGTCTTCAGGAAGAGACCACTTTCCATTAAAAGGTAAGGTAGCAGCCTGAACCACTTTTTTTATAGGATTTTGCCAAACGGCTATAGCGTTTCCGTGAAAATCCATTGCCACTTGAGGAATGGTTGAAAATTCTGAAGAATTAGAGATTACAATCGCTTCTTCCCAGATCCCCTCAGACATTTTCATCGATTGTATTTCATGATTAGTGGTATCTTCCCACAAAGCAATTCCAGTCGCTTTTCCACCTTGAGCCATGTTTATACGGGGATTTAAAGCATTAATTGTTTCGGAAGAAAGATCTTTAGGAGTGTCCCATGGGTTACCGAAGGTGGAGCGGCTTGCTTGCACCACATTCCTTTTTCCATTATATCTACTCCAAACTGCAATCGCTTCTCCTGCAGCATCAAGTGCAACTTGAGGTTTGTCAGCATTTTGCCCTGGTTGTGAAAGAATGGTAGGGAACGACCAACTTCCTCCATAAGGCAGAGCCGCTGATTCAATCAAATAATGTCTTCCATCAAATCTTTTCCACACAGCTAAAACATTACCACTTAAGTTTACCGTTAAATGGGGCTGAAGCGCCTCTTGACCGGGAAGAGAAATATCTACAGGGGTAGTCCAACTCCCATTACGTGGCAATGTAGCAGCTTGAATAACTAAATGCATTCCATTAGACCTTTCCCAAATGGCTACAGCATTTCCGCTTTGATCCACCACAACTTGCGGATTTGTGGCATTTTGGCCGGGTAGCGAAAGGTTGGCAGGGATAGACCAATTGCCTCCAAAATTTTGAGTGGAGGACTGGATGATTAAGTTTAAGCCATCGCTGCGACTCCAGATGGCAACTGCATTTCCCAACGGGTCAACAGCTACTTGAGGAGAGGTCGCGCTTCTCCCCATAATCGAAAGACTGGAAGGCTCAGACCAAATCCCGCCAAATGCTAGGCTAGAAGCTTGAATGATCAAATTAGCTCCATTGAAACGCCCCCATACTGCAACAGAGTTCCCTAGAGGATCTGTGGCTACCTTTGGGATGGAAGCGTTTTGGCCAGGAACGGAAAGATCAACAGGTGTTGACCAGCCTGCAATATCCACGGGCAATGACCATTCTGCGTGAAGGCGACTTATTATGCAGCTGAAGGCTAAAATAAGAGGAGAAAGGGCTCGCAGAAGTTTCATATTTTCCTCGCTTGGGATGGTTTAATCGGGCGCTCGGCTTGCTAATTTTGGGAAAAATTTCTCGTTAACCCACATATAAAATGAATTTGAAAATTAGGAAAGAAATATTTTAAAAAATAATTAGAAATCCGCTACTCTTAATAACTTTGGTTTGGGCTAAATAATTTAAAAACTTAATTTTCAATTGTAGAAAAATTAAATCATAAACTTTACGAAAAGAAAAAGGGAGGAGCTACGTTATTTTAAAAAGAACATCAAAGATTAAAAAGAAAGGTGAAATGTTTGTAAGGTTTATCCCCTTAAACCTTGTTTTTTAAGTTGTGCGTTTTAAAAGAGGAGAGGATTTTTTTTCTCCACTCCTGCAAGAGAGAAGCAATCAAAGTTTTTGGCATTAAAGCGATTAGTTGGTTTTCTGATTTCTCCGTTCTGAAATCTCACGCATCCGTCTTCTTTCGTCTGCATTTAAGGATTTTTCCCCGTGGCGAGAAATTTTAGTCAACATGGCATCGATAAATTGCTCGTCGTCATTGAAAATAGGTTTCCCGGATTTGATATCGAATATTTTGGTTTTATTCGATTCTCGATCCTTTTTTTTAAACCATTTTTTTAATATTTTTAAGCTATTGTCATAGCAGATAGTCAGCCTATCATCCAAAGGATGCGTCCAGGAAAAGGGAGTGCGAAGGCCAAGCACTGTGACGGAATACAGATATCCGACCAACATTCCAGTGCCGTAAAATAAGAGCATTACCCCATCCATATGGGAAAGAGAAATGAGTAAAATAGCAGTTGTAACCCCAGCCAGAAGCCATTTTATTTTAACAGGGAATACAAAAAACAAAAGAATTTCATTTTCGGAATACAGGCATGCCCATACCACAAATAAAGCAAGGATAGCGGGGATTGGGCCTGATAGATAACCAGGCGATCCTTCTAGAGCCATGGCTAAAAGCCCCATTAGGCCACTCAGGATGGAGGCCGAGGTGACCAGAAAAATAAAGCCTCGGTTAGTCATTCGTTCCAGAACCGCTGTTCCTACAATCCATAAAATGTACATGTTAAAACATAAAGAAAGCAAGTAAGACAGAGTAATTCCAAAGAATGTTCCCTCTTGCACAAATGCATAGGTAAAAGGTTGCCAAATGAAATAGTTTGTCATTCCAGCCCATGACAAACTTAGCCATTGAGCAGGAGAAAGGACTCCAAAAACATGCGCAAATAAAGGATGCAAAAGGGCACAGGCAATACTCACGCTAGTGATGGCGATGATGAGTTGTTTAACTAAGGGTGGAGTCCATTCGGGTCCAAATTGCGTGTGAAAGGTCATAGGTCTCATACTTAGCCTCTTCCAATTTTTTATTTAGCGGTAGGGCTACCGTTTGTGTGGAGTATATCTTTTTTTGGAAAAGTAATGGTTTACACAAGCTTGAAATGCATAACGGTGGCCTCCTTGCGAATTTTGTCTAATGCTTCTTCGGAGCTTATAAATTTAACAGTTGTGTCGCTAAAGTAAAGATACTGTTTGTCTGTTATTTTTTGAAGCATCACATAATGGCCGCTTGTTGCGCTTCCCTCATGCAGGATAGCGGCGGAAATTTCATAGGTACATGTTCGGTTTGGTAAAATTTTCCACGGCTCACTTCCATCTTGAGTGGAAAGGTTAGAATCAGCCCCCTCGTTCATTCCTACTGTGTCACGATTGTATTCTATGAGTTGAATGCAGCCTTGCGCGTCAATTTCGTAAGAACGCTCACATTTCATGTAAACAGGGTTGCCCTCTTCATCGAATTTTTGGCTTCCGCTCTCCTCCACCCCCACAAGTCGCGAAAAATAGACATTTATTTTCTTAGGTAGATTAACAGGATAGCTATTTGTATCAAAAGGGGTGCCGTCTTCGTAGGTATCCACTGGGCTGTCTTTAATGGCAAAGTCGGCTCGGACTGTTCTAGCATCTGGTGCGGCTATAGAATGTAAAATAGAAATAGGCGCTTTTAAATTGGCCTCTTCGTAGGGGACAGAAATTTTGATTAGTGGCTCATAAGGTCCAATATAAGGCTTCTTGTAAACGGGCGGCTTGCTTGTATGCTCAGGGATTTTTTGCATTTCATAAAGAGTGAGCATTTTAACAAAGTTTTCTTGATTGTATTGGCTTTCTTTATTTAGATCGTCTGAAGGAGGGAAGTTAAAAGTCCGCTGCAAAACGAGGAGAAATTCACTCGCATCCATTTGTCCTCCAGTCCCAGCTATGAGATCCTGTTGCATGAGACTAGTTACCAATTTTTCAAAAGCTTGGCAGTCTTTGCGCCCAATGTACCCTTGTTGAGTTCGCAGGGTGTAAATAAGATTTTTAAAAGCTGTTTGGAATTTGAGGAGGGTCTCTTTATATTGACTGTTCTTCTTAAGTGCGTGGGAAATTAAAGTAGAGTTGAAGAGGTTTTCCCAATTTTCAGTCATATTTTTTAACAACGCTTTATGAGAATCTGTAAGTATGACCTCTTCCCCTTCAAATTCAGAGGAACGGGCTAAGCTTGCTATAAGTTTTTTTAAATCCCTTTGTAAAGCTGCGCTCCCTTCTAATTCTTTGTTTACTTTTAAAAGATCAGTCTTACGGAAAAGGTGATCCCAGATTTTATCGAATTCTAACAGTGAGGCCCGGTCTGTTTTGCTTAGATAGGTTTGGGATTGTATCCTGTCTAAAAGATTCTTTAAATCGTTTTTAAAATTCTCCACCTGCTCTTTAGTAGACATAATCTGCAAAAGTTTGTCATTGACTAGAAGGAAAATGAGCCAATCGGCCACCCCCGTACCCGCCAACCATTGTAAAACTGCGTTTACCCAGCATGTGTTGCCAACATTTGTTAAGCCGACACGTCCGCCATCCTCGGAAGGAGGAGAAAATTCTTCTGTTTTTTCTGGAGCTTCGGAAATAGGTATTTGTCTGGAAACCTTAGGATTAGGATACCACTTAACTTCGGAACGAGGTGATGGGGAGGGTTTAGAAGCAGCAAGCTTAGCACTACCAGCTGAAGGGGGGTTAGGAACTTTTTGATGCATTCCCTTCTGATTGGTAATATTAGTTACTTTTCTTTGGCGCAATTCTAATTTTTTAAAGAAAAAAGCAGAAAGGAAGAAAACTGGGGCTGCTAGAAGACCCAGGGAAAAAATTCCGCTTATCACTGCTAGGAAAATAGCCGTAATTCTTTTTCCCTTTCCTATTTTTGTTTTTTCCACTTTAGTTGGATCCGAAGGTTTAGTCACTTTAATAGTAAAAGGATGTTTCCAGTGATCTTTTGAAAAAAACCGAGGGGTAATATTAGGCATTATTCACTCCAAAAGAAAATATTTTAAACTTATAACTAAATAATAACACACATACAATTATTTAATCTCTACAATTATTGAAGGAAGCCTAAAAAATTTGGAATAGGCTTTAACAATAAATAAAAAAAAATTTAAGAGGGGCCCCTTGCTTCGTTTTTGCTTGTGATTTATTAACGCATTATCTATTTTTTATAGATGAAAAATTTAGTGATTTAGGACATCAAGGGGATAAGCTCGCTTAAAATTGTTTAAGCCGCTGCTTCTTCGAAGAGGATGTCCGTACGATTAATATAAAAACCCTAATTCCTCAGGCAAGCGAGAAAAAGGGAAACCGTAATTGTTTGGAGTTTTCATGAAAAAAAATACGCATCCAAAATATCAGCAAATTTTATTTGTTGACTCTGCGACAGGTCATCGATTTGTATGTGGTTCTACTTTACAACCGAAGGAAAAAGAAGTGTTCGAAGGGGTGGAATACCCTGTGTACCGCGTGCCTGTTTCTTCAGCTTCTCATCCTTTTTTTACTGGAAGTAAGCAGTTGGTAGATTCGGAAGGCCGTGTGGATAAGTTTAAAAAACGTTATATGGCAAAAGCTCAGAAAACTAATGCGGATGAGCAATAGACTTTTAAAGCTTTCATGAATTTAATGAGCTTTGTTCGCTAATCAATCAACCAAAAAAATGTAATGGAAGCTAAAATCACAAAACTTCTTTCAAAGTTGCCCGACCTTGAAGAAACCCTAGGAAAGCCCGAGATTTTTCAAGACCAAAAGCAATATCGGGCCTTGACCCAAGAACATGCATATTTGACCGAGCTTAAATCTGTTTGGGAAAAAATGATTAAATCCAAAAAGCAGATTGAAGATAACCAGGAGATGCTTGTAGACGAGGCGAATGCCGAGTTGAAAGAAGTTTTGGAAGAGGACACGCGCCATTTACGCAGCTTAGTAGAAAAGTTACAGGTGGACTTAGAAAATCTCCTAGTTCCCCCTGATCCGAATGACCATCGCAATACTATCGTAGAATTGAGGGCAGGTACAGGCGGAGATGAAGCTGCACTTTTTGTAGGAGATTGCGTGCGCATGTACAAGCTGTATGCCGATTCTAAGGGGTGGCGCTATGAGCTGCTTTCTTGTACTCCTTCAGAAATGGGGGGATATAAAGAATACGTCATGGTTTTGTCGGGGCAAAATGTTTACCGTTTCCTTCATTACGAAGGGGGAACACATCGCGTTCAGCGGGTGCCGGAAACAGAGGCTCAAGGGCGTGTCCATACGTCAGCTATTACGGTAGCTATTTTATTAGAACCAGACGAAGACACGGATGTTGTCATCGATGAAAAAGACTTAAGGGTTGATACCTACCGCTCTTCCGGGGCTGGCGGCCAGCACGTAAATACCACAGATAGTGCGGTACGTTTGACACACGCTCCAACAGGGATTGTGGTGTATTGCCAAGAAGAGCGTAGCCAGCATAAGAACAAAGAAAAAGCTTTGCGTCTTTTAAAGGCAAAAATTGTAGAAGTTGAACAGAAGAAGAAGCAAGAAGAAATTGCTTCCAATCGTTCGCAGCAAGTAGGTTCTGGAGATCGCTCGGAGCGGATCCGCACCTACAATTTTCCACAAAATCGAATTACAGATCATCGCATAAATTTAACGCGTTATAACTTGGATCGAGTGATGGAAGGGGATTTAGATGAGATTGCCTTGGCGCTGGTGTCTCACTTTCATCAAGAAAAATTGAAGTTATAAAAAGCATGAAAACTATCTTAGAGGTTCTCAACCTTTCGGCCGATTATCTTTCCAAGCAGGGAATCTCTCATGCAAGGCAGCAAGCCATTCAATTAGTGAGCGATATTTTACACGTCGCTCCCATCGATCTTTATATGCAATTTGATCGTCCGTTAGAAAAGGAAGAGCTACAAAAGTGTCGAGAAGCTTTGCGCAGACGTGGTTTACGAGAGCCATTGCAGTATATCAGGGGGCTAGTTGAATTTTACGGCTGCTCTTTAAAGGTCAGTCCAGCTGTTTTGATTCCTCGACAGGAGACAGAGATCTTAGCTGACTTAGCTGCTAAAAATTTAAGCCAACAAGATCTTTCTGGAAAAACTTTATGGGACGTGTGTTGTGGATCGGGATGTTTAGGCATTGCTTTAAAAAAGAAATTCCCTCAATTGCGGGTGATCCTTGCAGATATTTCAGATAAGGCGTTGCACGTCGCAAAAGAAAATAGTACTCTCAATAAGGTGGATGTAGAATTTGTGCTAGGCGATCTATTGGAGCCTTTCCGAGGGTCTCAAGTAGATTTCCTTGTGTGTAATCCCCCCTATATTCCAGAATCTGACTGGGAAGCTTTGGAAGAGGAAGTCAAACATGAACCCAAAGAGGCTCTTTTAGGTGGCGTAGATGGATTGCAGTTTTACAGACGGTTAATGGCCGATTTGCCATCTTTTTTAAAACCCTCAGGAAAAGCCTGGATGGAGATTGGTTTTAATCAAGGAGCAGACGTACAAAAGTTGTTTGAGCAAAACTCAAGAGGGTATACATGGAAAGTTTGTCGCTTTGAGAGAGATTGGTCTGAGAATGACCGATTCTTTTTCCTTGAAAATGAATGATTTTTTGATTATCCTACTCCCTTTTATCACAGGAGATAAAGACGGAAGGCATTTATGCTAGGCGTATTGACAGAAAAAATGCAAAGTTTGGTCTCTAAGCTCGTTGGAAAAAAGACGTTGACCGAAGAGAATATCGCAGAAGCGGTGACAGAAGTGCGATTAGCTCTGTTGGATGCTGACGTCAATTATTCTGTCGTCAAAACGTTAGTGAAACGAGTAAAAGAAAAAGCGGTGGGGGATGTTTTAATAAAATCTGTTTCCCCTGGGCAGCAATTTATCAAAATTGTGCACGATGAACTAGTCGCCTTAATGGGGGGAAGCGAAGCCACCCTTAATTTCTCCGGAAATCCAGCTGTTATTATGCTTTGTGGTTTACAAGGATGTGGAAAGACGACTCACTCAGCTAAGCTTGCTAAATACTTCAAAAGAAAAGGCAACTGCAAAAACCCTCTACTTGTCGCTTGTGACTTACAGCGACCAGCTGCAGTTAACCAATTGCAAACGCTGGGTGCGCAAATAAATGTGCCTGTTTTTACGATCCCAGGCGAAAAAGATCCTGTAAAGGTTGCCCAGCAAGCGTTAGAGCAGGCAAAAAAAGAAAATCACGATGTCCTGATTGTCGATACTGCAGGTCGCCTACACGTGGATGAAGAGCTGATGAGACAGCTTGAAAAAGTACGCGATACCCTTCAACCGGGTGAAATTTTATTTGTAGCCAATGCCGCCACAGGGCAAGACGCAGTAAGAGTTGCGGCTGAGTTCAATGCGCGTATAGCGGTGACGGGTACTATTTTAACGATGCTGGATGGAAGCACTCGTGGAGGAGCTGCCATTTCAATCAAGGAAGTAACTGGAAAACCTCTCAAGTTTGAAGGGATCGGAGAAAAGCTAGACGATATTCAAGTTTTTAACCCCATCTCTATGGCAGATCGTATTTTAGGAATGGGAGATACGATCAATTTAGTGAAAAAAGCTCAGGAACATATCAGCGAAGAAGAAGCGAAAAATTTAGAAAAAAAGATCCGTTCTGCCACTTTTACTTATAATGACTACTTGAATCAGATCCAAATGGTTAAAAAAATGGGGTCTCTCAAAAGCTTATTCGGCATGTTTCCAGGGATGAGTGGGTTAAAACTGGAGGATTTTGAGGAAAAAGAATTCTTTAAAGTCGAAGCAATGATCCAATCGATGACTCCTGACGAACGGTTTGAAAAAGTGGAATTATCCATTCCTCGGCGCAAACGGATTGTTTTAGGAAGTGGAACCACAATGGATGACATTAATCGCTTGGTGAAATCTTTTAAGCAAGCTAAACAATTTTTTAAAAAATTACCAAATATGAAAACTTTAGAAAAGATGATGGGAGGATCCCTATGGCGTTAAAAATTCGTTTACGACAACAAGGTCGGACAAATCGTCCATTTTATCGCGTTGTCGTAACAGACTGTTGCTCTCCGCGCGACGGACGATATTTAGAAGATTTAGGTTGGTACAATCCAGGCGAAACTGAAGCAGATAAAAACTTGCTCATTCGCGCAGATCGGGTGCAACATTGGTTAAATCTTGGAGCTCAGTTGACAGAAAAAACAGAAAGCCTTGTGGCAAAAGCTGCGCCAAGCATTCTGCGTGAGCAAACTGAAAAGAAATTAGCCCTTCGCGCAAAAAATGCTGCAAAGCGTAAACAGCGCAAAAAAGGAGCTGAATAAGGTTGTCTAAAACAAGGATCGATATCCTTTCCCTTTTTCCCCATTACTTTAAAGGGCCGTTTGACGAAAGTATCATCATGCAGGCGCGGAAAAAGGGATTGCTTGACATCCATTTGATAAACATCCGAGATTTTGCAGATAATCGACATAAAAAGGTAGACGACCGCCCTTATGGAGGGGGGCCTGGCATGGTATTAATGCCAGAACCTGTTAAAAAAGCGATTCATAGTGTAAAGCAGGCCGAAACGAGAGTGATTTATCTTTCTCCTCAAGGACAACTCCTAACAGCTGCAAAATGTCGGGAATTAGCTGGCTATTCTCATCTTGTTCTACTTTGTGGTCATTACGAAGGGATTGATCAGCGAGTGATAGACAGCGAAGTCGATGAGGAAATCAGCATTGGCGACTATGTATTAACAAATGGATGTTTAGCAGCAATTGTTTTAGTAGACGCTTGTGTGCGATTTATCCCTGGCATACTGGGGCATGAATCCGCCGCAGCCGAAGATTCATTTGAAAAGAAACGATTAGACTGCCCCCATTATACAAGACCCGAAGTTTTTGAAGGGCAGGCAGTGCCGTCTGTATTGCTCAGTGGAGATCATCAAAAAATTGCACACTGGCGGGAAATGACAGCAATGAAAAAAACCCAGCAAGTCCGTCCAGACTTGCTCAAAAATGATTGAATGAAATTGAGGAGATAAACACTCATGAGCAAACGAGCTCTCATTAGCAAGCTGGAAGAAAGCCAGTTAAAACAAGATATCCCCCTTTTTAGAGTGGGCGATACAGTGCGTGTGCACATCCGCATTATCGAAGGCCAAAAAGAACGTACGCAAATTTTTACAGGTACAGTGATTTCCCGTAAAGGAAGTGGCCCAGCAGAAACTTTTACTGTCCATCGTATTGCTTACGGCGAAGGGATGCAGCGTGTATTTCCTTTGCATAGCCCCCGAATCAGCAAAATCGAGGTGGTTAAAGAAGGCGATGTTAGACGTGCAAAGCTGTACTATTTGATCGGTACTTCAGGGAAAGCGTCTAAAGTTAAAGGCAAAATGGGTGGCAGCAAACGAGCAGAAGCTATTGCAAAAGGCGTCGAAGAAAATGTTGAAGCGACTGCAAGTGCCTCCGCAACAGAAGAATAAAGAAAATTCTCACCCCGTTGATGAGCGAGAACTTAAAAGATTGCGTACCATGGCAATTTATGAAGAAAAAGCTCGTCAGCAAGGATACAAGCTTGTTGCAGGAATCGACGAAGCTGGCAGAGGCCCTCTCGCTGGGCCTGTGGTTGCGGCTGCTTGTATCCTTCCTCTTCGTTTTCATATTCCAGGAGTTAATGATAGTAAAAAGTTAACTGCGCAAAAACGTGCTCAATTATTTCAAGAAATTACGCAGCATCCTGAAGTCACCTATGGGATAGGGGTTGTAGCAACAGAGATAATTGATAGGATTAACATTTTACAAGCAACCATCCAAGCCATGCTAGAGGCTGTGACTCAACTTTCCAGCCAACCCCACGCCCTCTTAGTCGATGGATTGCAATTGCCCCATCCGACCATTCCTTGCCAAAAAATTATTAAGGGGGACTCTCTTTCTCTTTGTATTGCAGCAGCTTCTATTTTAGCAAAAGAAACTAGAGATCGGTTGATGTTGGAGTACGACCAGCAATGGCCTGAGTATGGGTTTGCTCAGCACAAAGGATATGGAACACAGCAACATTTAGAAGCGCTTAAAAAGCATGGGCCGTGCGCTATTCATCGAAAAACATTTGAACCTATCAAATCCCTGTTTGTAGAAGCTTTAAATGGGCCGATGTGCTAATTTAAACATGCGTCTCTCTTAGTGGAGTAAATAGCGATTAAAACCTCCTGAAAGATTGGGAAGGAGATTAGATCTGTCTATTTGGGAATTTCTAAAAAAGAGGGGTCTTCCGACTATGCTAAGCGCCATTTGGTTTAAATAAAGAGGGTTTTTTATATGGGAAAATTATTTTTAGCTTTGTGTTTGCTGTCCACCACCATGCTTACGGCAGAGACGAACATCCTGACTTTTTCTGGAAGTACGAGGACCGATTCGGTCAATAAGAAACTGGTCAAAGAAGCTGGAAACTTGGCAAAACAGCTGGGGGCAAATGTCACCTTTATCGATTTAAAGGATTATCCCATCCCGTTTTACGACGAGGACCTTGAACGGGAGCAAGGGATGCCTGCGAATGCCAAACACTTGCGCCAATTGATAATTCAAAACCAAGCGATTTTCATTGCTTCTCCTGAATATAACGGCTCTTTATCAGCTGTGTTGAAGAATGTACTAGATTGGGCTTCTCGCAACGAGGCGGGTGCTCCCTCTTTTGAAGCTTTTACGGGAAAAACATTTGTCGTGATGAGTGCTTCGCCAGGCCCAGGCGGGGGAGCCCGAAGTCTTGCCCATTTACGCTCTATACTAGAAGGAATAGGGGGGAAAGTTATTTCGCAGCAACTCGTCATTCCGAATGCTTATGAAGCGTTTGATTCTCAAGGTAAACTTAAAAATCCTCAAAAGGAAGCGGAATTGAAGCACCTTGTGCAGCAAGTCATCCGGTAGAGAGGCCTAGTAAATGAGGAGGGGAGGTACCCCTCCTATTCACTTAAAGCGAATAACGATCGTGAATACCATTCAAGTTAAATAAGCAATCCCTTTCTTTAATAAAAAGGTTTCATAAGTCGAAGCTACCGCTTCACTTAAGATTTCTAAGGCAATAGCAACAGCCGTTGCAAAGTTTTTTAACGCAATTCCGACTCCTATTTTCTTGCCAAGTTCCCTTCTTCCTACAAATTCAGCGAAGCGACTAGCGGATAAGATCCCTGTGGCAAGCAGGCCGATTGTGGCTACCGCTAAGATAAGTGTACCTCAGTTTTTTTGAGGAATTCTTGCCAGGGGGGTATAGAAAAGGGTGAGAAGAAGGGCAATGGGGAGGAGCTCCACTGTCTTCCTTTATTCGCTTATTAGGCGTATCGGTTTTTATTTAATTCACATTTCAGCAGTTATTTCGATTTGAAAATCTTATTTTCAATCATACATCTCTTATGATGCATAAAAACAAGTTTGGGTTTAATTAAACTTTTGCTTAGCTGAAAAAGCCCCTTACTTTTGCTGTTAAAAGGGTTAAAGCTTATTTAAGTAGCCTGAGCCATTTAATACAACTGATGAATCTAAGGATAGTAAAAGGGTTAAGGAAACAAATCGTGGGGGGGAATTTTAGCAGGTGCTGGAAAAGATTTGCTAAAAATTCTTTGTTCCCCATACTTTTGAATAATTAATCTCAACGGGCATCTTTTTTTTTCTCGATGAAAAAAGTTAGCAAATTGTTTTATAAGGAGAAATATGCAACCTCTTTCACAGGCCACGCCTTCTCAGTTAAATTTAATTGATCTTCCGGATATTCCTTTTCTGAAAATTTTCTCTTGTTTAGATCCACGTGACGTGAGGAGCTGCACGTGGGTATGTCGAAAATTTAAATTTTTTTCCGATGTATGCACACATGATTTTGCTACTCAATCGCAAGTTTTTTCAATAAAGGAAATAGAACGTTCCCACCCCACAGTCCATGCCAAAGTATTGCGAGTGGTTAAATGTGCCAAGAAATTTTTCCCAGAAATCAAAATAGTTTATGAAGAGTTTTCCAATTTTTTAAAAAAAGAAAGCTTAAATAGGGAGCTTTCCTCGTATTTAAATGTAGAAGAGCAACCGATTGAATTTGTGAAAATACTTTTAAAGTGTGGGGCTCAATCAGATATCAAAAATTTATATCGTGCTATTAGCAAGAGAGATAAAGAATTGGTTGACATTTTGCTTAGTTCCAGAGATCCCGAGGCTCCCTGGTATAGAGAAGGGATGATCGCCGAGTTCCAAGAAGATAAGTTCCAAACTGTCGCTATTGTCAAAAACTTCGAAATTTGTTGTTTTGCATTAACAGACGGAACACCTGAAATTTTTCAGCTAGTGCTTGAAAAAACACTTGGATCCCTAGAGATTTTTAAAAATTTGGCCAAAGAAGATGAGTTAATTCAATGGGAATTAGAAAACCTTTCCAACCAAAATAAAATAAGCTTGGAAAAAATTACCAAAAAAATTGTAAAACTTTCCCAAGCAATTAAAAAGCATAAATTAAAAAAAGCCCAAGACATTCTTAAAGAACCCTTGTGGGATCAACTCTTAGAAGTGGAAGAAAGCAATTGGAAACTGCGCAATGATATTAATACAAAAGATAACCGTTATGAACTGTGTTGCTATGCCTTAACTGCTGGAACACCTAAAATTTTTCTTTCCGTTTTGCATCGCCTGTTTGATTCTCTTGAAGAATTCATGCAAGCAAACTTTAAAGAAGACATGCAAGAGCTTATGGAAGAAAGCCTAAGAAGCTTATTACCACAGGTTGCGCTTAACTACCATTTAAGGAAAAGATGGTTTGCCATCGACGTAAAGGCAAAAAAGCTGCAAAAAGCAATTTTTGAGCAAAACTTTGCGAGGATTAAAAAAATTATTCGAAAAAGAGAAAGGGAGATTCCTCCGTTCATAAAGACAAATACCTCCTTTGAAGAATGGCAAAAGGTAAAGCAAACGATGGATTATGAAATTGGTCGCTTTGCTTTGTTAAAGGGGACGCCAGAAAGTTTTCTGGTTATTTTGGAGGAGCTGCATATTTCCTTAGAAGAATTTATTCAATTGGCTAATAAAATTAACAGGCACAGTGGGAAAGAGCACACAGTTTTATACCTTTTGTCAAATACCGAACATGCGGCCGATCCGAAAAGGGTGATTGAAGGAAATTTAGAAACCATTTATGGGGAAACGGATAAGGATGTAGAGGAAGAAGCTGAAGCTAAAGAGCAAGAAGAGGGACTAGATTCCACCTTGGACATTGTTTTTGACTAGGAAGAGAGACTTTTTGCGAGAGAGCAAAAAAATTTAAACTTTTTGAAGACCTTGATTGCACGATCTTCGGTTAAGCCTTCAGCCTCTTGCGTCTCTCTTAAAAAAAATTAATCCCTCGATCATTCCCTTTTTTTCTTTTAAGTCAAAGGATCGAAAGGGAAGGCTTTTTGATTTGAAGATTGCGGTTTTAAAAATCGGATCGCCGTAATCGTCTCTCCTTAGAGAGGTGAGGGTTGTATGCGCACGGGCAAAGTTTTGACGCCTTTTGCTCACAAGGAGGCAACATATAATAACGGTTAAGTTTATTTCGGAAGATTAAGTTAATTTTTGGATTTTATCCCTGTTTTTTTTCTAGATTTTAATGCCTTCTAGGGGGTATGCTAGCCTAAAATGATTGACAGTCTGGACTGTAGGTTTTTGTTTGTGAAAATTCAGGTACGATAAACGGTTAATGCATGCTCAAAAGTATGACTGCCTACGGGCGCGGCAAAGCTTCTACTCCGATTGGGACTTTGGCTGTCGAAATTCAATCTGTTAATCGGAAACATTTGGAAGTTCAAACCAATCTTCCGCGCGAGTTTCTCCCCTTTGATAGCGATATCAAAAAATGGGTGGCTGAAAAAGTTTCCCGCGGACAAGTAAACCTTAAATTATCTGCCTCCTTTGAAGAAAACTTTACTCGCAAATTAAAATTAAATCTCCCGCTTGCGCAGCAGTTACACTCTGTTTGTCAAGCTCTCCAAAGTGCGCTGCCTTTAGGTGATCAAAAAATAACTCCCGAATTTTTCCTAAATTTCCCTGGGATGGTTATTCATGATGAAGAATTTATAGATCTCGAAATTTATCGCTCTTCCCTAAAGGAGGCGGTGGAAGCCGCGTTAGCGAAATTGGTAGAGATGAAAGGGATTGAAGGAAAGTCTTTACAAAAAGAGATAGAAGGCAGATTCCTTATACTTCAAAAAAATATTTGCGAAATTAAAGAGCGTTCCACGCAGGCGACGGAGAAATACCGTCAAAAGTTAAAAGAGCGCTTAGAGGAAGTGTTGCCGGGAAGTGTGGAAAATGAAGAGCGTATTTTGCGTGAAGTTTGCCTTTACGCAGATCGCATTGATATTGCGGAAGAAATTGTGCGCTTCCAATCTCATTTAGACCAATGTAGGCAATTATTTCTATCCTCTAATGTTCGAATCGGAAAAAATTTGGAATTTATTCTGCAAGAATTGCATCGAGAGATTAATACTATCGGATCAAAAACAGCTGATGTACAGGTATCTCATTTAGTGGTGGATTGTAAAGCCGAATTAGAACGTATCCGCGAGCAGTTGCAAAATGTTGAGTAACATTTCCCAATCCCCTTCAAATGATGGGTTAATCTTTATCATAAGCGCTCCCGCGGGAGCAGGAAAAACAACGCTTGTGCAAAAGCTTGTTCAAGAATTTCCCAACGTTGTTCAAAGTATCTCCACCACTACTCGGCCCCCTCGACAAGGTGAGATCCCCGGAATTCACTACCATTTTGTTAACGAGGCAGATTTTCTAACAGCGGTAAAAAATGGGGAATTTCTTGAATATGTTAAGCTTTATGAGTATTATTATGGGACTTCCTTAAAGTGGATGACAAATCAACAAAAAGAAGGCAAACATGTTGTTTTAGTCATTGATACGCAAGGTGCTAAGCAACTAATGGGCAAAATTTCAGCCACTTTTATTTTTATTTTACCTCCTTCTCTGAAGGTTTTAAGAGAAAGGCTAATTCGGCGAAACACAGAGGAAAGTAGCGCGATTGAAAAGCGCTTAGCGATTGTAAAAGATGAATTGAAGGCTGCCTCTCTTTATGATTATCAATTGACTAATGATGATTTAGACGATGCCTATGATATTTTAAGGAGCATTGTAATAGCCGAAATGTATAAAAATCGCGCTAAGTTTCCCCGTATTGAGCGGGATTAGCGCCAACTTGATTGTATTCTGTAAATTTTTTAGGTTAAGGGTAAAGGAGAATCCATGGAGCGTAATAAAAGTTCGTTAACCAATGAAAAGATCAGCCGCAAGTTTGGGAATCAGTTTGATCTTGTTAACTATGCGATTAAGCTAGCAGAAAATATGATTAAAACAGGCCGGGATGCGCGCGTGAGAACAGAAAGCCAAAACCGCGCTTTACAAGTGTTAGCCGAGATTGCTGAAAATAAAGACCGCTTTGATGAAATCGTCAATCCTATCGATTTAAGCAGCAACCATTCTGGCTCTCAAGCAAATTCGAAAGCAGAATCCGCAAAAAAAATGTCTAAAAAAAGTATCTAAATGGGCTTTAGATGCTCTCGGTTTACGCGATTATTTTTTATTTTGCTCTCGTAGCGCCTAATGATGTGATTTTGTTTAGCTCCGCCATCCTAGGCGTTTTTATGTTACTCATAGTCTTAGGTGGTATTGGCATATGGATTTCAAGGCAGCCCGATAGTGTAAGTCCCTATAGTGGGCTGCCTTTGCGGTACGCTCGAGATTTAAGTTTGGAGACAAAAGAAAAAATTGTTCGCTACCTCTACAGTCTTCACGAGTATGATAATCGCATTTTCGAGTTTTCCAGAGCAGCCTTTTGCCGTGAAACGGGGCGCATTTTCCCTAATAGCGTGACCTGGTTTGGAAAAATTTCGCTAGATTGGACCTTTTTAAAAAAAAGATATCCGGGAAACTATGTCTCCTGGGGTAGCTTAACCAAAACGCAACAAGAAATCATTCGAGATAAGCATACCACTTTGGATGGCTTTCAGACTGAACACTCCTGTCCTCATCCAGCTCCGCGAGCCATCACTCCTGAATATGCCTTTAGTGTGCCGGGTCCTTTGTATGCGGATGTTAACACCTATATCCTGATTGGCTGGAAAGAAATCCCGAGTACAGGAATGGAAGTTTTAATTGTGCAAAAACCTAAAGCCTTAGAGATTAAAGTTTTACCTGAAGATACTTAACCTGTAAAATAAATATGACAAAAAAAATACTTGTTACCTCTGCGCTTCCTTATGCAAACGGCCCTCTGCATTTTGGTCACATTGCCGGTGCTTATCTACCAGGGGATTGTTATTCCCGCTTCCAACGCCTCCAAAAAAACCAAGTCTTATATATTTGCGGTTCGGATGAATATGGGGTGGCCATTACTATGAGCGCCGAAATTGCGGGAAGAACTCCTAAAGAACATGTCGATCTATTTCATGAAATTAATTTAAACCTCTTTAAAAAACTCAATTTTTCTTTTAATCATTATTCCCGGACAACCTGGAAAGGGCATGCTGAAACCGTCCACCAATACTTTTTAGACTTATTAGCCAATGGGTATATTGAAGAAAGAACCACGGAGCAACTTTATTCTGAGACAGACTCCCGTTTTTTAGCAGATAGGTATGTGGTAGGAAATTGCCCTCGGTGTGGCTATGAGAATGCTCGGGGGGATGAATGTACAAAATGTGGCGCTAGCTATGAAGCGACCGATTTAAAACATCCACGCTCTAAACTGACAGGTGCTTCTCTCGTTTTAAAACCTACCAAACATTGGTTTTTGCTTCTCGATCGCTTTAAAGAACGCCTTTTAGAGTGGAGCGAAACTAAAAATTGGAAACCCAATGTGATCAATTTTGCAAAAGGATACATTCAAGATCTTCATGCAAGGGCGATTACACGCGATTCTACTTGGGGTGTTCCCATTCCTTTGCCCAATACGGAAGGAAAAGTTTTATATGTGTGGTTTGACGCTCCGATTGGCTATATTTCAGCTACCAAAGAGTGGGCCGAGTTGCAAGGCGCGCCGGAAGCTTGGAAAGAGTATTGGTGTGAGCCAGCCACGCAACTTGTGCATTTTATTGGAAAAGACAATATTCCCTTTCATGCTGCGATTTTCCCCGCCATGACCATGGGGCAAAACCAACCTTATAAGTTAGTCGATGAGCTGCCTGCTAATGAATTTTATAATTTAGAAGGAAAGCAATTCAGCAAATCGGAGGGGTGGTATATCGATTTGGAGGACTTTTTTCAAAGGTACACGGCCGACCAAATTCGCTACACCATCGCAGCCAATGCCCCTGAAACATCTGATTCAGAATTTACTTGGAAAGATTTTCAACAGCGCTGCAACA
Source organism: Parachlamydia sp. AcF125 (assembly GCF_018342475.1). Lineage (NCBI taxonomy): Bacteria > Pseudomonadati > Chlamydiota > Chlamydiia > Parachlamydiales > Parachlamydiaceae > Parachlamydia > Parachlamydia sp. AcF125. Next base: position 160,106 of record NZ_JAEMUD010000003.1, on the reverse strand, counting down.
TTGAGTTGCTCGGCAAATATGGAAATCTTGTCAACCGCGTGCTCGTGTTTGCTCATAAGCAATGTGGAGGACGCGTACCTAACAAAAGCGATTTGCAGCCGCTTGATTTAGAATTTTTGGATAATATGCAACGTTTAGTTGCTGAGGCTGCGCAAAGCTATGAAACTTTTAAGTTACGCCGAGCGAGTCAGTTGATTATGGAACTCGCCCAGCTGGGAAATGTCTATTTTGATGCAAAAAAACCTTGGCAAGATGCGCGTGAAGAATCGACTCGAGAGAGGATGGAAACAACCATCGCTTGCTGTTTAGAATCTTTAAAGCTTTTAGCTCTTATTTCCTTTCCTATTATTCCCACCTCAGCTGAGCGGATTTGGAAAATGGTAGGGTATAGCTCTGCGCTAAGTGAGCAGGAGTGGAATCTCATTACTCAGGCTCCTCTTCCAACGGGGCAGCTTTTAGAACAGCCGCAAATTTTATTTCAAAAAATTGAAAATGAGCAGATTCAGCAGGAAATGGAGAAATTGAAACCCGCCACAGCTATTATTGCTCCAAAACCACAAGAGTTTAGCTCTCTCAAAGAATCGATTGGGATTGAGGATTTTCAAAAACTTGATTTGCGAGTGGGGCAAATCATCGAGGCTGTGCCTGTGCCTAAAAGTAAAAAACTGCTTAAGCTATCTATCGATCTGGGATTTGAAAAAAGAACCATTGTCTCTGGCATTCACTTGGCTTATAAACCAGAGGAGCTCGTTGGGAAAAAAATCGTGGTTGTGGCAAATCTGAAGCCTGCCACTTTGATGGGAATTGAAAGCCAAGGGATGGTTTTAGCTGGCCAAGGGCACGATTCACTCGAAGTGCTTTCTATCGCAAATTTAGCGCCAGGCAGCGTGGTCTCCTAATCCTAGAAGAAGCTGAGAAATTTTTTCTCAGCTCGATCGTCTTTTATCCTTTCTCTTTATCCCTCTTCCCTCGAGTTTTAAAAATTCCCCGATCTTGATCTGAAGCTTTTTCTCAAAAAACCCACAAAAAATAAAATCGCTTTGTTTTGTATGTTTATTTTTATGATTGCAAGCTAGATTAGTAAATGATATCCTATTACGTAATCATAAATTTTTTGCTACAAATTTGGCATGTTCCATGCATTCTTATTTGAAATTTGTCTAAACGTAATGGGTCTTTTTAAAGGATTTTTCTATGGCTACTTTTAATTACGGGGACTATAAATTTAACGCTATCTATCCAAAAAAAAATTGTCGCGAGGCAAATTATCGGCAAGATTTGGATAAATTTTCCAAAAGAAAACTGTTCGGCTCTCTTATTGTAAAAAAAGACGGTACTCTTCAAGAAGTAGGTTTTTTTAAAAGCCTATTTTATTTTTTTTATAGAGACATGAAGAAGTTGGTTCGGCTGCGCGCCTTGCATTTCATTGCCTATGGGAAACAAGAAGGGGCACTCTCGCCAGATAGGCTTAAAAAAATAGAAGATCTAGCCAAGCGGGTAGGGATCAACCAAAACAAAAAGGATAATAGAAACTTTCAAAATCTGATCAAGGCAACGGAAAAAGAGAAGATAGACAAAGCGGTTGAAAATTTTTATTTATCCCATAAAAAAGAGTATAAGTCCTTAGAGTCCAAGAATAAATGGATCCATGGATATGATCAGAACTCCAAAGGAAAGGGGGGAACCCCTGGTGCAGCTTCAGAAAAAGCTGGCAACCCGTCTCCTGACATTCCGCCAAGTGGTCCTCAAAGTCACATCCATGATCCTACTCAGCGAGCGGAAGAAGAGGATGAGCCGAACGATACTGGTTCCTCATCTTTTTCCTCTTCAGGAACTGATTCCTCCACCCTCATTGGAGAAGAGGATGAAGCTAGCCATAAGGAAGGGAAAGATCTTGCAGCAGGAGAAGATACGCAATCTGGATCTTCAAGCCAAGGAAGTGAGCCGTCTTTGCCGGAGCGCCATTTTAGACGCAGCAAATCATCAGAAGATTTAAGGCATGCGCCGTTTCTCAAACAGCAACCCTATGAGCCACTAAGCATGCGAGCTTTAAATTTAAACCCGTATGTGAGGAGTAAACCCGCAGCAGGGATGGCAGAGCAGCCGGTTGAGGATGCCTCTTCTCCCACGCCGCGGGAAACTGAGCAGGATCAAACTCCCCAGCTGATGAGCACTTCTTCAACAGAAGTCCCTCCAACCATCAAAGTTGAAAAAAGGGATCTTCGCCAAGAGTGGAGTGAGGGGCAAATTTTAACTGAAATTTCTGCGCGGCTAAAAGAATTAGAGGAAACTTTCTATTTAGAGGATAGGGTTATAAGAGAAAAATTTTCTGAAATAGTGACTTTAATTAAGGAAAGAAAAAGCCCCATCTTATTCTTTAAAGTATATGAGCTTTTAAATCCCTATGAGACGCCTCAAATTAATGTTAGCGAGTACATAAAGCATTTAGCAAATGAATGTTTACAATCTGCAGGCCAATTAAGCTATCTTCCCGCTTTGGTTGAGCTTTTCATGCTTGAAAAAAAGAAGCGCGAAGAGCTAATGCAAGGTAATTTCATGGATTTGCAGGCCTTTATGCAAAGCAATAATGGGAGTGATTTAGACGACTATGCAGAAAGGATTTTAAATTCAGAAGATTCTAAGGCGATCTATGAAATAGGCAAAATGTATGCAAAAGAAAAAGTAGTTCTAGCAGCGCCTAGTAAAGATAGCTTACAAGAGGCTAAAAGATGGTATGCGCGTGCCGCAGAACTCAATCATCCGGCCGCAATGCTGCACCTATCTTCTCTCTACTTATGTGAAGGACAAAAAGGCCGAGCAACTGAGATTATAAAAAAACTTAAAACAGAAATCACGCAAGAGGATTTTTCTGCTCTCACAGGTGAGTCTGAAGAGATTTTGGCTTTATTAAAGGCCTTTAAAAAAGAAAAGCATTTTTCAATTTATCAAGGTTTAGGATTTCCTATTGAAGTGTTAGCGGGGCCCGAGCCTGTTGATGAGGTTCCGCCTCCTCCCCCTCTCTCTCCTGCACCATCGCCTGTAAGCCAGGTTCCACCCGCGCCAGCTTTCCTTAATAAGGGTAAACCGGCAGCTTCTAGGCAGACAATGGAGGCGGATCAACAACTTAGGGAGGCAATATTCAGGCGAGCAAACCCACAGTTGGAGCAGGAAGCTGATGAACGAGAGAGAAAAATCAATGAAAAGATTAAAGCAGAAAAACAAGCTAAAGAAGAAGAAAATGCCCGTCTAGAAGCACTCTCTGCTGAGCAACGTGCAAAGCTCGCAGCTCAGCAAGAGGAATTAAAACAACAAGAAGAGAAATTTGCTAAAAACAAAGAAGAATCTGGTCAACATTTGCTAGAACGTGTGTTAAAACGCCGAGCTGACTTAAGGATAGATGCAAGCCTGCTCGAAGAAAGTCTAACCGAGCAGGATCTAAGCTCAAGCCGAAGCCTGTCTTCCTCTATCGTAGAAGAAACTTTAAATGTGGTAAGCCCTTTTTTAAACAACCAAGCTTTTTTAGACGAAGGTAGAGCGCTTGATCAATTTACCCCTTTAGTAGTGAATTCATTTAAGGAACTTAAAGAAAATTTTGAACAATTTGAAAAAACCTTAAATACTAAGCAGCGTAACGAAAAGAAGCTACAAGGAGAGGGAATTGCCTTGTGGAGATCATTGGGGAGTTTTGAAGAAAAGCTGCCGACCTTAAAGAAATACTTAGACAGCCAAGATGTTCTGAAAAACAAAATGGCAGAATTAGTTGAAAAGTCGAATCAACTGAAGAAAAATCAAGAAAAATTGTTAAGTAATTTAGCAAGATTAGAAAGACTCGCAAAAGAATTAGAAGAGGCTGGATCAAAAAAAGGGACTAAAAAAACATCCTTTATTGACGAAATTAAAAACTTAATGAAGGAATCTAAAATTAACTTCGATCAGCCCTCACAAATTCCAAGTCGATTTATGGAAGAAGGTAGCCTAGAAAGAAGTACTTTCTGGGATGAGTCTGACGACGACGAGGATCTTTCCGAATGGCAGCGCATGTAGATGGTAGGCCGAAAGGCTCAAGTTAATTTAAGCTACAGGGCAAGCAGGAATTGCATTTGCTCTGTAGTTTTTTTGTTTTGAGAGGCCTTTAGCTTTAGAATTGTTTTGATTTCTAATTTTGTTTTGCTGAGCCTGTTTGATTCGATTAAATGGGGACTCCGGAGTTGTTATCCAATTGAAATTAACCGGTAGGGGGTAGCAGTTTCTATCTCTAAATTGCACGCAATTAATTAGGCAGGCGAACTATTGTCACAAAGCATGAACACGGAAAAATTGTAGAAAGCCTTAAAATAACAAAGGTCCTCAGTAGCGGGGTAGGAAAAAAGCACGTTCTTAATCAGGTGAGGGAAAGAATAAGGGTTATTCAAGCTTCCAAAAAAGCTTCTAACATTTTATTTACTAGATTCGATAAGTTGGCTTTGATAGCAAATTTAAGAGGGAACGGGATCTGACTTCCCTTTATTTTGAAGTTATTATTTTCGCGATGCCGAAGCGGTTGCCAAGCTAATGGCAAGTAAACCAGGGTACCTTCTCTTTATTGCTGCAATTGCCTGCGGTGCGAGTATAGCTACTCGGAAAGTTGAAGGGGCGTGGCTAAGCGATAGGATAGAATTTTCGAGCTCCGCGAGATAGATTCTAAAGAAATGGAAAAGGTGATAAGCGTCGGAGGAAAGATTAGCCCTTTGTTTGCTTCTCTTAACAAAACTACTTGTTTGCTAAGAGTCTTTATGTTACACTACGCTCTTTACATATAAAATACGCTATTATTCTGGAGATTTTCATGTCTAAGGTTTGTCCAGTAACTGGAAAAAAAACAACGCGCGGATATAAATACGCTATTCGTGGAATTGCGAAAAAGAAAAAAGGGATTGGTCTTAAAGTGACTGGCAAGACAAAACGTCGCTTTAAAGCAAATCTAGCCGACCGTAAATTGTGGCTTGCAGAGGAAAATCGGTTTGTTAGCATTCCCAATCTCTCTATTGCAGGCTTACGCACTCTTGAGAAGAAAGAAGGCGGAGTTGCTGCGTATGTTCGGCAATTGCGCGCTCAGCATAAAGCTAGCTAATACTAAAGCCGAGCTTTGCTCGGCTCTAGTGTAAAGGTAGCCATTTATCCCGAATATTAAAACGTTTTGTTTTTTGCCGCTTTAATTCTGTTTCAACAATACGCTCGTTTTCAGAGCTTGAATCTTCTGCAGCTACGCTTTGTTTGTACGCTTCAATCTTGGTTTTTAAATCTTTTAGTTCCGCTATCTGCTCTTGAGTATAAGGTTCTCTTTGCTTAAACAGTTGCTTAATGCGCTCCTTTTCAACTTTTAGCTTGGGAATAAAATAAGGGTCTTTTTTGGCAAACCAGCCGAACTCATGGCGCAGGGATGCCACTAAAAGAGAAAGAGCGTCTTTAGCTTGCTTTTGTTTTGGGGTGCTACTTTCCTCCGTTTCCTTTAAGAGCTTGCTAATTGTCATTTGGCGCAACCCCTCGGTTAGTGCTTCTTCAACTTTTGTAAAGTTTGTCTTAGCCATTTGCTCTCCTCGCTCAACCATTTTTCTCTAATTTTATTATAACAAAGAGGAGAATATGCGATATAGCAAAATATATAAAAAAAACTTGAAGATTAAAACTGAATGTGGATGATCACGATTATACCAAGGGCATGAATGGCTGCAACTTTTGGTGGTGGTTCGAACATTTCCACAACAGGAATAGGAATATGGAACAGATGAATGTGGAGCTTGCTGTGATTGGAGCTGGGCCTGCAGGACAAAAAGCCGCGATTCAAGCTGCTAAGCTGGGAAAAAAAGTGGTGGTCATTGAAAAGCTTCCTGAGCCAGGCGGAAATTGTTTGTTCTCTGGCACCATTCCTTCTAAAACTTTACGGGAAGCGATTATCGATTTAACTGGCTACCATGAACGCAGTTTTTACGGGGATGCAAGTTTCATTCACGAAGTTTCCATTCATGACTTAAATAACCGGCTTTTTAAAGTTATTGACGAAGAAAAGCATATGTTGCAAAGGCAATTTAAAAAAAATAACATCCGGTTCATCCAGGGCAATGCTTATTTTGAAGCTTCCAATCGGATGACTATCACGGATGCTGAATTTCGTCAATTGTATCATATTAAAGCCGAAAAGTTTATGATTGCTACAGGCTCCCAACCTCGCAATCCACCCGAAGTCCCTTTTGATGATGAGGTGATACTAGATTCTACCCGCTTGCTAGGCTTAGACCGTGTTCCTAAAACCATGATTGTTTTAGGCGGAGGAATTATTGGATCTGAATATGCCAGTTTTTTTGCGGCCTTAGGAACGGAAGTGACGATTATCGATAAAAAAGAACATATTCTTCCGTTCGTGGATGCTGAAATAGGAACTCATTTACAAACGGCTTTAACAGATATCGGCCTAAAATTTATGGGGCGGAAAGAACCAGAACAAATTTCCCGAGTGGATGATAAGGCTGAGGTTAAGTTCAAGGATGGCACAGTCTGTAAAGCTGACTGTTTACTTTACGCTTTGGGAAGAAAAGCAAATGTGGATACTTTGGGGATAGAAAATGCCGGCCTTAAGTTAAATGGGCAAGGATATATTCCTGTTAATTCTCTTTTTCAAACAGAAGCAGCTCATATTTATGCGATAGGAGACGTCATTGGGGGACCGTGCTTGGCTTCTACCAGCATGGAACAAGGGCGTTTGGCTGCCCTACATGCGTGTGGGGTGCAAACCCATTATTTTCCAGCTGTTTATCCTATTGGCATTTACACCATTCCTGAGATTTCAAGTTGTGGTTATACAGAAGAGCAATTAAAGAGAATGGGATTTCACTATGAAGTGGGGCGGGCTTATTATTACGAAATCGCCCGCAGCCATATTGCAGGTAGCAATACGGGAATGTTTAAAATTTTATTTCACGCCGAGACTTTAGAAATTTTAGGAGTGCATGTCATTGGGCGAAGTGCAACAGAGGTCATTCATATTGGGCAAATAGCCATGAGTTTTAGAGCGCGTATCGATTATTTCATCGATCATGTATTTAATTATCCCACCTATGCAGAGGGATATCGTGTGGCGGCATTAAATGGAGTGAATAAAATCCGCTTAAAGAGTAAAGTATAGAGAATTTCTAACTTTTAACTTTCCGAGGCGCTTTATGGTACGGTATGAATTTCCATCGGGCAATCAAGACCCTTCATCGCAAAAGGGCAATCCCCATCAAACCGGAGGATCGACTCCTCAAAAACTCCCTGAATTTATTTATATCGAAGATCTTCAAAGGGGAGCTGAACAGGAAGAGATAAGAAAGAATCCCGGGGAAGAAAAGCTTTATTCCTCTATTAATCAATTAGAAAAAAAACACTATCCCTGGGTTTTGCGCGCAATCACTTTTTTTGCTTCCCTATTTCTTCTCGTTGCCATTCCTTTTTTGCTGGTGGTTGTGCTTTGTAATGCGCTATTTGCAGTTGGATTACTAGGAAAGTTTGAACCTTTTAATAGACAAACGATTCGCTACTGGAAACAATTAAAAAAAGCCACGGTGATAGCCCTAGGGCTATTCACGGCAACTTTAAGTCCAGCCTTTGGCTTTGGCATTATTTTAATGTACTTTGTTTTACAAGGGGAAGAGCTAAATAATAGCTTTCTAGAACAAATGATGAAAAGTCGGAGGGGCAATGCCTCTCCTTTTTAATCCCGTGTCCAAGGGGTTAAAATTTCATAGCCAGTTTGGGTAATCAAGAGGGTATGTTCCCATTGCCCGCTGGCTTTGCCATCTTTCGTCCTCGCTGTCCATTGGTCATTGCGATCAACTACAGCGGCGCGCACACCCGCATTGATCATCGGTTCAATCGTAAAAGTCATTCCTGGAACTAAGGGGATATGCATCGAATTCTGATAATGGGGGATTTGGGGGCCTTCATGAAACTCAATTCCTATCCCATGTGCGACGAATTGATTGACAACAGAACAGCCTCTTGAAATCGCATAAGGTTCAATGACCTTGCCAATATCCGAGATAAATATCCCCGGTTTTAAAATTGCACAAGCTTTCATTAAGCATTCGTATGCCACATCCACCACCAATTGCCGCTCTGGGGTTGTCTTTCCCCCGATTACCACCATGCGGCTGCAATCTCCATAATATCCATTTAAAATGCAAGTTACGTCTATATTGACAATGTCACCCTCGCGCAGGGGGATGTCATTGGGAATTCCATGGCAAATGACCTCATTTAAAGATGTGCAAATGCTTTTCGGAAAAGGGGGGTGCCCATAATTAAGAGGGGCGGGAATGGCACCAGCTTCTCGATGCATTCTATCAGCAAAATCGTTTAGCTCCTGCGTGGTAACTCCTGCCTTAGCAAGTGCACAGGTAGCATCGAGAATCTTAGCAGCCAAGCGGCTAGAGGCACGAATGCCTGCGATTTGCTCTTCCGTTTTGATAATGATATCGTATTCATGGTAGTACTGTTCTGCAACCGACTTAGGTAGGGCTTGTATAGAGTCTCCTCGTTCAACTGGGTAATGACATTTCTTCCATTTTTTCCAACTCCCACACCAGCAGGGATCATTTCTTCCGATCATCAGGCCAACCTTAGATTATTTTCGTTTTCAATAGTTTAGCCGAATCTTTTATTTTTTTCATCTTTCTATTGTTTCTGCTTTTTTCCAGCGAGATTTTCTTGAAAAAGATTTACCTTTTTTGCTTAAATTTCATTGCTTAAAACATAAATAGATCAACTATTACATTTAAAGAGACTAAAATGATGAAAATAGATGAACACTTATCAGAATTTGTCAATCTATTAGGTCAAGGAAAAGCTGTTCGATGCCAAAAAGATGAGTGGTATATCGAAAAATGGCCTCAACGCGTTTTTACCTTAGAGCAAACACGCAGCCTTGAAGTTGCTAAAGCTTTTAATGCCTTTCTTGATAGGCAAGAACGCATTCCAGTTATCCTTTCCGCAAATGGGGCTCCTGAGCAAAAAAAGAAGTTTGCAGATTTACTAAAAGCTTCAAAAATTATTAAGAAAAAATTGCAAGCAAACAGCTTAAAACAAAATCAAGCCGCCTTAAAAGCCTTAAAAAGGCGTGTAGTTGCCTTGAAATATCGCATTGGAACAGAATTAGGGGGAACCGATATCCTAAAGAAGGGTGAAATTGATGAACAGCTTTTACAAAACCTAACAGCGCTTTTCCAAGCTTGGAAAAAAAAGCAAACTATTTATCACGATCAGACGTTGTCTTTATGGGAGCAAAATATTCTGGAAAATATCTGCCAGTATCCTAAATTTGTTAAAATGGTATTGAAGGATCCTTGCCAGCAAGAAGAGTGTTTTAAAAGACTTTTGCGGGATCGTTACGGCGTTCAGGAGTTTATTGAGTTTTACTCGGTTTATAAACGCCTCGAAGAGTGTCTGCTTGTAGGGTGGGTAGGGCGTTTTGGTAAGCAATTTTTCTCGGTTGAAACAGAGCAAGTGGGGATTGTGCAACGGAAAGTTGTTGCACTCAAAATGGAAGGTAAGAAAGTCAATATTTTGGATGAAAAAAGTCGAGTGACCTTTGACGGAAACCTCAAAGTTGACATCAAAACTGTGTTAAATGTTTTTAAAGCTAAAAACGATGAACCGGGTGATTTTGCCGTTTTTGGACCATCCGGAGTAACCCGTTTTAATGCGCATGTTCACGATCGATATAACCCTGCTACAAAGAAATATGACCCTATTGATTTGACCCAGCCTAACAGCGCTTGGTGGGAAAAATATCCTGTATTTGAAACGGTGGATCGTGCGGAACTGATCCGGCGTCATCCCCAAGTTATCAATAAAGAGGGGCAAGTTGTCGAGGCAAATGCTCATTTAAATTCAGGGCAATGGTTAGTTATTGAAAAGGCATCCAAGGAATCCCCTGGTTTAGATTTAGATGCAAACCACGGATATTTAGATATATACATCCCTTCGGGGCCCGATCAGTACACTTTGGTGACGATAGGTAAATTTGCAAGGAAATTTCCCAGAGGATTTTTTGGCCGATTGAAGTTTATCATGGGAACTTTTGAAAGCCGCCTTGCATTTGGCGATGAAAATCATTGCTATTTTCGCAGGCAGCACGCTTCGGTTGCTTATTTAGCTGCAGAAGGACAGGGAAAGAAATTAATGGAGTTAATTCGGTTAGATATCCTTGCTTCGCGCGCGAATAATTTGGTTTTCCAGTTTTCCTGGCAAAATTGTTCTCAATGGGCTTATCACAAACTTATCCATGTATTTGGGAAAGAAGGAGAAGGAGGAGTTGTTAAAAATAATTACGAAATTTCGGTTCTTAATCTCTCGCCTTCTAACCCTCTTTTGAAAAAATTAATAAAAATTGTGGCTAGCACCCCTAAAAAAATTCAATCTTCTCTGATAAAATCACTCTTATTCTTGTTTGGCTCTTTTCGAAAGATGGAAACTTTGGAAAATGGAGAAATAAAGACAACCTCCATGGTAAAAGTGTTAGAGAAAATGAGAGAAGTTAAAATTTATTTGCCTGGTTATCTGCACCACAAAATTAAAGAGGGGACCGTAATAGGGACACTCTCTGTGGGGCCGTTTGTGCAAGCATAAGGAACAAACATGGGAAAAGTCTCTATCGTATGGATGCGGCAAGATTTACGCGTTGAAGACCATCCTGCTTTAAACGCTGCTGCCCAAAGGGGGAGCGTCCTTCCTGTTTATATTTGGTCGCCTCAGGAAGAAGGGCATTGCCCTTTAGGAGGAGCGAGCAGGTGGTGGCTACATCATTCTTTAAAGCGTCTGGAAAATGATCTTCGATCTTTAGGTTTGCCTCTTATCATTCGAAAAGGAAAGAGCCTTGAGTGTTTAAAAGAGGTGATTAAAGAAGCAAAAGCAGATGCTTTATTTTGGTCCAGGCAGTATGAACCGTATGCCATTAAAAGAGAGATTCAAATTAAGGCAGAGCTTACAAAAGAAGGGGTCTTAGTTAAGAGTTTTCCGGGGAATATTTTGTATGAACCATGGACCATCCAAAATAAACAAGGCAAACCTTTTCAGGTTTTCACTTTTTTTTGGAAAAATTGTTTAGCTAAAGAAAAGCCGCTTGATCCTTTGCCTGCTCCCATGGGCGTAAAGGGGCAAGTCATTGAGGTCGATTCTCTGGATATAGAAGATCTAAACTTACTTCCGAGAACTCCCTGGGATGAAGGGATTGCCCATACCTGGAAACCGGGAAGTGCTTATGCCAAGGAATTTTTGGCCTACTTTCTAGAAGGCAGTGTGCGGGACTATCATGAAAGGCGCGACCGCCCCGATTTGCCAGGAACTTCCCGCTTATCCCCTTATCTGCATTTTGGAGAGATTAGCGTAAGAACAGTGTGGCATGAAGTGGTAGACAGAGTAGGTTTTCAGGTAGCTGAGCCTTATTTAAGGCAGTTAGGATGGCGAGATTTTGCTTATCATTTGCTCTACCATTTTCCTCATACTCTGCAAGAGCCGATGCGCCCAGAATTTGCCAGTTTCCCCTGGAAAGAAAATAAAAAGTTTTTAAAAGCCTGGCAAAAAGGGGTAACAGGTTATCCATTCGTAGATGCAGGGATGAGGCAACTATGGATGACTGGCTGGATGCATAATCGAGCCCGCTTAGTGGTAGGGTCTTTTTTAGTTAAAGATTTGCTTCTCCCTTGGCAGAAGGGTGCCGCATGGTTTTGGGATATGTTGGTAGATGCAGATTTAGCTAACAACACTTTAGGATGGCAGTGGGTAGCCGGCTGTGGAGCAGATGCTGCCCCTTATTTTCGCATATTCAATCCAGCCACTCAAGGTAAAAAATTTGATCCTGAAGGCAACTATGTGAGAAAGTGGATCCCCGAAATTGCAAACCTGCCGGATCAATGGATACACCAACCCTGGGAAGCTCCTCCTGAAGTGCTGCATAAAGCAGGGATAAAACTGGGAGAAGATTATCCTTACCCTATTGTCAACCATGAAGAGGCGCGTTTAAAGGCGTTAGAGGCCTTTGAAGAAATAAAGACTAGCTAGGTTTTCTTTGATAAGATTGTCGTCGTATTTAAAAAAGGTCTGTTATTGCACGAGCCAGGGCAGTATTGTAAAGCAAACCTTTTTCTCCGATTTCTGGAACGATCTCTTGTAATTTTTAGATCGCCAATCACATTTCCATCCACTGCCCCTCGAAAGAGATTGCTCGCTTTTGTTTTTTTTTATCTTCTGCTGCTACGGTTTTCTTCTTGCTCGGCTACTTCTGCTTCTTGGTGATCTTTGGCAGTTTTTACCCGTACATTCACTCTCCGTTAATCCCAATCGGGCTAATATTGCCGACATTTTACTTACAGCAGAGATGGGTAGGTGCCACTCTATCAAAAGACGCAGTTCAATTTTGCATCTCTTTCAATGTTAAGTGTCCCAGTTTACAAAAGGTTGTCTCAAACCGGTCTTTATAGGTGTATTGTAATTTATGCGAAGAGAAACTTCCATTGGGCAATGGAGTGAATACAGCTTTAGATGGAGGAACCTCATTGAGCGCAAGATAGGAAAAGGGGAGTTTTTCGTTGTGGATTAAGGATCTTATTTTATTTAAGCTTTTCTCACGGTCTTCCCAAAAAACAATAGGCCGCTTCCAATTCTCTCGCATCTCAAATGAGACATTTTCTCTAACAGCTTTTGAAAAAGATTTTCCTCCCCGTGAGGTTTGAATTTTATCTTCAGCTCTTGCATCTACTGCAGACCAGTATTTTTCGTCCCCACCAGGCTTCCATATTAAGTAATCATGCCAAACATGTTTTTGGCCATCTATAGACATTTCTTTGGGAACCAGGAGAGTATATTTAATGATAATCCACTCTGCTGCCTTTTTTTCCGAAAATTGGGCGAAGTAGCGAAATATATTCGGAAACTTAGCAAATTTTGGGCTTTGAGCACAAGAATCAAATTCGGTAAATATATCTTCATTTTTTTTAGAGAAAACTTTTTTGAATGTAACGAAGGGAAGGGTTAAAATATTCTTAAATCCTCCAAAAACTTGGATAACAGGTTCTGCGTAGTGGTATTTTTTTTGATACTCATAGCAATCAGCTGTTAAGTTCATGATAGAAAAGTCGCCATTTGTCTCTTTTGTTAAGCCTTTTAAAAGTTTTCGATCTAAGGCTTTTAGATAGAAATTATCCATTATTGCTTTTGCTGATTGACTTACAGAGCGAAAATTAACTTTATCCTTTTCAGGTAAGAAAAAAACAATCTTATCAAAAAGCTCGTTAGGGATAGGGAAAATTTCTTGAGCCTCGTTTCCTTTTTCATTTGGAAGCCACATCTTTAATAGAGAAAAAGATCTTTTAACATCTTTATCTCTAAGCGCAAGTTTCATTAAACAGCCTCCAATCAGTAGTCCAGGAAGAGCGCATAGAATATAGCTGGCTATGGTAAGAATTTTGGGCAAAATTGGACCAAGGTGGGAAATTTCGTTAATTTTGCCACTTTCATTATTCACTTTGAAATAACGAATAGTCTTGCTGTTCCCATATAACGAGGCAAGATTGCGAGCAGGAGACAAAAAGGTTTTTGCCCACCGATCGTAGCCGTTATGATTGGAGACAATCACGTGATTAAAGTGGAAAAGAAGGTTGTTAAACATGCTAGAAAGTTAATCCTTAAATAAAAATAATCGTTAAGATGTAAATTTAATATAAAATTTACAATTTTAATATAAAATGCAAATCCACGCAATAATCTAATTTATTTGATCTATTTTTTGCCCTTTTGCCACTTCAATACGCCTTGTTGCCTAAATACACCGAGGGTGAGGCTTAAGCAGTTAGGATAAAGAAAAAATTTTTAGAAGAGATAAAGTAGCGTGGGCAAGTTAACCGCGACATTGGCAGAGCCGTTTCATTAATCGATATCGCATATAAAGGGGGTCGCAGTATAACCAATCTCTTATTCAACCTGGAAGCATTGCTTTTTGGGTTTCAAAAGTTGTTATTCAGCAATGGCGACCAACCAATCATACATGTGAGAAAGGGCGCTCTCCAATATATTTGGACGAAGCCCCCTTTGTAGTTTGCTAAACAGAATACTTTATTAGGGGACTTTAAGAGCTCTACAAGAATTTTTGCTTTTGACCGCAAACTTGATGGGTTTAGGTATGAGAGCTTTTTACAGTCCAATCAAAAGGCTCAAGCATATCCGGCTTTGACCTTTGTTATGCAAACCTTAGAGGTAGAGAAGGATTAAAGCTTCGGGTTTATTTCAAATTTTTCTTCCTTATTAGAGGGCGCTTTTGGAAGATAAGCAAAGATCGTTAGCATTTATGCCTTGCTGGAATGTATGAAAGGTAAAAAAAGTTAAATCACCAAATTGACAAGATTGCGAAAAACAGAAATAATGCGCCCTAAATCAAACTTTATAGAGATTTTTAGGAGAAAAAGTATGCCTTTTACACTACCTATCGGGGGAAAAGCACCTGACTTTTCTTTGCCGGCAACAGATGGGAAAACTTATGCGCTAAAAGATTTTGATAAATATCCGGTTCTTGTGCTTTTTTTTACCTGCAACCACTGCCCCTACGTAATAGGTTCGGATGAGGTAACTCGCAAGACAGCAGAGAAGTTTATGTCGCAAGGAGTTATTTTTGTGGGGATCAACTCTAATAGCAAAAATACCTATCCTGAAGACTCTTTTGAGCATATGGTCCAAAGGATGCATGAGCATCATTTTCCTTGGTTGTACTTGTACGATGAGAGCCAAGAAGTGGCAAAAAAATATGGAGCCCTGCGCACCCCTCATTTTTATGTATTCGACAAAAATAGGGCTTTAGTCTACACCGGAAGAGGCGTTGACCGTCCTCGCAATACAAACGAAATGAAAGAAAATGATTTAGATCGCGTGTTAACAGAATTTCTATCTGGAAAGCCCATCTCTACACCCATCTTGAACCCCATTGGATGCAACATTAAATGGGAAGGAAAAGATGCCCATTGGATGCCTGATGATGCATGCGATCTTATTTGAATTCTAACATTGGAGTGAATGAATGAATATTGTGATTTCAGGTTCTTCGGGCTTGATTGGAACAGCCTTAATCACCTTTTTCAGAGAACAAGGACATCTTGTTAAGCGTCTTGTTCGTAAAAAAGGGGGGCTAGCGCACGACGAAATTGGTTGGGATCCAGAAACTGGCATTATAGATTCGAAACTTCTTGAGGGTTCAGATGTGCTAATCAATCTTGCTGGAGAAAATATTGCGCATGGCAGGTGGAATGACTTCAAGAAGAAAAAAATTTTAAATAGCCGCTTGAAAACAACTCAGCTGTTAAGCAAAACTTTACACCACTTAAAATCGCCTCCTAGCCTATGGATCAATGCTTCTGCAATCGGATACTATGGGAATCAAGATGACAAGATCGTCCATGAAAACACACCGGCAGGCACAAGCTTTTTATCAAAAGTTTGTAAAGAGTGGGAAGCTTCCGCACAAGCTCCTCCAGGAATTCGGACAGTCTATACCAGGTTTGGTTTGATTATGACCCCAAAAGGAGGAGCTCTTAAACAAATGCTTCTGCCTTTTAGACTTGGTTTAGGAGGCATATTAGGAACAGGAAAGCAATACATGAGCTGGATGACAATGCAAGATCTCGTTCGTGCGATCGATCACATTATAAAAACCCCTTCTTTAAAAGGGCCTGTGAATATGGTCACCCCCTTCCCGGTGACCAACCAAGAATTTACCCATGTCTTAGGTAAGGTCTTAAATCGCCCAACCGTTTTATCCATGCCTGCTTTTGCTGCTCGCCTCATTTTTGGAGAAATGGCAGAGGAGCTATTATTAAGTAGCATGCGTGTAGAGCCTAAGCAGCTTATAAATTCTTCTTTTACCTATACGCATCCAAAGTTAGAAGAAGCCATGCACGCATTATTAGAAGATGGGCCTCATGCTTGATCGGCAGAAGAGACTGTCAAAGAGCTTGACGTCGTTTATAGGCCTCTTACAATAAAATAGAGCCTTTTATTAATTTAAAACTTTAATGGGTTACTAGCAGTTCAGGCTACCAATAGAGAGGGGAAGCTTAGATGGAATATAGACGATTAGGTAAAGCGGGTTTAAAGGTCAGTGAGCTATCTTTTGGTTCATGGATTACATTTGGCAGTAATTTAAGTTTAAACAACATTCGACAATGTTTAAATGTGGCTTTTGAAGCAGGCGTCAATTTTTTTGATAATGCCGAAGTTTATGCGAATGGGGCTTCCGAGCTTTTGATGGGGGAGGCCATTAAAGATTTCCGCAGGGAAGATTTAGTCATTTCGACTAAAATTTTTTGGGGAGGAAAAGGACCAAATGCAACAGGGTTAAGCTGGAAGCATTTAGTAGAAGGAACCAAAGGTTCTTTGCGTCGATTGCAACTCGATTATGTAGATCTTTTATTCTGTCACCGGCCCGATCCCACGACTCCTATTGAAGAGACAGTTCGGGCTATGGATTTTTTAGTGCGCTCAGGATTAGCTTTTTATTGGGGAACCTCCGAATGGTCTGCAGAAGATATTAAAGAAGCCTATCAAATTGCCCATGCCATTCACGCCATTCCGCCCTCTATGGAACAACCTGAATACAACCTATTTCACCGCACGCGTGTAGAACAAGAATATGCACCCCTTTATCATAAATATGGGATGGGGACTACCATTTGGAGCCCGCTAGAATCCGGGATATTGACGGGCAAGTATAATGAAGAAATCCCTCCTGCAAGTCGGTTATCTCGGCATGAAGAATTGCGCCATCGGCTAACCAAGGAAAAAATTTGCAAAGTAAAAGCCTTAGAAAAATTGGCGCATGAGCTTTCCTGTAGCCTACCGCAGCTAGCCATTGCTTGGTGTTTAAAAAATCCACACGTTAGCTCAGTCATTTTGGGAGCTTCGTCTCTTCCTCAGCTGCAAGAAAACTTGAAGGCTGAGCAAGTAAAGCAGCAGCTTACCGATGAGGTCATCCATTCTATCGAAGAGATATTAAAAAACCCTATCTCTCAAATTTAAATGATAATCTGTTAAAAGAAATTTCAAGGCTAAAAGATTATGGCGACAAGGGGTCAATGAATGCCATCCATTCAATCCCTCGATTCCAATCCTCTGATTTCAGGGTGCTAAAAATGCACCACAGACGAGGAGAGAAAACATTGTGCAGGAAGCTTGAATGCCTATAGGTTGTCCACCAGGAGGTTTTTTCCTTGATGGACAACAAGGGGAAGGGGAGGGGATGACTAGAAATTGAAGTTTAGCATGGCTCCCATATAAGGGGCACCGTCAAACTTTAGATGAGTGGCGTGGTTATGGTTGCGGTTAGAAATTTTGAGCCTTCCACCAGTGCTATAGCCAATATGAGCATCTGCGGTAATGTAAGGATCCCATTCGTATTTTAACGCCCACTCGATACCCACGTTGCGATATTCCACAATTCCTCTTGCTAAGGGGTGGCTTGAACCGACGCGGCACCTTGCACTAAAAAAGCGGACTGCTACAAGAGTATGCCAATGGGGATCAAAAGTATAAACAAGCGACATTTTCATCGGGAAAACCGCGTTGAGCTTCCAATCACGACTAAATTGCCAATCAAAACCTAAAACTGGCACAACCCGATCTGCTTTCATCCCTGTTTGGGCATAAAAGCCCAAGTGGATTCCCGTTAAACAAGAATAAGTATAGCGGCCCCACAAGAGTAAATCCCAGGTGGAATAATCGTCAAAGTTTGGATAATCTGCATTTAAGGTGTAAATAATCTGAGCTTTCCAGTCCCAATCGGGCAAACGTTTGCTAAATCCTGTTAACAAGACGTTAGCAGCGTTAAAATTTTTTTGATCGAAAAAAGGATTTTGATCCCAGGCTATTTTGTTATAGGTATAGCCAACCCCGACAGCTAGCCCTTCTTCGTTGAGGCGATCATAATAAACCACTGCGTTGAGCGAGGCCTCACCTTGCTGAAATTGAAGTTTTTGGTGATCGATTTCGCCTTTTGAGAACTTTGCAGGAGCAAAAGCATCAAAACGAGCTACAAGTGTAAAGGGTGTTTCTTGCAAATCTGCATCTTTTGCTATTTGTTCTGTTGAAATCGCAGATTCTTCCACATCAGCACGTACAGTTGATAGGCAAACAAGAAGGGTTGGAAGGATAAAGCGGACTAGATATTTCACGTGAAAGCTCCACTTGGTAAAGGTTCTAAAAGTAGTTATTTGTATACGAAGTCAAGCATCTCGTCAAGAATTAGATGAGGCTTCTTTCTTTTCTTTTTGAAGAAAAGGTAAAGAAGATAACTCGTTGAGTGTATTTTAGCTTTAATAGGCTATCTGCTTACTAAGCTTAAGAGTGGGGAGCCGATTTGCTTGCTTTAACCCTAGTTATTTTTACCTCTTTAATTTTTCAAAAGTAAAAATATATGGGCTCAGAAGCAAACCATTCTAGCCTGTAAATTCCCTTTCTTTTTTTAGCATAAAAATCATTCTTTTAAAAAATAATTACAATGAGAGGTTGTTTAAGTAATTCCTTTAAATTTTAGTTGTGCGATTAATTTTGATTCTGGTTTTAAATCGGTAGCTTTTTTTGATGCCTATTTTTCCTTTTCAGGAAGAAGATAGCGTGTCATAGAGCCTTGTATAGTGAAGGGTAGAGAAGGACATAAAGTTGAACAGATTCAAGTAAAACCAAACGTCCCCCTCAATCTATTGAAAGCTGTAAGCTTTCTCACAGGGATTATCCCTCTTATCATGGGGATTGGCAAATGGATTGCCCGTCGTCAACATCGCTTTTTTGTCGCTCCTCAAATTTCTCCTCCTACATCGCAACCTGAGCTTCCAAAAAAATCAGAGCCAAAAACAAAATTACCAGCTGCCAATCCGCAAAAGATTCAAGAGATAGCTGAAGAAATTAGACATTTTAAAAGTAACGTTTTACGTATTTTCAACCAGCCAGGAGAGGTAAAAGAAGCGACAGACTTAGGTTTGAGCCCGGAGCAAAAAGAATATTTGCAAAAGATTGAGTGGAATAATCCACGTCGTCTTGTGAATGGAAAAGCGATTCGAAGGGGGAGTAAACACTGTCTTCTTTTTAGATCGTATGCCAAATGTCGTGTTCAAACCGCTGGAAGATCAACGAAGGGCTGAAGAGTATCTCAATATTATAAATCAGGCGCTACAAGTGGTTGCCGAGAAAAAATGATATGCCCTTCATATTCCAAAAGCAGAGGCCGTGGAAGTAAACGGCACATATGTAGCTGTGCAAGAAAGGGTAGGCCTTTTTTCAAGCAGTTATGAGGGACAGAAAGGGATTCATCTTTATAGTTGGAATGAGCCGGAACTTAGAGAATATACACAGCTTAATTATTCGCAGCTTCTTATATTTATTTCAGCTACCAACTTTAGAGATGTTAAATACGATAACCTTCCTTTCAAGCGGGAAGGCCGCATCGCTTTAATCGATCCCGATAAGGGTCATTCTCCTAGTCCAGGCTTGACGCAGGGAGGGGCCAGAAAGAAAAACGGCCTTTTCAATAGCATCCCTGCAGAGTTAGGGGAGTCCTATCTCGAAGCGGCCAAAGCGCAACTAAAATCGGATGATTATCGTATCCTTGAAGCTAAGGTCCCAGATATTAAAGCAAACTTGGCACGCAAACTTAGCAAGCGAAAAACTTATCTCCAATACCTTTCATCTCATCAAATTGTTGAGGCAAACCAACAAATTAATTCCGCTTTGCCCGCTCTTTTTAAAGATGCCTGTCGACAACAGCTAGCTAAAGTCCTGGTGGAATCGATCAATCAGGAACTGGAGAAGTCGCGTAATTATTCACTCCCAGAGGGAAGGGTGGTGGCATTGTCAATCAATATCCACGATGAGTTAGCTAAAAAAGTGCACCAAATTTGGGAAAACCATCACGGCAGCAGGCTCCTCTATGTCAAAATCGACCCAAAAGATCCCACTCCTTTTTTCAAAGATGTTTTAGAAGAAGTCAGTAAAGCTTTGATTCAGGCAGGGCTGATTCATCGCTATAAATTGCGCATGCATTACCATTATGCAAAAATCGCTTGCTAAAGGACTCAGGCGCCAATTAGGGCGTCTTTGATTTGCCCTTTTCCGGCCATGCGTGCAAGCTCTGCTTGCCGTTTTTTCTTATCCAACCGCTCGATAGAAGAGTATGTGCGCCCTTCTTTTTCTTGTTTAAAGATATGCCAATGAGCAAAGGCATGCTGGGCAACTTGTGGAAAGTGGGTAATGCATAATACTTGATGCTTTTGCCCAATTTCTTTCAGCTTTTCTCCCACAATAGAGGCTGTTTCTCCTCCAATATTCGCATCGATTTCGTCGAAGATTAAAGTAGGAATTTGTCCACGGCCAGCTAACAGCGTTTGCAAGGCTAGCATTAATCTTGAAAGCTCACCCCCGCTGGCACATTCTCGAATGGCGATCTCTTTTTCCCCAATATTGGGAGAGAGGAAAAATTCAATATGATCATCCCCCATTCGGTTTCTCAGTTGGGGGGAAATTCTCACATGAAATTTAACTTTCGGCATATTGAGAGTGCGAAGCTCTTTTTCCAGAGCCTCTTCTAATAATTTGGCGGTAGTTTTTCTTTGCGTGGAAAGTTTTTGGCAGAGTTCGGTATTACTTTCAGTGAGTTTAGCCACCTCTTCTTGCAGAATTTCTATTTCACTCAACACGTTTTCTAGCGCATGCAGCTTCTGCTTGGTTTTTTCTTGGTAAGCTTGAATTTCTTCAATGGAAGAGCCATATTTTCTTTTCAGTTTATTAATGAGGGCTAGTCGTTCATTAATCGTTTGGATTCTTTCAGGGCAAACATCGATTTTATTTATGTAAGCTTGGAGAGAATAAGCAACTTCTTGCAATTCCAGGCGCGCATGGTGGCAGGATTGATAAATTTCTTGCGTGGTTGGATCCAAGGAAGCCAATCTTTCTAAGACAAGCACATATTGATTCAGAAGGGGAAGCACCGCTTCTCGTTTAGATTGCAAGCCTTGATAAACAGTTTGGCTTTTAGATAAACGCTCTTCACTGTTAGAAAGGAGCGAGTACTCGGCAAATAACTCTTCATCTTCCCCATTTTTTAAGCGCGCTTCATCCAGCTCTTCCAATTCATACAGGCAGACCTCAATGTCGCGCAGCCTTTGGGCTTCAGCTGAAATTAATTGCTCAATTTTTTTCCTAAGCGCGTTCTCCTTGTCCCAATTCTGTTGGAATTGATTAAGTAAGAGATGATGAGACCCGTAAAGATCCAAGACCGAGCGGTGATGTTCGGTGGAAAAAAGGTCCTGAGTGGCGTGTTGACTAATCATTTCAATCAGTTGCTCGCCAACTTTCTTTAACAAGGCTTGTTGCACAAATTGATTGTTGATAAACGCCCTACTTTTTCCCTGAGGAGAGATTTCTCGTCGAATGATAAGCTCTTCTTCTAGAGTGTGCTCAATCCCAGCTTCTTCCAAAAGATGGCAGACGGTGGGCAAACGCTCAATGTCAAATATGGCTTCCACGCTGCCTTTTTCTGTCCCATTTCTAATAAAGCTAGAATCAGCTCTGGCACCTGCAATCAAGGCAAGGGCATGCATAATGGCGGATTTCCCTGCGCCCGTTTCTCCTGAAAGAACGTTTAAATGATTTTCAAAAGGGATTTCAACATATTCGATAAGGATAAGGTTACGAATGATAAGATGTTTTAGCATAAAAGCAAATATCACTATTTTTCTATAGATTGTGCGATAAAATTTTTAAATTTTCCCTCGCTAGAGTCGCGCATATAACCGGAAGGGTTTAATTCGAGAGAGGAAAAGAGAAGATTTGGCCCCATGTAGCCCACAGGGATAATGGTAAGCTCTGGATGTTTAAAGCGATAGACAGTAATTTTTTCAAAGTCTATGGGATCGAGCTGATTTTCATGGGGGCTCTTTTGAACAGGATGTGCGAGATTTAGATACTTAATTAACTCAATCTGTTGCTCAAGACTTAAGGTATGAGGCTTCCCTTCTCGCTCAATGGTAATCGTTTTAATATCGTTTAAATCGAGCTGTTTTTTTTCAAGAGTTGCCTGATGAAGGGCAGGGGTAAAATTCATTAAAAATAAAATGCCCATTCCTACTAAAACTAACAAAGTCATGAGCCAAAGTGTCTGCGAGTTCATGGAGTTGTCTTTATTTAAAGGGTTTTTCTTAATTTTGAGGTTAATTTAAAATTGAGTCAAGCGTTTTAAAATGAAGTTTACAAACTTTTTCTAAAGCCTCTTTTCCATATTGCTTAACAAATTGTTTTCCCACTTCGATCGTTTTAAAAGAAGCTCCTTTAGGGAAAGGAAGATTGAACTCTTGGCGTAACTTTTCGAGCCCTTCTAAAAAAGCAGCGCGCGCCAAAATGGAGGCCGCGGCTACAATGATATCTTCTTCGGCTCGATGTCTTTGGGTAAGATTGATTAAAAGTTTTTTTCTATTTAAGGCTGTGATTACCACATGTTCAGCAGCGAATTGGTCGATCACCACCTCTTTGCACTGGGTTACTTCAACTAGATTCTCAATGGTAGTGGCATGTCCCCACCCTAATAGGCGATTAAGATTAAGGAATTTTCCATACAGTTCATTGTATTTTAGGGGGTTGATGCGCACGATATGATAGAGAAAGGATTCTCGGATTTTAGAGCTTATTTTTAAGACCTCTTTATCTGCAATCATTTTGGAATCTCGGACTCCAAGCGACTTAAGGCGGGGGATGTCTGGGCCTTGGGCAAAAACACCCGCTATGCATAAAGGGCCAAAAAAATCTCCTTTTCCGGATTCATCTACTCCAATACGGGCAAGGAGGTTTTCATGGGGCGTCACGACCTGTTCAGGATAGGTGTAAGCGCAAGTTTTTAAAAAGTGAGGTTCGAGATAGAACTCGATAAAAGGGCCTTTATCTTTTCCTTGGACGGTCAATTTCCCTGATTGATAGAGGGTGCAGGAAACCCCCTTTTTTTTCGCAGAAAAAAGGGTATAGGGCGGTGTTGACAGCTCAAAGCCTTGCTCTAAAAGGTCGCTTTGCAGTTGCTTTGCTAAAGAAAGATCGATAGCCGTAACGAACGTATGGGGATGGGTTTTATCTTGCATGTACCAAAGAGAATAAGGTTTTCAGCCAGTATACAGAATCCTTAATTTGGTTCCATGTGAAAAATGGAGAAAAGGGTTCTGTATTGCCACAAAAAGTTAAAACCTCCCTTTTTACACCCTAACAAAAGCAACTTGGTTTAAGATTAATTCATTTTCCTGTATAAATGATTAGGAATAGAAAGAATGCAGAATTTTAACCAGGAGAGGAGATCAGTTTTACTGATAGATCACATGAAAGAAGAAGCCAAAAATTTGGGTGAAATTTTTAAACACAAACGAAAAGAATTAAATCTTTCGCTTAAAGAAGTCGAAAATGGAACTTCCATTCGCATGAGTTATTTACAAGCTATCGAGGAAGGGGAATTACAAAAAGTCATTTCTCCTATTTATGCCCAAGGGTTTGTTAAGCAATATGCTTCATTTTTGGGAGTAGATGGAGAAAAGTTAGTTAAGGAATTCCCTCATATTTTTAACAAAGGGATTTCTCAAGAATTTTCTTATGGAATCGGAACTTTGGAAATGCGAGGCAATCCTGGAGCTGGTATTAAGTGGTTTCCCAATGCCATGTGGGTGGGCGCGTTTATTGCCATTTTAGGCGCTGCTTGGTATTTAGCGAAGGTCCTTGAGGTTCTTTAATGGCTTTTAACCCTATTGCAAAGAGCATGAACTGGAAAAAAGGGCTAAAGATTTTGCTGTCAGGGTTTTGCATGGGGGCTTGCGATCTCGTTCCAGGCATTTCTGGCGGTACGGTTGCTTTTTTAATGGGGTTTTATGCGCAGCTTATTCAGAGTATTAAAAGTTTAAACTTTTCAGCTTTTAAATTATTACTTCGGGGTGAATTCCAGGCATTTTTTCAAGCGGTTGCTTGGCCTTTTTTGTTGCCTTTATTGGGGGGAATGGGTCTCGCCATAGCCTCTTTAGCTGAGATTTTTGATTGTATTTTAAATCATGAAAGTTACCGCACTTTTTTATATGCGGGCTTTTGCGGGTTGATTGCTGCTTCGGCCTATTTTTGTCTCAAACAAATAGCTCCATGGAGATGGCAGGATGCTTTAACGCTTTTTTTGGGGCTGCTTATGGCTTATTTTTTAACAGGCCCCCTCCCTCTCCCAAAGGCGGGTGAAAAACTCTTTGACGTGTTTTTGCCCGAGTCTATCCAAATCCAAGTAGATACTAGAGCGGTTCAAAATTATATTCCCTCTACTCATGTGTTAACGTGTGTTCCCTCTGCCACGCTTTCTGCGATGGCCTCGAAGAAAATGATCGATGAAAAAACATGGGTGCTTGATCGGGAATTACAGCAGTCCTTTCAGTTGAAAGATTTACAGCTGGTTTCATCTCGCTCATGGATAGATCCTTGGCTAATATTTGCTGGGATGCTTGCGATTAGCGCCATGCTGCTTCCCGGTATTTCGGGTAGCTATATTTTGACTGTTTTAGGCGTCTACCCCACCGCTATTGCTGCTGTGGCAGACTTTGTCAAAAGCTTAAGGTTATTTAGCTTTGACTCAGAGGCTTTTTATATTCTTCTAAACCTGGGTTTAGGAATTTTGCTGGGGGGGATGCTCTTTTGCAGGCTATTGAGTTGGCTTTTGCTCCATTATTATCAAAGCTCAATAGCCTTTTTATCAGGGGCTATGTTGGGGGCGAGCCATACAATTTGGCCTTTTTGGCACTATCACTACTTTCTTTTGCCCTTGCATTTGGAAAAAGGGATCCAGCTAAGCCCAACTGAACCTTTTATGCCAGCTTTAGATTCTGCCTTATTTTGGAGCGGTTTTGGAACTGCTTGTGCGACCTTCGCCTTGGTTGGGGGGATCGAACTAGGTGTCTCTTATTTAAAATCTAAGCAGTCAGTTCGAATAGCTTAAGCGATAGAGGGTTAAGCCATGAGCCGGAGCGGTCATTCCTATTTTCGTGCGATCTCCCCCTTTTAATAAAAGGGGAAGATCGTCGCACTGCAGCTTACCTTTGCCTACATAAATTAAGGTGCCTACAATATTTCGCACCATTTTATATAAAAAAGATTTTCCAATGACCTGAAAGTAAAAATCATCAGAGGAAGTCTCACAGATTTGAATACTCGAGACCTCTCTCACGTAGTGGGTATATCCTTCGTTTTTTTTAAAGTTGCAAAAAGCCGAAAAATCATGAACGCCAGCCAGGTGCATGGCCGCTTTTTGCATAAGCTCTTTATCTAAAAAACCAGGGCAATGCCAAGCATAGAATCTGCGATCTGGAGATTGAATAGGCCCTGTTGAAATGGAATAACGGTATTCTTTCGATAGACAATCTAAAGTTGGATGAAAATTATGCGGGGCGAGCTGTGCGTCGAGTACCACGATATCTTTAGGAAGTAAACCATTTAAGCTTTTCGAAAGTCTCCTCAAATCAAGGGATTTGGCGGTGAAAAAATTCACCACCTGCTCGTGGGCATGTACTCCGGCATCCGTGCGACTTGCAGCTTGCAAGGCGATGGTTTCTTGCAGAATTTGGCGGAGGGCATTTTCTAAGCTTTCTTCAATACTAGGACCTATTGAGGTCTTTTGCCAGCCAAGGAAACGTCCCCCGTCATAGGAGATTGTTAAGCGAATATTTATCATGCAGGGGGTAATGTTTTAATAAAATTTTCAACTCCTTCAAGAAAGCGTTGAATCGCTAATAAAATTAGCACCATTCCCATCAGCTTTTCACAAGCTATCAATCCACTATTTCCAAGCAAAGCATGTAGCCGATTAGAGAAGAGAAGGATGGTGGAGGCAAGCCCCCAAGCGATAAATATCCCTCCAAGCATCAGAGGAATGCTCGTTTGCATTTCGGCGTAGAGCATAACTGTTGCTAAAAGGGACGGGCCGGCAACCAAAGGGATTGCTAAAGGGATGATAAAAGGCTCTTCTTGAGGGAGGTTGCTTCTGGGATTATCTCTGGAGGAGAATAAAATTTTTAAAGCTCCCAAGAATAGAATAATTCCAGAGGAGATCTGCACAGTTGTTCCTGTGACTTGCAAATATTCAAAGATGACTTCGCCCAAAAAATTGAAGACTAGGATTGCAAACAAAGCAATCAGCATTTCTCGGAGAATAACCTGTTTTTGCTTCTGGGGTTCAATTTTTTTTAGCATTTCCCTAAATGGAGCGATATTGCCTAAAGGATCCATAATTAAAAATAGGACTAAGGTGATAGAAAAAAGTGAAAGATCTTCCATGAAGAATTTAACCTCGAATTGATAAAATGAATTGCTCAATACCTTTGATAAGCATGTCTGTTGAAAGGATAGAAAGTACAAGCCCCATCAGCTGTTCTAGAGCTACTAGCCCCCGTTTTCCTAAAACTTTATTTAAATAAGGAGCAATTAGAAGAACAAAAGATACTCCGACCCAAGCAAGTAAAATGGCAAGGGACATCTCGAAATTGCTAGAGACTTGTGAAGAGAGTAGCATAATAATGGATAGCAAGCCAGGACCTGATAGAATGGGTGTGGCAATCGGAACAAAAAAAGGCTCATGCTTGGTTACTTTAATCGCTTCCTCATGTAGGTAGGGAAAGATCATACTCAGGGAAATCAGAAATAGCAATGTTCCCCCACACAGAGAAACAGTATAGCGTTCAATGGATAAAGTATTTAAAAAAACTTCTCCACCGTACTGAAAGAAAAGAGCTAGAATAAGAGAAAAGATTGCCTCCCGCAGCATGATTATTTTTTGACGGGAAAAGTCAAAATCTTTAATCAAGGCAATAATTGCGGGAGCATTTCCTATAGGATTGGTCACTAAAAACAGGGTGAGTGCAATTGAAAAAATAGACTGACCTGACATGGATGAAACCTTTAAACAAACCCCATTTTTTCTTCAACTTTGGGCTTTGAATTCTTTATGTTTTCTGCATGTATCTTTCTCAAACGTCTTAAGCGTTCATCCTGCATAACTAACCCGCTTATAATTCCAATCATTCCTCCAGCAAGTGTGCCTGCAACAGTTGAAATGAGGGAGATGACCATAGCAAATACACAGGAAATCAGGTGAAGTTTTGCATATTTAGTTTGAAAAGTGCATGCTTTAGCTTTAAACTCTTCAACGATAGCAAAATGATACCTATCTAAAATTTTTACCACAAGGGTTGTTGTAAAAAGCATCGTTCCCATGGTTAAAAATGGAGGAGCAAGAGGGGGGCAAAGAACAGTTAATGCAATCCCACTAATCACAAATATAAGCGAAAGCGCAGTGGAATTGTAAACGGCTTGGGTGGTTATTAAAAAACCATTCCAAAAAGTTGAACCCATTTTTTCGAATCGATCGAAAGGCATCGGGTGTTGAGTAGGGCGAAAGCGAAAAACATTTTCCATTGTTTTGTAACCTCCAATTTCCGTATAACTTAGCATTTTTTTTTTGGAAATAATAATGACATTAGTACTAGGCATTGAAACGACCTGCGATGAGACCGCTTGCGCGCTTGTGAGAAATGGCTCAGAAATATTAGCGAATGTGGTTTCATCGCAAATAGATTTACATAATGAGTATGGAGGGGTTGTCCCGGAACTAGCTTGCCGGCGACATGTAGATCTTTTACTCCCAACACTTGATAAAGCTCTTCAAGAGGCTAAAGTGGCTTTAGAGGAAATTGACTTAATTGCTGTCGCGCATACTCCGGGATTGATTGGAGCTTTGCTTATTGGATTAAATGCGGCAAAAACCTTATCAATAGCCCTAAGAAAACCTTTTGTGGGTGTTAACCATGTAGAAGCCCATCTCTATGCGGCCTTAATGTCGCAGCCTGCATTTCCTGTATTTCCTTGCTTAGGAGTTGTGCTTTCTGGTGGGCATACGTGTTTAATCAAGATGAATGGGATTGGAAATTATACGTTGCTTGGGCAAACTATAGATGATGCGATCGGTGAATCTTTTGATAAAACTGCTAAAATACTAGGGTTACCTTATCCGGGCGGTCCTCATATTGAAAAGCTGGCTAAAATGGGTAATCCATCCGCTTATCCCTTTAAACC
The DNA here is from genome assembly GCF_018342475.1 of Parachlamydia sp. AcF125. Taxonomy (NCBI): domain Bacteria; kingdom Pseudomonadati; phylum Chlamydiota; class Chlamydiia; order Parachlamydiales; family Parachlamydiaceae; genus Parachlamydia; species Parachlamydia sp. AcF125. Next base: position 131,942 of record NZ_JAEMUD010000003.1, on the reverse strand, counting down.
AGGTCGAGTCAAAGGTCGAGCGCTAGATTTTTCGTTTAGTGGATTGAAGACCCAAGCTTTATATGCTGTTAAAGGACAAAATGAAAGGGAGGAACAGCGAGTTTTGTCCGCTCAACAAAAAAACGATTTATGTGCGTCTTTTCAAGAAACGGCCTTTAGGGATGTGGTGGAAAAAGCCCTTTTGGCTGCTAAACAAGAAAATTGTCACACCCTAGTGCTAGGAGGAGGGGTCACGCACAATCAATATTTAAGAGCCTTATTTCAACAAACCGCCCCTGAATTTCATTTGGTATGGCCAAAAAACGAGCTAAGCTTAGACAATGCGGCGATGATTGCAGGTCTTGGTTACCATGTTTATTTACAGAAAGGAGCGGGCGATACCCTGGATTTGGAAGCTAAAACCCGCACCCCTTTTTATTCCCGGTGAAATGTTTAGGGGCTCTATTTATTGAGGCTGGCAGCTGATGCAAATTTCAAGTAGGCTTAAATTCTTCCGCTCAATTTGAAGGGATAGCTTTCAGAAACTCGATAAGATAGCGCTGAGTAGAGTGTTAGGAGGGGTATGATTGAACTATTATTAAAATTAAATATTTTAAGGGGTAAATTTAAACAAATTAATCGCTGCTTTTTCTTGCTGTTTAGGAAATAAGGGTTTTTCTTTTCCCCCTGCGTTTATCTTTGATGTTAAACCTTGAATTTTATTGGGCTGATTCGTTAAGATTAGCTTTTCCAACTTTGTAAACTAATATAGCGGAGTCTATTTCATGGCCTCTAAACGAGAAAAAATTAAACTTAAAAGTTCAAAAAGCCACTACTTTTATTATACCGTCAAAAATAAAACGAAAACTCCAGATCGTTTAAGTTTGAAAAAGTATGATCCAATCGTAAGAGAACACGTCGAATTTAAAGAGACTAAATAAGTTTTCTCAGAAAAGGGCAGGAGTGCGCTTAAAACTCCTGCAAATCCTTTTTTCTGTTTTTTTACTATTATTGAGTCCGGCTTTATGTTTGAACTTTCTGTTGCTTTAAAATATCTTTTACCAAGATGGCGGCAGCTATCGGTCTCAATTATTAGTTTAATCTCCATCCTGGTTATTTCGCTTGTCGTTTGGCTGATTGTGGTTTTTTTATCCATCACGCATGGGTTAGAAAAAATTTGGACGCAAAAGCTCGTCGCTTTGACAGCCCCTATTCGCATCACTCCTACAGAAAATTATTATCGCTCTTACTATTACCAAGTAGATGGGATTAGCGCGAACTCTGACTATACGCATAAAACTATTGGGGAAAAAAGGGTGGCCTCTGATTCCGACCCTTACAATCCCGAAGAAGATGAAGAAATTCCTGTTCTTTGGCCGCCTGCAGATAGGCTTCAAGATGGGATCTTAAACGACCCTGTTAAAAAAGCTTTCGCAATCCTAGAAGAGATGCGAGGGGTTACAGGTTTACGAGCCAAAGATTATGAAATGGCTGCCGGTAATTTGCAGCTGCATATGATTCGAACCCCTTCCGCTACTCCGCCTTATTCTACCGCTTATCAAAAATCAAACCCGCTTCAGTCTGCCCTCTCACAGCCGACCTGGTTAGGCTCTTTTGATGCAGATCAACTCAATTTATTGCAAGCTTTGCTGCCGGTTGATTCTCACGATTTAACGAACGTTTTAACAACAAGCGACTATGTTTTAAATCCTGCTCGAGAAGAGCACGCAGAGGAGATTTTAAAAGTAGACGCAAAAACGGTTCGAAAACGGATTCGGTCTTTTTTTGAATCTGTTAAAATTCGAAAGCTCAAAACTCGCACAGGTGGCTGGGTGATTCCAAGGTTTTTGTTTCCTTCGAAGGGAGAGTTTGCTGTTCTGGTAGAAAAGCAACAGGATCAGCCTAAATCGGTTTGGATTGTTTCCAATCCTAAGAAGGATAGGCAAAGTATGGCAGCCGCAGGAAAGATTGTTCCCGCCACACTTCGAGTAGAAATGCAGCAGGAAGGGAGTCGTTTCTTCTTAAAATTTCCCGAGGATCAATCTGAAAGGCTTCTTTCTTCCAAAGTGCCCATTTTATTGGAAGAAAATTTTTCCTTTCCCGCTCAGCTTGTGGCAACTTCCCTTGAAAAGGCGCATAGAGTATCTGACTTGCGCTTTCAGATTGAATTTCATCTTCAAGGAGCTTTTTGGAAAGGAGTAATTCCCTTCCAAAATTTGGCCATTGACGAGGCAGACTTCCCAACTGCTTATGCGCAGCTCCCTCAAGATTTTCCTAGTTGGCTTTTTACAGTAAATGCGGGCAAAAAGGAAAAGCTGGTCCTTCCCATGGATCAAGAAAGAGGACAAGGAATTTTGCTGCCCAAAAGCTTTAAAGAAGCGGGGGTGTTAATTGGGGATGCCGGGTACCTGGCTTATTTTTCACCCACTGTAAGCGCTTTACAAGAACAACGAGCTCCCGTATTTGTGGCGGGTTTTTATGATCCCGGGATTATTCCAATTGGGGGCAAGTTCGTTTTAGTGAATCAAGAAATGACAAGTTTGATTCGAACTTCCCAAAATCCACATGAAATGTTATCCAGTAATGGCATTAATGTGAATTTTGATCAATTGCAAGAAGCTCCTAAGGTGAAAGAAGCGCTTGAAAAGGCGTTTTCTCAGGCAGGCATTTCTCCCTATTGGAAAATCGAAACCTTCCGAGAGTATGAATTCACGCGAGATTTAATTCAGCAACTGGGGACTGAACGCACCTTGTGGACTTTGATTGCGACAGTCATTATTATTGTAGCTTGTTCCAATATCATTTCGATGTTAATTATCCTAGTCAATGACAAAAAAATGGAAATTGGAATTTTGCGATCGATGGGAGCCTCCTCTTTAAGTATTGCGATGATTTTTGGGTTTTGTGGAGTGGTAATGGGATTTGCAGGCAGTTTAATGGGGGTGTTAGTGGCTTGGATAACCCTCAGCAATTTACAAGTATTGGTAGATCTCATTAGCCAAGTTCAGGGTTATCAAGCATTTAATCCCGTATTTTTTGGACATGCGCTTCCCAACGAAATGAGTGTCGAAGCGTTGTTTTTTGTCTTTGTGACAACGCTTGTGATCTCTTTGTTGGCAGGAATTGTGCCCGCAGTAAAAGCTTCGATGCTTCGCCCATCTGCTATCTTACGATCAGAATAAAAAGAAGGAAATATGAATCAACCTCTTTTATCGAGTGTCGTATTACGCGCGACAAAGTTAGTTAAATCGTTTTATATCCCTGTTAAAGTGCCGATTTTGCGCGGGGTTGATTTTCAGGTGATGCAAGGGGAGTCTGTCGCAATTATGGGGCGGTCTGGAGAAGGCAAAAGTACTTTGCTTCAAATTTTGGGAACTTTGGAACAGCCTTGCTCCGGAGAGATAGAGATTTTAGGCCAGAAAGTGACTTCTGCCAACCAGACTTTTATGCGAAATCGACATCTGGCTTTCATCTTTCAATCTTTTCATCTTTTAGAAGATTATTCCGTGCTCGATAATGTCTTAATGCCTGCGAGGATTGGGCGTCAATCGGTTAAAAAAGGGAGTGTTGCTTATCAGCACGCGTGCGACCTTTTAGAATATGTCGGGCTCTCTCATCGGCTCCACTTCGACACTAAACGCCTATCTGGAGGGGAAAAGCAACGTGTGGCAATCGCTCGCGCTTTATGCAACAATCCAGACATTATCTTAGCAGATGAGCCTTCAGGCAATTTAGATAAGCAAACTTCTGTTGTGATTCATGATTTATTATTGGAGTTTGCAAAAGAAAGAGGTAAGGCATTGATTGTCGTGACCCATGACCATTCTTTAGCGAACTTGTGCGACAAGCAATATATGTTGCAAAATGGCTATCTTGTGTCCATCCCTTCCATGTCTTTGTAAACATCCCTTGACTTAAAAAAACATCTAACCCAAGATGCAAAAAGGGTTAATTTATCTGGTCAACCTAATTATCGTTCAATTAGTTAAACTGATTATATTGGATTTAGCTTTAGGGAGGTAAGATGTCGGAGTCTTCTTTAACTACTCGCGCTTTTAGTCTAAACTTTTTGATTGTCTCCCTTGCGCTTGTCTCAGGAATGATTTTAACCGTTGTGTCTTGGTTACAGCTGTGCACTGCTGAGTGCTCGGAAGGACATCAATACCTTTTATTTGGGTTTCCTTTTGAGGTTCTAGGGGGAATTTTTTTTGCAGGGACAGCAGCAGTGCATTTATTATCTTTGCGCAGCCCTAGATGGAGCTTTATAACAGCTCTTCTCCTCGCGGGTGGGCTAGGAGCTGAACTATTTTTTATTCTGATACAAAAGTATCAAATAGGAGTATGGTGCCCAGTGTGCTTGGGAATCGCAGCTTCTATCGGCATAGCTGCCTTGCCCATTTTGGTTGAATATGGGATCCACTTTCGAGAAGCACTTAAATTAGAAGATAGAGGAGAGATCATGAAAAACATCTGGAAAGGAGCTTTTAGCTGCGCAATTTTTTGCTTGGGATTTATGCTTGCTTTTTTGGGAACCTCAAAATTCAATCCTTTGCAAGCAGCAGAGAAATCTTTAAAGGATAATTTAGCGTTTGGAAATCAAGATAGTCAAATTGAAGTTTATATTTTTACCGATTGGGAGTGTCCTGCTTGCCGATATATTGAACCTCGTTTAGAAGGAATCTACAAGGTAGCAGGTGAAAAAGCCAAAATTTATTTTGTCGATCTCGCCGTGCATCATACAAGCATGAATTTTACTCCTTACAACATGTCGTTTATGGTGCATAACAAGCCTGCCTATTTTAAATTGCGTAAAATGTTGGAGGATATTTCTCAAAAAACCGTCACGCCTTCGCAAGAGCAAATCGAAACCGAGATGCGCAAATTGGGGCAAAAATTTGTCGAATTGAATTATGCCGATATCGATGTCGGCCATAAGTATTTCAAAAAGTTAGGAAAGCAGTTTAATGTCAATAAAACACCTATGCTTGTTGTCGTCAATTCGGATGCTAAAAAAGAGAAAGAATTAACAGGCGAAGAGATTACACAGGAGAACGTCTTAAAGGCAATTAATCTTCTGTCCAACTAGAAAATGAGTGCATACATGTGCTACACGCATGTATGCACCGCTCTAAATCATAGGAATGGAGCCTATTTTCCGCGCTTTAGATAGATGGTTTAAAACAAAATCGATGAAATGCCGAATTTTTGGTTGCACATGGCGGCTTTCTTGGTAATAAAGATAAAGGGGGGTTTCGGACTCTTTGTAGTTTGCTAACACCTCGACAAGTAATCCCTTTTCAAGCTCATCAGCTACGATATAATGGTGTACTTTAATAATTCCTAATCCGGCAAGTGCACATTGAGCGAGCGCATAGGAGTCATTCAGTTTTAACATAGGCTTAAGATGAATTTCACTTCCATCGGCAAACGATAAACGATCATTAGGTTGACGCATGCTATGCGTAATAAAAACATGCTCGGTTAAATCGGAGGGCTTTTGGGGAATTTTATGAGCTTGTAAATATTGGGGCGAAGCGCATAAGACATAGGAAGTGGTGGCGATTTTGCGTTGCACAACACTTTCGGGGCCTGGAATAGAATACCCGATCACGAGGTCGATTTTTTCTTCATAAAGGTCCGGAATTCTCTCGGCTAATTCTAAATTCAGGCAAATATGGGGAAAAGCCCGAATAAATTCTTGGAGGAAAGGCAAAATATAGCGTTGCGCAAAGTGCCTTCCACTTATCACTGATAAATGCCCTCTTGGTTCTGCGTGAATCGTAGAAATTAGTTTATCGGCTTCCTCTATTTCGTGCATAATTTTTTTACAATGCTGAAAATAAAGCTTCCCTGATTCTGAAAGCTCCAGACGGCGAGTCGTACGATGGAGCAGCTCAACCCCTAAATGTTTTTCCAAAAGATGCAGTTGCTTGCTGACAGCTGCCGTCGACACCCCTAATTTTCTAGCAGCTTTGGCAAAGCTATTCGTTTCCACAATCGTCATAAAATATAAAATTTGGTCAAATTTACTCATCTTTTTCCTTATTGTTAACAATAAGTTAACAAAAATTTACTTTTCGGGAAATTGTTTAATTTAAGTAAATAAAATATACTGGAAGTTCACCAGGAGAAAGAGATGGTAAAGCTTACAAGAAAAGTTCCCTCATTTTTGTTGCTCACGGTACTTTTAGGATTTCCCCAAATTAGCGAAACCATTTATACCCCTTCCTTGCCCGACATTGCGCATTCCCTGCAAACTACAGACAGTTTAGTGGAGTTAACCTTAAGCGTTTTCTTTATAGGGTTTGCTATGGGAGTTTTCTTTTGGGGGATACTGGCCGACCTTGTGGGACGCCGCCCTGCGATTTTAGCAGGATTGATGGTGTACTTACTTGGCACAGGGCTTTGCAGTTTAGCCCCTTCAGTCTACCATTTGCTTATCTTTCGGTGGATTCAGGCCGTGGGCTCAAGTGTCGGATCTGTAGTCACTCAAACAATGATTCGAGATACGTATGAAGGAAAAGCGCGAAATCAATTGTTTTCCGCTCTTGCAGCCCCTTTAGCTGTATCTCCTGCTATCGGCCCATTGGTGGGAGGGTACATGGATCAGCTATTTGGGTGGAATGCCAATTTTTACGCACTTCTTATCATGGGCGTTTGTATTTTGATTTATTGCTGGAAATCACTCCCAGAAACCCGACCCACAAACGGCTCAGGGCAAGGAGTGGAAATGGTTGTCCGAACGGCTAAAAAAATGGTGGGGGATTACAAAATTTGGGGATATACTTTTTTAATCGGGGGAAGCAATGGGATTTTATTCAGCTATTATGCCGAAGCTCCTTTTCTGTTTATCGATTTGCTTAAGCTCACGGCGGGGCAATATGGTTTATTGGGAATAGCGGTCGCAGCTCCCTTTTTTTTCGCCTCTTTTATCTCACATCGTTTGAATAAACAGTTACAAGGAGAACAGATTATTCTTTTAGGATGCGGGATTGTTTTAGCAGGCTCTAGCATTCTAACTTTTAATGCAGTGAGTGGTTGGATTGCCCTGAAGTGGGGTGGCATAGCTTTAGCCGCTTTACTTATGCCTTTAATCCTCTTATTTTTTGGAATAGGATTAATCATTTCCAACAGTTTAAGCTTAGCCTTGGTAGATTACCAAGAGGCACGAGGGATAGCCGGTTCCCTTTTTGGTTTATTTTATTACATTGTGATTGCCTGCTTAACAGCCATTATGGGGATGATTCATACGGGCACTGTTCTTCCTTTACCTTTATACTTTATAGCCCTAAGTCTTTTTTTGCTGGGAGGTTTTGCCATGGTGAACTTACCTTGCCTGCAAAATGAATAGAAGGATATTTTAAAATTCTATCCTCTTCTACCTAAGCGCTTGGGCATTATCTTAACATTCCAAATAAAAGCCGCTGCTTGGCTCGTTGAGGCCAGGTAGGTATTCCCCATCCTTACTCATTCTGCGACCTTTTTCAAGCCAGGCAAATGTTCGTTCGGCTGCCTATGCCCTCCTTAAGAAGCGTTTCATTTTAATTGAATAAGAATCCATTCAGCGTCCCTCTTTTCATGATAAATGCGAAACCTTCCAGGTGGCCTTTTAACAAATTCAAGCTCAACCCTATAAGTAAAAAGCGATTTTTTTAGAGGCCGCCTTGATCCCTATGGCCCGCCTCTATTTTCCTAACTGATGGAAGAGCCATAAGTTTTCTTTCTAATAACTGACAAAGCTCTTGTTTACGTCTGGTAGTGACATTTGAAGATTTATGCCAAAGTATAGTTTTTAGCTAAGACATTCAGGATTTTGTTTTCCATTTTTCCAATTGCCATTGGTATTTAACTTGTCTCTTTGTAAAATGTTTATCTAATAATTAAAATAAGGCAATCATAATGGACACCAATACGGTTAGTTTTTTAGTACAAGCAGATCAAATATCTGACTACATTCCATTAATAAGTACCCTAACTAACTTGATTGATCTATTCCAAAAATGCGTGGGGCTTTCACCGAAGCAAAAAGCAAATATTTCAAAAAACCATTAATGTACTCGCTTAAAGCAAAAAAGCTTTTCTCGCTGTATTGTGCTGTTAATCCCTGTGATAGGAAATGTGGGAATCGCAATCTACGATTTTGCTAAAAGTAGGTATCAAGCTAAAGTTGAAGGGAGTGCTACAGACATAGGCCGCGTCCTTAAAGAAGGTGAGGGGCGGATTCAAGACTATGCTGCTGGCGCCCTAGAGGCAATCGCAAAACAAAGAGGCGAGCTTCCGAAAGAAGCGCTGTATGCTCTTGCTCAAGTTCTTGAAGTGGGTAATTTTGGTGCCAAAGTTGCGGCTTCCTTTGCTTTACAAGAAGTGGCAAAGCAAGGAGGCAAGTTTCCTGAGGAAATGTCAGTTATTTTCGTTCGTATGCTCAAAGAAGACGATTTTGTTGCTGCTCAGCATGCTGCCGGCTATGTTCTAAGAGCAATAGTAAGGCAAGGAAGTAAGTTTCCTAAAGAAGCATTCGACACACTCACCTACATTCTCAAAGAGGATAATTCTCATGGCGCAATTTCTGCTGCCTATATCCTAGGAATGATAGCAGAGCGAGGAGATAGCCTCCCTAAAGAAGCGGTAGATGCTCTTATCCACCTCCATAAAAAGAAAGAATCAGAGAGTGTTATCTATGCTTTAAAAGCAGTGATAGAACAAGGGGGGAAATCCGCTAAAGAAGCTTTAAATGCTCTCGTTCAAGTCCTGCAGGAGCCCAGTTCTTTGAAAAAATCTTTAGTAATAAGGACTCTAAAAACTATTAAGAAAAAACACTTTGCTAAAATAAGCAATGAGGCGTTTTCTTTAAACGCTAACATTTGTTTCTTTTTCGAGGATAGCTTTTCAATTAAAGGGCAGCAATTCCAAATTTCCGATAAAATAAAATCTTATTTATCTGAACCTACAATAGAGCTTAGCTACGAAGAAATCAAAAAAAAGCTACCTACGGAGTTTAGCGTATGGCGGGAAAAATTAGATAGTCTCAGCCAAATTGGCTCTACCGATCGCACCTCCTACTAAAAAGGACGGGTCTCTTTATTAAAATCCCGCCTTTCTATTTTCCCTCCCATCCTGAAATTAGGCTGGTTTTGTTTGTAGGCTTTGGAGTGTTAAGTCCCACTTGAAAAGGGGAGGTAAAAAAGTTCCCTGGAAAAAAGTGTAAAAAAAGAAAAAAATTCCCCTTTCAAACAATGCTAAAGAAAAAAAACTTTAAAACATAACTTGCTTATTTTAAGAAAAATAAAAAATATTTAACGAGTTTTGGGATTATTGGCATTTTTTTTGCTATCCACCGGCTATCATTAATCCATCAAGGAGGAGACGCTATGGTCGGTATTCAAAAAGCAAATTTTAAACAAAATTTCAAAGAATTGCAGGGGCTGTTAGGTTCTCAACAAAAAATGGGGGGCGTAAAAAGTGAAAGAAAAACGGGAAAGCTCCCCCAAGCTTTCTTAAATCAAGTAGCTACCCATATTCCGCTATCAAAAAGAAATGCACCTCTTTCTCATGCAAAGCAGGTGGCTAAGGCTTATATTCGCTATATTAGAATTCATAAAAACCAAGTGAATGACCTTCTTTCTGCAAAAAAAGCCCACAAGCTATTTCAAAAAATAGCAAGCCACGTTAAAGGTTCAAATGAAAAAAAGGAGCTTGAAAGAGAGTTTCACCAAGCATTAAATGCCAAAATACAAAAAGATTTGCACGAGTATATGCAACACACTCAAAAACCCTTAAAGTCTTCTGCAGCTAGACAAAAAGCTTCATCCCCCTCAAAACCTTCAAAAGCAAATCTCAAAGCAAAAAAAACAGTTAATGCCGCAAAAGCAGCTTCTAAGACAAGCGCCAAATTAAAAAAGACACGCCCTTCAAGAAAAAAGGGAGTTGGCGCTCAACTAGTTCTCAACGCTCCCTTGACAAAAACAAAAAATGCTCCGAGCCTTAAAACCAAAAAAACAGTCCGCTCTCCCAAAAACAAAGTAAGAGTGCCTGTTCAGCCTAAAGTTTTAGGAAAATCCTTATCGAGAACGGGAATAAAAGCAAGCAAAGCTCATTCGACCAACCAAAAAGCTTTTAAAATAGGTTTATCACCTAAATTAAAAATAGCGGTCAAAGCCCCTCGGCTGAAGCGTCAACGTTCTCAAAGGCCTCAGCTTTCTTTTTAGCCTAGACTCCCTATGGATAAACCGAGAAAATAAACTTTCTCGGTTTATTCCAAAATTTTAAAAAGATTTCCTCCGTCATTTCTCTTTGTTTCTTTTCTTTTTTATTGATAAAATTTCGTTTGTCTTCTTAGGCACTTTTTTTCAATTTTTTTTATTTGAGTTCTTGCATGCAGCAAATTTTAACAGGGTACATTGAACGGATTACTTTTCAAAATCCGGAGACAGGTTATACCGTTGCTCAGCTTAAGGAAGCAAAGCGAACAGATTTAGTTTGCGTCGTTGGAATTATGCCTGCTTTACAACCGGGTGAGACGGTTCGCTGTTGGGGGCAGTGGAAAAGACATTTAATTCATGGCAATCAATTCGAACTTACGCGCTATCAAGTTGAGGCTCCCGCAGATATTCTTGGGATTAAAAAGTATTTGGGGTCAGGGCTAATCAAAGGGATTGGGCCGAAGTATGCGGCACGCATTGTAGAGAGATTTGGAATAGAAACGCTGGAAATTATCGACCGTTTTCCCGATAGGCTTGCAGAGTTACCAGGTTTGGGTCACAAGCGTATTGAGATGATTAAGACATGCTGGGCTGAGCAAAAGTCGATTCGCGATGTGATGATTTTTTTACAAGCCCACGGCGTAACCCCAGCTTATGCCCAGAAAATTTTCAAAGCATATGGGGCGCATAGCATTGCAAAAGTTAAGGAGAATCCTTTCCATCTTGCCAGGGATATTTTTGGGATCGGATTTAAAACAGCAGACTTAATCGCGCAAAAATTAGGAATAGATTCCAAATCAAGTATCCGAACAGATGCTGGAATAGAGTTTGTGCTTTCAGAGCTAGCCAATGAAGGGCATGTGTGTTATCCCGTGGATCTTTTTGTTGAAGAGGCTAATAAAGTTTTAGAAATTCAGAAAGAGAAAATCCAGGAAAGAATTTCCTTTTTAAAAGAGCAAGGGCGTGTGGAACAATTTAAATTGATCCATGCTGGCGAGCCCCTGCAATTTATTTGGCTTAAACCTTTATTTGTCGCTGAAGTAGGGATTGCTCGTGAAATCCATCGACTTCTTTCTTCTCCAGTTCTTTTGCGAGAGGTTGATGTGGCTAAAGCTGTGCAATGGATTCAAGCTGAGCAGTGCATAGAGCTAGCTGCCAATCAAAAAGAAGCAGTTGCCCAAGCCTTATTTCAAAAGGTTCATATCATTACCGGTGGGCCGGGAACGGGAAAAAGTACGATTACAAAAGCTATTTTGGGGATAACCGAAAAATTGACCTCAAAGATTCTTCTGGCAGCGCCTACGGGAAGAGCTGCCAAACGGATGAGCGAAATTACGGGCAAGAAAGCCTCAACCATCCATAGTTTGCTAGAGTATGATTTTAAAGAAAAAGGGTTTAAACGCAATCGCTCCTCTCCTTTAGTATGTGATTTGTTGATCATCGATGAATCGAGTATGATCGATACTTTTTTAATGTATAGCTTGCTTAAAGCTATTCCCGATAATGCTCGTGTGATTTTTGTGGGGGATATTCATCAGCTGCCAAGTGTGGGGCCTGGAAACGTTTTACAAGATTTAATTGCCTCCCAAGTGGTGACCGTGACCACGCTAAATGAAATTTTTCGACAGGCCGCCGGATCTTTTATCATCACTAATGCCCATAGGATTAACAGAGGAATGTTTCCAGATATCCGAAACCTCAGCCAAAGCGATTTCTTTTTTGTAGAAGCACAAGAGTCCGAAGATGTTTTAAAACAGATTGTAGCCTTGGTGTCGCAGCGTTTGCCTAAAAAATATGATTTTCATCCTTCCGATGATATTCAGGTTTTAGCCCCGATGAAGAAAGGAAATATCGGCATCGATCACTTAAATGCGATTTTACAAGAGACTTTGAATCCTCACCAAACTCCTTTGATTCGGCAGGGGAAAAAATGGATGGTCAATGATAAGGTGATGCAAATCCGCAATAATTACCACAAGGAAGTTTTTAATGGAGATATCGGACGTATTGTGGACATTGATCATGTGGAGCAGCAGATGGTGGTAAAAATGGAAGAGCGGGAAATTTGTTATGAATTTTCTGAGCTGGATGAAATCGTTTTGGCTTATGCAGTCTCTGTCCATAAATATCAGGGCAGTGAATGTCCTTGCGTGGTGATTCCCGTGCACACTAGCCATTTTAAGCTTTTGTATCGAAATCTTCTCTATACGGCTGTGACGAGGGGAAAGAAACTCGTGGTGTTAGTAGGGACGAAAAAGGCTTTAGCGATCGCAGTGAAGAACGATGAAATCAAAAAGCGATATACAGGGCTTAGGCAAGCTTTAGTAGAATTAAATACCTCAGTTTCCTCGATATGAACACTTATTTTAATGGGAACACCTTAAAGAAGTGCTTGTGGGCTATTCTCTTTGGTTTATCCACTTATGGCTTTTTTCAAATCGAGCAAAAGCTTGTTTGGGTGGATTTACCCCAACACGGACAAAACATCAAAATTTATGCGAACCAAATTCGAGATGATTTACAGCTCACTTTTTGCAAAGCCATCTCACAAGCAAAAAAATCGGTCATCTTAATTATCTACTCATTACAAGATCAAAAAATATTACAAGCTTTGAGCAAAAAAGCAGCTGAAGGGGCTCGGGTGCAAATTTTTTGCGATGTAGGGGTTAAAAACTCTGTCCTGTATCAATTAGGCCCCCATGTTGAGATCATTAAAATCGAAAGTAGAAGATTAATGCACCAGAAGATTCTGATGATAGATGAGGAGCAAATTTGGATTGGTTCTTCAAATATGACGACAGATTCCCTTAGGATGTATGGAAATCTGGTGGTTGGCATGGTGCATCCTGAATTTGCTAAGCATATTCTTCAAAAAGTCAACGAATTTTCTATAGATGCCCAAAGAAAGCCTGTCCCTAAGCAAGCATTTGCCGTGGGTAGCCAGCAGGTGGAATTTTGGTTTTTACCAGATAATCCTCAAGCGGATAAGCAGCTCATCCATTTAATTCATCAAGCCAAAAAAGAAATTCGCATCGCGATGTATACGTGGACGCACCGCGAGCTTGCCTTAGCTGTTGTAGATGCTTTTAAAAGAGGGGTACGCGTGGAGGTTGTCATTGATGCTAAAGCAGGCAAGGGAGCTGGAGCTTCTATCGTCAAGCTGTTTAAGCAAGAGGGGATACCTGCCTCTTTGAGCCTGCCTGGGCCTATGTTGCATCATAAATTTGCGTACATTGACCGCAAAATTTTAGTAAACGGCTCTACAAATTGGACTAAAGGGGCTTTTGCGGAAAATGACGATTGTTTTATGATCATTTACGATTTAATTGCAGAGCAGCGAGCTAAAATTGAAGCATTGTGGGACATAATTGTCCTTGAATCAGAAGAAATATAGCGTTATATTTCACTCATTATCAAAGAGATGAGAGTATGGATCTTTTTGTGTTGTATAGAAAAAGGCCCTTTTGCTAGAATTTAGCATTCACATCGCTGGCATAGCTCAATTGGTAGAGCACCCGACTTGTAATCGGACGGTTGTGGGTTCAATTCCTACTGCCAGCATCTTATTGGGGGTGTCGCATAGCGGCAATTGCAAGGGACTGTAACTCCCTCGCCTTCGGGCTTCGCTGGTTCGAGTCCAGCCGCCCCCATTCTTTTGGACGTTTCTTATAGTTCTCTAGAGTAGTAAATGGTTCACACGCTTGTATAGACAGGCTTTTGCCGTCCAATTTCCGATTTTGAAATACAAAATTCAAAAGTTGACGTTTTTCTTCCACTTCAGAACCCTCAAAGATCTCTCTAGCGCGAGCGGCCAAGTTCATGACCATATTGGCCGTTACGTAGAAATTGTGGTCAGCTTTTTCATGTCTTGCCATCTGATCGATGATTTCTGCCTGGCGAGCTTTGTAGTCCCTAACCTTATCGAGATACATCCTCTCGTCAATAAGACCATCCAGCTTATCATCGTACATCTGGTGAATTCGTTTTTGGATGCGATCTTGCTCTTTTCGCAGAGCTGTCAAGCTTTCAGCATGGAAAAGGCTTTCTGATTCGTGGATCTTCTTGAGATAGCTTGTCACCTCAGCAATTTGCTCTTCACTTAAGGCAATATGGACAAAATACTGAGATAGCGACTCAACCAATGGTTCCCCACGTATATAGACTTTCTTACAAAATTTCGCTTACATCTTTCATACTTTTTCGACTTCAGTCAGGATACAAACGACAATATTTTGCAAAAACGGATCCAGGAGGGGGGCATTGCCTAGCTCCTTGCGATAGAAGAAAATCGGCAAGCAATTTGTTTCCCTGAAGAACAGCCACTTGAAAAGGGGTAAGACCGCTTCGATCCTTGGTATCGACTTCAGCTCCTGCAGCAATTAGAATCTTAACGATTTCATCCAAGCTTGCTTTGACCGATTCTATGCGATTGAGATCATTGAGATTATGAACCCATGATGGAATGAGGCCGCTGCAATCATCAATCGGTGTTGCGCCTTCGGGGAAATCAAAGTGTTTGGCCATTACTCTTCCCATAGTTTGGTATTTGGCTCATGCAAGAGGCGATCTTCTTCTTGTTTGACCAGTTCTTTCATGAACCGAGAGTCAGGTTGTTGGTTCTCTAAGTTCATCGTCCCCTTAAGATACTTTAATCGTTTTTCGGCAGCTTTTCGCGCTTGTTTGCGGCGAATGGTGTCAATTGAATCATGAAGTAAGGGCACAACGACTAAATCACATGAAATTGCTCCAACGATTTTATTTAGGGTTGATAGATTTGTGTCACGCTGTCCTTGTTCAAGGCGTGATATGGTGGATTGAGGAACTCCTGCGCGTTTGGCTAAATTTTTTTGAGACATTCCAAGCTGCATGCGTATCACTCTAATCAAAGCTCCAATAGAAAGACCCCTCATGGTTGTCTTTATTTTTTGCGATGCCTCCATTACTTCTTCAATAAGAACTCTTTCTGAAGGGGAATAGGATTTCATAAATTCACCTCATGGAATCTGAATATAGCACATATAAAATATAAATCAACGAAAGTTATGCCCCCGTGGCATAAAAATAGAAAAAATTTATGCCTTAAATGCATTTATTTGTCTATTTTAAGCCTATAGGTATAACCAATCAGTTTTAAAGGCTATATCTACTACCCCTTGGGAATCAAACATACTGATAAATTGTTTGTACATTTCTGATCTATTTTTATGGATATTGTCAAAGATTGCCAGAAGTAGAGCTTATTCATACTCAGCAATATCTTCTACTATTCTTTCGTGCCTATAAATAAGCTAAGATTGAAATATTAATACCAGTATTTCCATAACCTTTATAAAAAGAAACCTCTTCTTGCGGGTCTTTCCAGTCATTTGCAATACCACCACCAATAAACATTAGTTCTTGCATCTTATTCTCCACCTTGGCCTCTAGTAGGGTCTCGATGGGGAATTTTTTTTGCTCTCATTTCTTAAAAAAAAACTATAAAATTTTATTTTAAAAATCTTAATTCCTTAGCTTAATTCGTATGGGGTTATTCGCTGGGCTCCAATATGAAGAGATTAGTAGACGAAAATTGTATGACAATCAAAAACTATGTTCGTTCAAATAGCCGTCAAGAGATTCAAATGTTCCATTCCACCCTTGAGTCATTCCCGCTATTGCTTTGACGAAAACTTCCATTTCTTCTTTTGATGCGTCGACTGGAGTCCAGGTTAGAGTAATCTTGGTTTTATTTTCACTTTCCTCGTTAAAAAGAACGGTTGTGAGGATTGATTTTGGCCACGTAGAACTCATGGGATGAGAAGTAATACCGCCTTTTTCATCTGAGAAGTGTTGGAGGTAAGTTATTTTTGTTGTCGGTGAGATTTCTTTATAAACAACTTTGCCATACATTTTGTGTCCATCAGGTGATGACATGTAATAATGCGCGACACCGTTTGGCTTCAGTTCAAACTTTAAGTACTGAACTGTCAGACCCTTTGGAGCAAACCATTTTTCGATATGTTTTTGCTCGGTCCAAACCTTAAATAACAGCTCACGAGAAGCATTAAACGTTCTTTCTATTACAAAGTCTTTATTTTCCATTTTTTTCCTTCTTCTGTAGTGTAAAAGATTATTTCTCCATTAGACATGAATCACATTCCTAGGTCGAATTTTTGAAATGAGTGTATTGGACATAGAGAAATTTTCCCATCGAAAAGTTCTGAAACCGTCCAATCGCCCCCACTCTTTTGGACGCTCCTTATAATTCACTATAATAGCAAACCGCTCATAGGCCTGTATGAGTAAAGTTTCCCCTCTAATTTTAAATTCGGAAATACGAAATTCAACAATGGACGTTTTTCTTCCGCTTCAGAACTTTCGAAGATTTTTCTAGCGCGAGCGGCTCCAAAGGGAGGTAGCGCGTTGAGCTGAAAGAATTTCACTAGCTTGTTTGCAGTTCAGAAGGGACGTAAAAAAAGAAGGATCAATATTTAGGCGGACTGTTCTTGCAATTTGATACAGCTTAAGGTGCAAGATTCGAAAATGAAGACATTTGCGTCATCTCGTGCAAGGGTTTGTAAAAGAGAGACATAATCCTTAAAAAATTCATAATAGAGCGACTCTAATTTAAAAAAAATAATTAGAGTTTTTTTTGAATTAAACTTGAATTTCAAAAGTCTGGGAATTTGGAGCTTACATCGTTCTTAGTCCCTACCGCCATTTACATTTCTTCGAAGCATTTTCTGCTCTCTTCAAACAGAACTTTTAAATGGCAAATTAAAGGTTCGTATGCTTCATCTCTTTCTTTTTTTTACCGTCTCGAGAATCTAGGTTAAGAGGGGATTTGTCTGGATGAACTCCATAAAACTCGCAAAGCCTGCTAGCCACTTCCGAGAAAAAGGCAACTCTACCCTTTGTAGATGCTTGGCAAGAAGTTTACTTACATCTTTTAAACCTTTTTGGCTTAAATTAAAGCTTGAGAATACGCCCTATCGCTTACGCTCTCAAAAAATTTTCCAATTCGATCTAATTCTAACCTTTCCCGAACAAGATTGAATAAAATTAATGAATAAATTATTAAGGTTTAATAACAAATTAATATCAAAATAATATCAAAGCGGTTTTTTGAAAAATAAAAAC
Organism: Parachlamydia sp. AcF125; assembly: GCF_018342475.1. NCBI lineage: Bacteria > Pseudomonadati > Chlamydiota > Chlamydiia > Parachlamydiales > Parachlamydiaceae > Parachlamydia > Parachlamydia sp. AcF125. Next base: position 114,645 of record NZ_JAEMUD010000003.1, on the reverse strand, counting down.
TTTGTCATTGCTGTTTATCTATTCAAAGTATTTGACTACAAGGAGGTTTAACATGCAGCCAGTTACAAATTTTCTTCTTGCGTCCCGAGTGGATACCCCCTCGGCCTTTGAAAGGACAGGAGATTTGCTCCTAACTCCTGCTAGAGTACTTTTTGGTGGCAAACGAGTCTTCGTTCTTCAAAATAATTTGATGCAGGTTGGCGAACAACAAGTAGGTCCTCTTTCATCGAATCGAGTGCTGAGAGGCGCCCGTAAGGTATTAGCCTTCATCCAGCTACCTCTTGCAGCGGTAGGGTTTCTTGTAAAGCTTATTTGCTTGAAAGAACAAAGTTATAGGGCTTTTTGCGTTCAGAAAATTTCCCAAAATCCAACTTGTCATCCCAAGCTATTCGAGATGTTCGAGCACGTTCATTCAACCGCCCGTTTTGTATTAGATCTCACTCGACGCTTCGGAGTGCTCGTATTTACACCACTTAATTTATATGAATGCTCCTGCATGGAGACAAGAGAGTTTCATCGCTTCCATTCTCCTCGAAGAAATAATCTGGAAAACGCCATTGTTCAGCGCCTAGCCGATAGCCGGCTCGATAAAAGTCAGCCCATTCAATTACTCAGTATGGGAAGCGGCGGACTCATGTCCGACTTCCTTACCTTAGAAAAGCTCGTCCTGGAAGGGTTCAAAAAGATCGCGATTGACTGTGTTGATCCCATAGGCATCGATGCTGGTCGAGTTGAAAGGATCCGAAAATTTTTCGCCAAGTATCCTGAAGCCTCAATCGAAATTCAAGCCTATAAAAACATTGATGAAGTACCAGCAGAAAAAATCGGATACTCTGCGGTGCTTGCTGTTGATTATGATTCTCTATTTACTTTTGATTTCAATAAGCGTCTCACTTGCACGGGAGACCTCATGAAAGCTTATCGTCGTCTGAGTGTAAGTGGATTTTTAGGGTTAGGCTTTAGCAAAGAAGATACTCTTTCTGGCCCACAAATGGCTACAATTGAACTTAGCCCTCGTCGTTCGGTTGTTCATAGTTTAGCTAGCGACCTAACTCAACAACTTCCACAAAAAGAGGAACTTACAGTAGGACTTCCGAGTCTCCAGTTTGCAGGAGCATCACATTCATTGATTTTGGCTCTAGCCTTTGCAGTAGAAAAATCCTCTAGGCCTTATCGCAAAATTTCGCTTACATGCCTTAAACGTAGAGGCGAAGATGGGGCTCCGCATTTCCAAGCAATGATGCAAGTTCTTTTTCCGGCTACATATGTTGAAATCAGTTTTCACGATCAGCAAAATAAAAAGTGTGATCTTCTGTTTACTGGATCGCTCGAAAATGAATTTATTTCCAAAGAATATTTATCCTTTCTGAACTCACAATCTATTACCTACATCGTTTATCCGAAAGGAGAAATATTTCGCCAAAACAATGACAGAGAGGATCAAAGGTTAGAGATCAGGTGATAAGCTTCTGTTTCTCATTGGATAATTTTATCGAAAAATTTTGTACTAAGTTGTGAAAAATAGCTGGAGTTTTTTTGGATAGTTTTCGTTCCGAAGGCTTTTTTAGGACGTATATGTGGGGGCAAATCTCCCGATGCATCAAATAGGAATGCAAGACGAGCAAAAATTTTAGGAGGAGCTTTTCTATCCCAGATTTGCGAGTTAAAAGGAGGAGACTTTACCTATGAAATTTTTATAGCTAAGCCCTAGGTTTTTGCTTTGCTTCGGTAGCCGTCTTTCATATCTCTAGAAATCTCTAGCATACCCTCCTTAGAATTTCAAAGGGGCTGCGGAGGGCATGGATTCACACAGAGGAAGTAGTTCCAGGTCCAGAAAGGTGAAGAGAATTTTTTCCCTTTTTTAGATGGAGAAAATCCCTATAGCCATTTTAATTCCAAGGTTGCATGTCGCGTTTTAGGGTAGTCAAATCTGCTCGACACCTTTTATTCATTTACCTAAACCGTTAATTTTAATATTCTCGGCTAATGGGATACGTAGGTCAGGGTATTTTTCTTCCACAATTTGAATATCTTCAGCATATTCTAAAAGCATTTTTTTATCTTTATCCATAAATTTTCTCTCGAAGAAAAAAGATGGCCCTGCAACCTTATAAAAGGCATTTTTATCGAGGGGCGCTCCCGAAGTGGGCTGAAATGCCTGAAAGCTGCCTGTAGAGTAATTTTACTCGCTAGGCTATATAAAAATAAAACCCCGGATAGAAAGGCTTAGCGCTTAATTTAATGAGGATGGTGCGTGAGCGTATTGCTGTCCTAAAAAGGATTGCCACAAACGGCTGTGTACACCAAGCATGCAAGAAATCAAGTTGAAATGAATAAGCCTTTGAATAAAAAAATTTATTGGTAAATCTCACTTATTTTTTTGTAAAATCTTTTATTGGTGAAGGGGGAGTTGAAAATCCTCTTTTACTTGGTTCCACCAATTGATCCATGCCTGCTTGTCGAGTCCAAAATCGGCCCCTAAGTAGGTAGATAGCTGTTTGTAAATGTTATTTCCATAGTTGTCTTCCGTATCTAGAGTTTCATATTGAAGCGTTGCTAAGACAACAGACACCCCTTTTTTATCGCCCAGAGAAATGGCTGTTAAGCCAGCTGCTCTACGCACATAAAAACTGTCATCATGGAATAAAGAAGTAGCCAATCTTAAGGCAGAAGAATTGGGGCTTTCTTGCAATCCTTTAGCGATCGCATATCGAACCAGTTCGGAATCGCTTTTTACACCTTGTTCTAAGATGCCTATTGAATCTGCAGATAAATGGAGGGCCAGAGAGAGAGCCGCATAATAGCGAATTTCTTCTGACTGATCGTTGAGCATGATAGACGCCAAAAGAGGAGTAGCGTCGGGAGTCCAAAAGGTTCCGACAAGCGAAACAGCCATTTTTCTGGAGTATTCGGAAGTGAAGCTCTCTGAATTTAAAGCCTTTTTAATCTCTTTAAGATCGGCTTTATCTTTATTTCGAAGGGCCCATAGGACCGCATAATTAAAAGCATCTTCTGCGATATTGACAGGATCTTGTAGCAGATAGGAAAGATCGTATTCGATTGTTCGATCATTAAAGCGCATAAGATCGAGAGTTTCATAAATTTGGCGTCTTCTATCGTAGTTTGCCCTTAAAATTTCTTGAGCTAAATCTTGAGCCTCTTCTGGCTTGTAAATGAGCGGTTGATAAGAGGTATTGCTCAGCCATCCATGGATAGGATCAAATAGGAAAGAGGTTTGGGGGAAATCGTGAAATTTAGCAAAAAGGGCTTCTGTGGAGTGTTCATTTAAAGAGGGGATAGAGATACCTAGGCTGTGATTTTCAATTCCCCATTGCTTATCATTTCCTCTTGTGAATTCATCTACGTTGGCCGGATAGGAGCTATCTCTGCCAACTTCTAAAAAAAGGGCACTTGACCACTCTTTAGGGGATTGAGGAAATTGGAGGCTGGCGTTGCTGAGTTTTTGGAAGGAGTAGGTGTTTTGGCCGCCCAGTTGAATAAAAACCCCTACAGATTTAGGCTTTCTTGAGGATCCCATACTTTGGTTAGTCCCTTCATAGCGATTATTTCCTCCTATACTAATCAACATCCCTATTGAACGGTCTCCACTTACTCCTAAAGATCCCCAGCCTCCTTTAAATATGTCATGCTCTCCTTTTTTCAGTACCAGTCCTGCAGCTAAATGAAGCCCTTGGCCTTGAGCGTCATAATCAGCTTCAAAAATATTGTGAGAGCCTTCTACCACTACTATTCCCGCCCCTAGAAAATAGGCCGAGCCTTGTCCAAGCCAAACTGTCTTAAGTTTATTAAAGCCTCCTCCGAGGTATAAAAAAGATAACCCTCCATAAAAGCTGGGATTGCTCAGCCATGGATCAGCTCTTACTCCTGAGGATCCTCCTTGACCGATTCCCCCATAGCGTGTTGTTCCCCTTTTGCCCGAAACTCCTGCAGTATAAGAGCTGCCTCCTTGATTATCGATAAGGAATGCCACTCCTAAGGTGCTTGAAGCTGCTTGAGCCATTCCTTGGTTTGCGAGATACTCATTTTCCCCTTCTTTATTCCACAATATCGAAGAGCCAAATAAAGCAAATGATTGCCCGCCAAAATTCAATACAAAGCGATTATTACCAGCTAAATTCACCAAAAAGCCCACCCCAAAAAATCCGCACCCTTGAGAATAGGACTTCGCGTGGTAGACGTTATTTCCAGCACAGCTTACAAGCATGCCTATCCCAAGAAAGCCGCTTCCTTGCACAAAATTTTGGCCATGATAAGTGTTATGACCTTTCAAATCGATGTGCAAGGCTAGTAAACGCGCTCCTGCCGTGCCCCCAGCATTTGTGTGTAGAGTGTTATATCCACCTAGGTCGATAAAAAAATCGGCGTTTTCATTATGCGTTGCATAACTTTTTTGAGAAATAAAGAGCTTTAAATTGCTCTCTTCCCAGATAAAATCCTCTTCTAAAATAACGTGCGAGAACTCTTCTCGACATTGATAGAAATCCTCAGCGATCAGGCTTAATTTTCTTGCGCAATCCGCTAGTTTTGCCAGGTCTATTCGCGCAGCTAAATTAAAAAATTTTAAAGGATAAGGGCTCTCCGTTGTGAAAAAGTCATAATCGGCCTCCTCTTCCTGGCTTCCAAAAAAAAATCTATTGTAATTTTCTTTTATCCAGCTTTTTTCCTCTTCGGAGAGCACGTTTAAGATTGTTTCCACTTCTTGCTGGATGTGCATAAAAGCTACCCAGTAGCCATAAATTTTCCGAGCAGTAGAAGAGGGGAATGCTTGCAAAAATTGATCGGGTACTTTACGGGGAAATGCGAGGATCTTTTCTCTACTAACCTGCGTTATGGGAATTCCGCCGGCCAGTAATAGGGAAGTTCCCAATGAGAAAACATGGTTGAACTGGGAATGGTTTTTAATCAATTTTGACACCGCGTCCGCATATTTTGGCATATAAAGAGGATCAGCTAAGAGTACATCGATCACAGGAGAGCGTCCTAGTGGAGAATAACCTCCCTCTACATATCTAGGAAGAGAGGGGATCTTTTGAAGGAAATGATCGATCATTTCTGTCCTTTCTGCAGAGGATTCACGAGATTTACTATAAGAGGAAAATTGAAACGTTATTAAAAATGCAGCTGCAAGCAGCACACAAATAAATAGGAGAAGTTTCATAATAAATTTTGACTTTAAAAATTGATTTTTTCGAAAACCTACAGAGAGATTCCATTACTTGTATTTTTTTTACCTATTTTTTAATTTTTATTTCCTCGGGAAGTGTAAAATTTAAATTTTTATCTCTAAAACATTTATAGAGCAAATGCTTAAACTTCTCCAACCAAAAATTTTAAAGCTAATCCATCTATTTGGAGGATATTTTTGCAAGAGGGGCCGCATACTTTAAATCTTCATGGAGATAAGCGTAAGAAAGGATACATTTTAATCTTCATCAAAGGGAGGTTTGCTTAAAGATTGCGGTCAATTTGTAATCGTCCTTTCTGATAATTGACAGTTAACTAAAATTTTTGCTTTGTTTTTGTGACAAGTTAAGCAACCAGCTAAGGTGCTGGTTGTTCTGAAAGAGATAAAAAGTTATTGTGGTTCTCAAAATGGAGAATAAAATGACTGAAATTTCAATTACTCAACAAAAATGACATACTCTGAGAACTTTCAGCCCCTGTCGAGGAGTTTCTCTAAATCACTTCTTGGTCGATCAATAGTTTTACTTGCTAAAACAACCGCGGGAATGCATTGAAGTTCACCATATAAAGAATTAAGGGAGAACCTTCGATCGTTAATTGTTTTTTTTTCTTGTACATGCGATCGCCCAGCAATAAGAAAAACTTTGCCCTTTATTTTCCCTTGTAATCTTTGCTTTTCTATCATTTTAAGCGTATGAGTCATAGCAGAGGTTCTAATAGGAAACGTTTCAGCAATCTCTTCGTCATATTTTTCCCTTGCTTCCTGTAGGACCTCTTCCCTTGAATTCATAACCTCCTCTAAATTCTTAAATTCCTCGGACTCAACATTTTTATAAGATTTCGCTTCTTTTAATAGGGATAATTTATCTGCTAAAGTCAATATTTCAGGATCCAAAGAAACAGATGAATATCCAGAATCTTTATTATAATCGCATACATAAACATGCTTTCTTGGTTTTGCTATATGATTAAATCGATCCCATCCAATAACAGTTAACATTTTTTGAGCATATTCAGATATCTGATACATGCGTAAGGCACTCTCTCGGTTTTTTCCGTTTACTTCCATTAAGGCTGAGAAACCCTCTACAAGCAATATACTTCCAGGCACAACATTTTGATCAATTATTTTCGAATGTTCTGCTCGGGCAAGGCTGTTTAAATGATCTTCACCAATTAAAACGTATTTTGCATCTTTTATATCAGTGATCTTGGGTGACTTATAGATAACATTTATGTCTTCCCATACATCAAAAAAATCTAATACACTTGGCCCTAAATTATTCATCTATCCACCTCTTTTTTTATTATTTACCTTATTTTTGTTAGTAAAAAAATAATTGCAAAAAAGTAAATTTTAAATCAGTGCTACTTTTGAGCTTTTTAATCATTTAGCGAGGATTGTGAGGACATATACTATGGACTATAAGTTAGGAGCTGTAAGTTTCATGAGGAAGATTGGGATGCGATTGAGCAAGGAGCTAGCTTAGGCCAATTTCGAGTAGACAGTCCTCTATTCGATAATATCAAAAATAATTTAAAAAGACAAAACGATCAAAACCTATTCTGAGAATAGTCTTTGTTTTTCTATTCATTGTTTGCATCCCTTCCAATGTGAAAGGATTTTCGTACGGATTCTTCTTTGAGGGATATTTCACTTCCATTCATGTTCTTATAGTAAATCCAAACAAACATCCCATAATCCAAGTTAAAAAAGAGCCAAGAGAGGAAGTCCGTTTTCTATGCCTTAGGAATGCCTTCCTCTGATTACTCATACCTTTTAAGAGGCGCTCCTTCACCCTTCTATTAAAACCCCAGCCGTCAGACATCTGCTCTTTTGGCATAGGCATGTTACTTCAAAATCAGGACTCTTGCTGCCTATATACTTGCTTTGTTTCACTTCTTCCCATTTCTTGGGTTTCGCGATGGTCAGAAGAAGGCCAAAACTCTGCAATGGGGAGAGGTAAGGCTTGTCTAAGATGATTCACTTCTCCAGCAGAAACATGATTGGAAATTAATTGAAAAACGGATCGTACAATCTCTTCCACGTTATCTTCTGCCAAGGTGGTATTGTTAAAATGAGCCGCCACAAAATCTAAGAATTCTTGAGATGTTTTTACTTTAACAGGAGTAATGGCTGGTTTCCATCCTTCGTAATAAAATCCTCTGACTAGCATAGGCAATTGGGCGCTTAATTTTGCAGATACATTCACGGGTAGACGATCTCTTAAAGCTTGCAATGTGCCTTTTAAAGCTAGATAAGCTCTTTCTTCATTATTCCATCCAAGTTGTTTCATTAGATCTTTTAGCCATTCATAAGTTTTTTGAGCAGTTGTCTCAAACACATGGACTGCCATATATAACCTCCTTTAACAGTGTGACTATCCCTTACTCTCTCGTTAAGAATTATTCTTATAAGAAAGGGTAAAGAAAATAATAGAATTAATTGAAGCTACCGCAATTTTGTTAGTTGGACTATTTTACTTTTATTTATATTGTCATTTATAGGCAAACAATTAATGGGGTTTTAATCTTAATTATGAGGTTATTAAATTGGGTAGGTGCGCTTTAATGAGAATGACGAAAATAGGATGAATTTACAGTATCTTCCCATAAAAGGAAAATAAGAATAGGCAATGCAAAATGGGAATTAAAGGAAGCCTCCTTCTTGGCTAGCCAAGGGGTGATTAGCCTCTATATGAGGGAGAAAACGGTGGAAAATATTCAAAAATTCCAGAAGTGGAAGAAAAGTGGGTCTAGCCACCTTAAGAAAATAGAAAAATAAACATTTACTATCCATTCCCTTTAATGACAGCTCGCTTCCTTTATCCCCACTGTTAATCAATCCTGGCGCGTTAATAAAAAGTTTGTAAAAAAGTGCACTTTTTCACGCCTGAATTTATGCACAAAATTGTTTTAGGATTTTTCGAAATTACCCTCCACTTTCTCTAGGTTTTTTTCAATTTTTCACAAAGGTAGATAAGCGCTACCTTTTCTTTTTCATATTCGGAGAGATCGATCAAATAGGCAGCTTGTTTACTTTTTCTCCACCTGCTTTTATGGACGTTTTAGCAATCGCTTCTCCCTTTCGTCTAACGAGCTTGGGGGAGGGGATAGCTCTTTCCTCCCTAAGATCAACTTCTTTCCTTTTTTCGACATGTAATCCTTTCTCTTTAAAGGCGTGATTAAATACTTGAAAAAAAGGGGTAGACAAAGACGATTCAAATAAATTATTTATAAAAAATTGAGCTTTATCTGCAATTCGTCGGAGAATTTTTACAATGATGGCGCGTTATTCCTTCTCGAGAACTCTTTCATACGATTTAATTTCAGGGCTGGTCGTTTTTCTTGTTGCGCTGCCTTTGTGTTTAGGGATAGCTTTGGCCTCCAATGCCCCACTTTTCTCCGGCATACTAGCGGGAATTGTAGGGGGGATTATCGTTGGTGCATTTAGTGGCTCTAGTACAAGTGTAAGCGGACCGGCAGCTGGATTAACTGCTGTAGTAGCAGCTCAAATCCACCATTTGGGTACTTTTGAAGCCTTCCTTGCTGCCGTCGTTATTGCTGGAGTTATCCAAATTATCTTAAGTATTAGCCAATTGGGTTTTATTGCTGCTTTTTTCCCTTCTAGTGTAATCAAAGGTTTGTTGTGGGCTATCGGGGTTATTTTAGTTTTGAAACAAATCCCCCATCTCCTGGGCCATGACGCGGATCCCATAGGCAATAAATCTTTTATGCAAGCTAACAATCAAAATACTTTTTCCGGAATTTTTGAAACTTTTTTTGATATGCATCCAGGAGCCGCTTTGATCGGTATCCTTTCAATTTTTTTATTAGTATTTTGGGACAAATTTCAGGTCTTAAAGAACTCCCAAATTCCAGCCCCTTTAGTTGTTATTGTTTTAAGCGTTATAGCCAGCTTATTTTTAAGGCAATATGGTGGGTATTGGATGCTAGATTCTAGTCATCTCGTTCAAGTGCCCGTAGTCGATCCTGCAAATAATGCTTTTGCTTTTTTCACCTTCCCCGATTGGAGTATTCTAAAAAATTCCTCCGTATACGTGGCTGCTATGACGATTGCTTTAGTTGCTTCTCTGGAGACATTACTAAACTTAGAAGCTGTAGATAAGATCGATCCTTTACAGCGCATAAGCCCGCCTAATCGGGAATTATTTGCCCAGGGAATGGGGAATGTTGTGGCAGGGCTTATAGGGGCGTTGCCTGTTACTAGCGTGATTGTACGCAGCTCGGTGAATATTAATGCCGGAGCAAGAACTAAGCTTAGCGCAATCTGGCATGGCTTTTTAATTTTGGCTAGCGTGATTTTAATCCCTAATTGGTTAAACCAAATTCCTCTTTCTGCTTTAGCTGCCATTCTTTTAATTACAGGGCTAAAGCTGGCTAGCCCAAAACTTTTAATGCAGATGTGGAGGGAAGGAAAAAATCAATTTCTGCCTTTTATCATCACGGTCAGTGCGATTGTGTTTACAGATCTTTTAATGGGTGTCTTGATTGGCTTAGGCATTTCCATTTGCTTCATTTTACATAGTAATATTAGGCGCCCTATCAAAAAAGTTATAGAGAAGCATGCTACAGGCGATGAAGTGTTACATATTGAGCTGCCTAATCAAGTGAGCTTTTTCAACCGGGCTTCTCTTGAAAATACCTTAAAAAACATTCCTGCGGGGGGACATGTATTAATTGATGCAAATAACACCGATTACATTGACCCCGATATTTTGGACTTACTTACCGATTTTCAGAATACGACAGCCACAACGCGCAAAGTGGCCGTCAGCCTGATAGGATTTAAAAATAAATATCCCCAATTAGAAGATCGCATCCGATATGTGGATGTTAGCAGCCCAGAAATGCAAAAAAATTTAACGCCAGATCGCATCCTGGAAATCCTTCAGGAGGGCAATCTCCGTTTTCGGGAGGGAACCCGCCTAACCCGGGATTTAGATCGGCAACTCAATGTGACTTCCAGAGGGCAATTTCCTATGGCAGTGGTTTTAAGCTGCATCGACTCTCGCTCTCCGGTGGAGCTTATTTTTGATTTGAGCTTAGGCGATATCTTTAGCGTACGCATTGCTGGAAATGTCGTGAGCCCTAAAGTTTTGGGAAGTATCGAATATAGCTGTGCAGTAGCTGGAGCAAAGTTGATTCTGGTCATGGGACACACTTCCTGCGGGGCTGTTAAGGCCTCTGTTGATTTTGTTTGCAAGCAACAGACGGCAGCTGAAGCTACAGGGTGTATGAATTTGGATTCTTTGATCATGGAGATTCAAAAGTCAATTGACGTGAACGACTGCAAAGGGTTTGCTCATTGGAGCCCTGAGCAGAAAGAAAATTATTTTAATGAAATCGCCTATAAAAATGTTCTTCAAACCATGCAAGAGATTCGTAAAAACAGCTCTACTTTAGATGCACTCATTAGGCAAAGGAAAATTGCTCTTGTTGGAGCGATGTATGATATTAGTACAGCTGAAGTTTCTTTTTTTCAAGCTTCAGAGCCGGATTCTTTTCTTTGCTTAAGGCAACAAGAAAATCAATCATAAGTACCAGAGCAAAGCGTGCAACTATTTTAATAAAATCGTTTCTGTCTAAGGGACAATCTTGTAACATATCCATCGCCCATTGTTGAAACATGCAGCTTATTTTGCTCCTTTCTACATTAAATAGTTTAGCCAAAAAGAAGTGCCAGATGGAAAGCGATCAAGTTTTAGGCCTGCACAGGTTTACTAGTGCTCAAGCAGAAAAGAGACGACCTTTAATTGGAGTTGCTACGATTGTCTTGAGAAACCAAAAAATTTTGTTGGGAAAAAGAAAAGGCTCTCTTGGAGAGGGGCAATGGGCTTGTCCGGGAGGACATCTGGAATTTGGAGAAAGTGTGGAAGCTTGTGCCCGTAGGGAATTAAAGGAAGAGACAGGCCTAGATGCGATCTCCTTAAGGCTTGGTCCTTGGATTGAAAATGTGATGGAACAAGGCCAAAACCATTATATTACCTTGTTTGTCTTGGTGGATCGTTTTAGCGGGGAACCCCAATTGTTAGAACCTCATAAATGTGAGGGATGGGAGTGGTTTGATTGGGAGGATCCTCCTTCACCGCTTTTTCCGACAATTGTTTCTTTAAGAGATAAATTTCCACTAAATGATTTATTAGATTGTCAGTTTTAATGAGCTCTGGATCTAAAAGCCTTAAAGGTCTTATAAGCGCTCGAATAGTTGCGTTGATGGTTTTGGAAGAGGAAATTGGCCGACTTAAAATTAGTAAGTAGGATGCATGCAGAAACATTTGTTTAAGAAGAAAGATTAGAAGGATTTTCTTTTAAGATAGACGTTGCAGCGGCGTATGTAGCGACAAAGGATAATTTTTTGCTTCTTGGGATGGTTTATGGAAGAGCAGAGCCAGGAAGCTTAGGAAGTTTCAGCAGGGAAAATGGAGATCGATAAGACGGAAATAAAAGATGCCGATTAAAATCGATTGTAAATCAATGAAAGCGGGCCGGCAAATCTTCTGCTAGGCCTATTATTGTTAAGCGTGTATTTACTCCATTGCAGGTAAACGCCATCATAGAGACAGTTTCATTTCTGCCAAAGTGGGTTTTAATAACATCGCCCCTTTTTGCTGTCAAGCACCATGCGGCATCCTTACTTAACTTCTGGCTAGTGCGTTATTTATTTCCAAAAATAAAAGTTGATCAAGCTGATATCCTAGGCAATGCTAACTTATGTGGGGAAAGGTTTTTTGCCGCCTTGCTCGCCAAGTATGAACCTCCTCGCAGTATTTTGAACCAACTTAAAATATAAGATTAGGGAAAGCTTAAAAAAAAAATCGCTCGATTGCTAGGGGGTCTAGTCATTCATTTTTTAGCGATTGGGTAAGTTTAAAATTAAAATCCTATAATTTAAGCACTTTTAACTGAGACAACAGCCTTATCTCTTCATAAAGGCTAGAGAAGTTGTTATATCTTACTTAAGAAGCCCTTCTTTTCCTTCCGCGAATAAAGATTTAACTTCTTCGTGGCTTAAGTATTCTCCAGGAAGTTTTCTTCCAAGCAAAAGGGGATGAATGTTGAGAAGATAATGAGCGAGCTAAGTTAAAAGCTTGCTTAAAAATTTAGTCTTCTTTTTTTGCTCGAATTAGAAGGGGCTTCGGGTATGCTTTCGCCCTCGCTATCTTCTGCATCAACACATAGTGACTGGAACAGCAGCCTTATTTCTATAGGAATGCTGGTGAGTGGGTTATGTTGTATGCAAAGCTGCCTAAGCAGAGATAGCTGTGCTATCTCTGCTGGCAAAGTCTTTAACTGATTGTGGTCTAAGTAAAAGAGTTTTAGCTGGGCTAGCTGAACCGCCTCTGTTGGAAGGCTGGTGAGCTGATTATGGCTTAATTCAGCCACTTGCAACTTACGCAGCTGCCCTATCTCTGCTGGAATGCTGGTGAGTAGGTTTCTTCGTAAATCAAGCCACTGTAGCTGGATCAATTGTCCTATTTCTGCGGGAAGGCTGGTGAGCTGGTTATCTTCTAAATAAAGATATTCCAACTCAGACAGCTGCCCTATCTCTACAGGAAGGTTAGTGAGCTGGTTTTTTTGTAAAAAAAATAGAAAAAGTAAAGCCAATTTCAACAAGCTGTGACGTATTTCGCAAAAACAGGTTTAAAAGAGGATTTCTTGCGGCCAATATGTTATTGATTTTACCCTTACCTTTACTTCCCCTGTGAGGGTCACACTGGCAGTTAGCAATCCCATCTCTCAAATGGTCAAAAGGTCACTTTTTGTCTTTTAACTTATCTGTAATTTATGTATGGGCACCAGCGCTTGCCCTAAAGAGCGGCACAGGAGATTAAGAATGGGGCAAGCTTAACTGGGAGCGCTATCCCACGTTCTTATGCAAAAAAGCATCGAACGGGTTTTATGCCGAATATTTCATAACAGGTTTTCCTCCAAATTAAGCTCCTTTAATGCAGGTAGCTGCCTTATCCCTGCAGGAAGATTGGCGATCCGGTTATGGCTTAAATCAAGCTTTCGTAGCTGAGACAGCTGTCCTATCTCCGCAGGAAGGCTAGAGAGCTGATTGCGTTGTAAGTCAAGATGCTGCAGGCTCGATAGCTGCCTTATTTCTACTGGGAGGCTAGAAAGCTTGTTACCCTCTAAGCCAAGCTTTATCAACCCAGGCAGCTGCCCCGTCTCTTTTGGAAAGCTGAGGAACTGGTTGCAGCTTAAGTAAAGCCTTTCTAACTGGGCCAGCTGTTCTATCTCTTTTGGAAGGCTGGTGAGTTGGTTTTCGCTTAAGTCCAGTCCCTCTAGCTGAGCCAGCTGTCCTATCTCTTTTGGAAGACTAGCGAGTTGGTTTTTTCTTAAGTCAAGCCCCTCTAGCTGGGTCAGCTGTCCTATCTCTTTTGGAAGACTAGCGAGTTGATTTTTTCTTAAGCCAAGCCCCTCTAGCTGGACCAGCTGTCCTATCTCTTTTGGAAGGCTGGTGAGTTGGTTTTCGCTTAAGTCCAGCCAATTTAACTGAGTCAGCTGCCCTATCTCTTTTGGAAGACTAGCGAGTTGATTTTTTCTTAAGCCAAGCCCTTCTAGCTGGGACAGCTGTTCTACTCCTTTTGGAAGGCTGGTGAGTTGGTTTTCGCTTAAATCCAGCCACTCTAGCTGAGTCAACTGTCCTATCTCTATAGGAAGACTAGTGAGACTGTTTTCTTGTAATTCAAGATGTTGTAGGTAGGGCAACAGCCCTATTTCTGGTGGTAAATAGGTTAAGCCTGCTTGAAATAAAACTAGCTCGGTTAAGTGTTCGCAATTTTCTCCTATCCATTTTCGTAGAAGCTCTCCTTTTTTTCTAAGGATAAAAATTTAATTTCTTCACGGCTTAAATATTCCTCCCCGCCAGGAAGCTTTTTCCAAAGCAAAAGGCGATTAATGTTAAGAAGGTAAGAAGAATAGTTAGCTATTGTTAAATCTCTCCTTTCTTCTACTGTCTGTCTAAATTCCTTAGAAGATAAAGAGTCTGCTAAGCTAAAAACTTGCTTAAAAATTTGGTTCACTTTTTCTGCGGGGGTAAGCTCAGATTTTAGTTGGTAAATTTGATCCAATATAGCCGTTTTTTGAATATCATTCTTTCCCTGGGGAATATGGAGAGCAGCTATTTTTCTATAAAGAGCCGGCATGACAGCATTAACTAGCAGAATCCGCCAACTTCTGCAGACGCTAAATAAGGAAGGGGTTGCGCAAGTCTCTAAAATAGGATAGAGCAATTCATTGGGCAAGCTTTCCAGGGATAAAAAAGGGTTAGAATTCATTTTTACCTCTTAAGTTGATGGTTTTTAATCTGTATATTTTTTGGGTAGCCTAAAAAAACAAAGAAAAGTAAAGCCAATTTCAACCAGCTGTGACGCATTTCATAAAAGCAAATTTAAACAAGGTTTTCTTGCAGACAATATGTTATTGGCTTTACTCTTACCCTTATCTTTCATTTCGTTAATGGCCAATAGGCCCCTTTTTTTGTCTTTTACCTTATCTACCACTTATGTAAGCACTAGCGCTTGTTCTAAAGAGCGGCTTAGGTGATTAAGAATGGGGCAAGCATAACAGGGAGCGCTATTCCACGCTCCCATGCATAAAAGCATTGAGCGGCTTTTGTGCTGAATACTTCATAACAGGTTTTCCTCCAAATTAAGCTCCTTTAATGCAGGTAGCCGCCTTATCCCTACAGGAAGGTTAGCGAGCGTGTTTTCAGTTAAATCAAGTATTTCTAGTTGGGACAGGTGCGTTATCTCTTCAGGAAGGCTAGTGAGCTTGTTATCTTTTAAAATAAGCGCTTGCAACCGAGATAGCTGTCCTATCTCTTCTGGAAGGCTGGTGAGTTGGTTTTGGCTTAAGTCCAGCCACTTTAACTGAGTCAGCTGTCCTATCTCTTTTGGAAGACTAGCAAGTTGGTTTTTTCTTAAGTCAAGTCCCTCTAGCTGGGTCAGATGTTTTATCTCTTCACAAACACTAGTGAGCTGGTTATAGCTTAAGTCAAGCACTAGCAGCCGAGACAGCTGCATTACTGTAGGAAAGGTCCTTAACCGATTTTGGCTTAAGCTAAGCACCCCTAGCTGGAACAGCTGCCCTATCTCCGCTGGAAGGTCAGTGAGATTATTATCATCTAAATCAAGCACTTGTAACTGAGACAGCTGCCCTATCTCTGCAGGAAGGATAGCGAGCTGATTATGTTTTAAGCGAAATTGAATCAGCCGAGTTAGCCGCCCTATCTCCGTGGGAAGGATAGCGATTTGATTATCTTCTAAATCAAGCCTTTGCAATTGAGGCAACCGCCCTATTCCCACTGGAAGGGTAGTAAGTTTGTTCCCTTGCAAGTCAAGCACTTGCAGCTGAGACAGCTGCCCTATCTCTTCAGGAAGGATAGCAAGCCGATTATGTTTTAAATGAAGCTCCCTGAGCTGAGATAGCAGTCCAATCTCTGCTGGAAGACTAATGAGTTTGTTTCCTTGTAAATCAAGTTTTTGCAACTGAGATAGCTGCCTTATCTCTAAGGGAAAATCTATGAACTGATTTTGGCTTAAGCTAAGCTGCCTAAGCTGAAATAGCAGCCCAATCTCCGCTGGAAGGCTGATGAGTTTGTTTCCTTGTAAATCAAGTTTTTGCAACTGAGATAGCTGCCTTATCTCTAAGGGAAAATCGGTGAACTGATTTTGGCTTAAGCTAAGCTGCCTAAGCTGAGATAGCAGCCCAATCTCCGTTGGAAGACTAATGAGTTTGTTCCTTTGTAAATCAAGTGCTTGCAACTGAGATAACTGCGTTATCTCTACTGGAAAATCTGTAAACTGATTTTGGCTTAAGCAAAGCTGTTCTAATTGGATCAGCTGTCCTATTTTTAGCGGTAGGCTAGAGAGCTTGTTATCTTCTAAATCAAGCACTCGCAACTGGGACAGCAGTGTTATCTCTGCAGGAAAAGTGGTTAGCTGATTCTGGTTTAAAAAAAGTCCTTGCAGCTCAACCAGCTGTTCTATCTCTGTTGGAAGGTTGGTGAGCTGGTTTTGGTCTAAGCTTAGCTCCTCTAGCTGGGCCAATTGTCCTATCTCCGCAGGAAGGGTAGCAAGCCTGTTCCCTTGTAAATTAAGCCTTTGTATATGGGACAGTTGCCCTATTTCTGACGGTAAATAGGTCAGGCCTACTTGAGATAAATCTAGCTCAGTTAAGTTCTCGCAATTTTCTCCTATCCATTCTCGGAGGAGCTCTCCTTTTTTTTCCAAGGATAAAAATTTAATTTCTTCGCGTCTCAAATATTCATCCCCACCAGGAAGTTTTTTCCACAGCAAAAGGCGATTAATGTTAAGAAGGTAAGAAGAGTAATTAGCTATCGTTAAATCTTTCTTTTTTTCTATGGCGTGTTGAAATTCCTGAGGAGATAAAGAGCACGCCAGGCTAAAAACTTGCTTAAAAATTTGATTCACTTTTTCCGCAGGGGTAAGCTCAGATTTTAGTTGGTAAGTTTTATCCAACATAGCCGTTCTTTGGATATCATCCTTTACCTGGGGCATATGGATGGCAGCTATTTTTTTATAAAGAGCTGGCATGACAGCATTAACTAGCAGGACCCGCCATTTTCTGCAGACGCTAAATAAGGAAGGTGTTGCACAAGTCTCTAAAATAGGGGAAAGCAACTCATTGGGCAAGCTTTCCAGGGATAAAAAAGGGTTAGAATTCATTTTTACCTCTTAACTTGGTGGTTTTTTAATCTGGATATTTTTTGGATAGCCTAAAAAAAATAGAAAAAGTAAAGCCAATTTCAGCAAGCTTTAACGTATTTCGTAAAAACAAGCTTAAAGGAGAATTTCTTGCGGCCAATATGCTATTGTTTTCACTCTTACCCTTATCTTTCATTTCGTTAATGGCCAATAGACCCCTTGTTTTGGTTTTTACCCTATCTGCAATTTGCGTAGGGATACTAGCGTTTGCACTAAAGAGCGGCACAGGAGATTAAGAATGGGGGCAAGCTTAACAGGGAGCGCTATTCCAAGCTCACATGCAAAAAAGCATTGAACGGGTTTTATGTCGAATATTTCATAACAGGTTTTCTTCCAAATTAAGCTCCTTTAATGCAGGTAGCTGCTTTATCCCTACAGAAAGGTTAGCGAGCGCGTTTTCAGTTAAAACAAGCTTCTCTAATTGAGACAGCTGCGTTATCTCTTCAGGAAGGTTAGTGAGCTGATTGTGTTGTAACTCAAGATGCTGCAGGCGCGATAGCTGGCCTATCTCTTTAGGAAGGTTAGAGAGCTGGTTGTGTTGTAAGTAAAGATGCTGTAGGTATGATAGCTGGCCTATCTCTTTAGGAAGGCTAGAGAGCTGATTGTGTTGTAAGCCAAGATACCGCAGGCGCGATAGCTGTCCTATCTCTTTAGGAAGGCTAGAGAGCTGGTTGTATTGTAAATTAAGAGTTCCCAGTTTCGATAGCTGTCCTATCTCTTTAGGAAGGCTAGAGAGCTGGTTGTGTTCTAAGTAAAGATGGTACAGCCCCGATAGCTGGCCTATCTTTTCAGGAAGGCTAGTGAGCTGGTTGTGTTCTAAGTAAAGATTTCTCAGCCCCGATAGCAGGCCTATCTCTTCAGGAAGGCTAGAGAGCTGGTTGTGCTGTAAGTTAAGATGGTCCAACCCCGATAGCTGTCCTATCTCTTTAGGAAGGCTAGAGAGCTGGTTGTGTTCTAAGTAAAGATGGTACAGCCCCGATAGCTGGCCTATCTCTTCAGGAAGGCTAGAGAGCTGGTTGTGTTCTAAGTAAAGATTTCTCAGCCTCGATAGCAGGCCTATCCCTTTAGGAAGGCTAGAGAGCTGGTTGTGTTGTAAGTAAAGATCCGGCAGGCCCGATAGCTGGCCTATCTCTTCAGGAAGGCTAGAGAGCTGGTTGTGTTCTAAGTAAAGATTTCTCAGCCCCGATAGCTGTCCTATCTCTTTAGGAAGGCTAGAGAGTTGGTTGTGTTGTAAGTTAAGTTTCTGCAGGCCCGATAGCTGTCCTATCTCTTCAGGAAGGCTAGAGAGCTGGTTGTGCTGTAAGTTAAGTTTCTGCAGGCCCGATAGCTGTCCTATCTCTTCAGGAAGGCTAGAGAGCTGGTTGTGTTGTAAGTTAAGTTTCTGCAGGCCCGATAGCTGTCCTATCTCTTCAGGAAGGCTAGAGAGCTGATTGTGTTGTAAGTCAAGATCCGGCAGTCCCGATAGCTGTCCTATCTCTTCAGGAAGGCTAGAGAGCTGATTGTGTTGTAAGTAAAGATTTCTCAGCCCCGATAGCTGGCCTATCTCTTCAGGGAGGCTAGAGAGCTGATTATATTGTAAGTCAAGATCCTGCAGGCGCGATAGCTGTCCTATCTCTTTAGGAAGGCTAGAGAGCTGGTTGTCTTGTAAGTTAAGTTTCTGCAGGCCCGATAGCTGGCCTATTTCGTTAGGAAGGCTAGAGAGCTGATTTTTGCCTAATCTCAGCCTTTCTAGCCGTGTTAATTTTCCTATATAAGCAGGAAGGGTAGCGAGCTTGTTATATCTTAAGTCAAGCTCTTTTAACTGGGACAGTTGGCCTATTTCTGGTGGTAAATAGGTTAGGCCTGCTTGAGATAAATCTAGCACAGTTAAGTTTTCATATTCTCTTATCCATTCTCGGAGAAGCCCTCCTTTTTTTTCCAAGGATAAAGTTTTAATTTCTTCGCGCCTCAAGTATGCATCCCCTCCAGGAAGCTTTTTCCAAAGCAAAAGTCGATTAATGTTAAGAAGGTAAGAAGAGTAGTTAGCTATTGTTAAATCTTTCTTTTTTTCTATGGCGAGGTGAAATTCCAGGGGAGATAAAGAGCGAGCTAAGCTAAAAACTTGCTTAAAAATTTGTTTCACTTTTTCTGCAGTGGTAAGCTCAGATTCTAGTTTGTAAATTTTATCCAATATAAGCGCTTTGGGTATGTCATTCTTTCCCTGGGGAAGATGGAGAGCGGCTATTTTTTTATAAAGAGCCGGCATGACAGCATTAACTAGCAGGATCCGCCAGCTTCTGCAGACGCTAAATAAAGAAGGAGTTATACAAATCTCTAAAATAGGAGAAAGCAGCTCATTGGGCAAGCTTTCTATGGATGAAAAGGAGTTAGAATTCATTTTTACCTCTTAAGTTGATAGTTTCAGCCTTCTATTTTTTAGGATAGTCTAAAAAAACTAGGGAATTAGAAATAATTCCAATAAACTTTGAACTATTTTGTAAAAACAAACATAAAATATGGGTTTTTTGTTAATATATTTACTTAAAACTTTTATTCTCTTTCATCGCTCTTTTAAAAAAGACACTAATTTATAAGTGTATTTAAGCTCAACTTTATTATTAAAGTTGAATTAACATTTATCTTAAAGTGAGGAGAATAATTGGGTTCAATTATTAGGGAAAAGACCGTCTGTGTTGAAAATTTCCCTTTAGAATCTTACTAAAATTCATTAGACCTTTTTCGAAATTCAATGGGTTAGTTCCAGATTATGAATCCCTGCAATCAAATTAAAACGGAGAGAGAACTTCTTCCGTCTGTTTCTATAGCGGTCAGAGATGATCTTAAATCGCTCCAGGCTGCCGATAATATTTTCATTAAGCACACGTTCGCTATAAAGTTGGCGGTTATTTTGCTTGTCCTCCTTTGTGAGCGGATGCTTTTTCCTCCTTTTTTTGGGCATTTGCGTCTTAGTATGTAATCTCTGCAGCCCTTGATATCCACTATCAGCCAATACACTTACACAGGGAGAAATTCGAATTTTTGACGCTTTGAACAACCGAAAGTCATGCCGCTTCCCTAAGGAAAATGCGGTGCAAATGATTTGCTGCCGTTTCTTGTCTACTACCACCTGTGTCTTTAAGGTGTGTTTTTTCTTTTTGCCTGAGTAGAAATGCTTTTGCTTTTTTTTGGTCTTTCAATAGGCGTTTCTGTGGCGTCAATCAGGACAACTTCATATTCAATGTCGCTCTTTAAAAGTGCTTTACGGCTTAGTAAAGCAAATTCCGGATGTTTAAACAAGGTATCTTCAACCCATTTGACTGTTTTGTAGGCACTGCTTTCGCTTACGCCATAGCTTTGGCTAAGATGAAAATAGGTTCTATACTCTCACATGTATTCTAGGGTCATAAGCAACGCATTTTCCAGACTAAGCTTCTTTTTCCTTCCGCTATTAAAATTTTTGCTTTTTATTGATTGTTCTAAGATGTTTACCATCTTATTGAATGTAGATCGCTTAACACCCGTTAGACGACGAAACTTTTCATCGTTTAAATCCTTTACTATTTCAAATTTCATTGCACCTCGCTCACCTAAAATAAGGCGAGTATACTAAATGAACTTAATTTCGAAAGAGCTCTAGTTTTTCGTGGCTTGTGCAACTTCTCCCTTATTTAGCGTCTGCAAGCACTGGCACTTCCTACTAGTTAATGCTGTCATGCCGGCTCTTTATAAAAAAATAATTACTCTCCATATTCCTCAGGGAAAGGATAATATCCAAAAAAATGTTTCAGTTACAGGCTGCCATGGTAGAGGTGGGCAAACGAATTTGCGAGTAGGTTTTATTTGCAAAAAATTTGAATAAATTTGCGGTGGAGATAGACATCTTCCCATTTTGAGGGTTTAAGTCCTGCCAGGGTTTCTGGGTCATAACCCGAATAGATAAATTCGATGAAGATTTCAAAATCGGTGATAGTGTATTGGATACGCCAGGTTTTACAAGCTAGTATGAATCGATTTTCACTTATATGGGTGATGCGGTGGTTGGGAAAAGGATAAGGATTATCTGACAAACGGAATTCAATCGCTTTTTGTAGATCAAAAGAGGTTTCTTTGGCAATAAAAGCGGCTTGTTGAATGGCAAGGGGCGACCATTTGATTGAAAACGGAGGATTGGGAGGCTTGGAATCCCCAGCCCATCCCTGCTGGATGTTTAAAAAAGCGTCTGCATAACAGATGTAAGGCTTAATATCTAGGATAGGAGTTTCATTGAGTAGATCACTTTTAGCAATCATCAATTTTCTCCCCTGAATCGCTAACAGCTCGACACATGAGAGGCCGATAGGATTAGGGCGATGAGGAGAACGGGTGGCAAACACTCCCCGTTTTTGGCCTCCACGAGGGGTTTTAACTTTAGGTTTCCAGCTGTGATTAAGGTGGAAACAATAGATCAGCCAGATTCTTTCAAAGCCGGCTAGATCCTCCACAGCTTGGTCAAAATTTTGGCCGGGTTCCAGTAACACGTATCCGCTAAGTGAACCTAATTCAGCTTGGCGCGGAACCATGTATTTTTCATGCTGAGAAGAAAAAAAATAGCCAATCGGTTTAAATTGCATAAAATTTGACATCATTTTTAACTTGAGCGTTTCCTCACGTTCCAGATTTAGTTGAGGAGACGGAAAATTTTACAAAGTCTATTTTAGTCAATTTTACTAATAGATTCCATCAAACATTGCCTTAACTTTGAGGCTTCGCTGAACCTATAGATCTTATAAGCAGTTGGAATATCAAGCAGGAGGATTTAGAAGAGATCGATGGAGATAGAGGAGACCCAAACTTTGCTGTTCTAAAGATTGATCGGATGATCTCGATCCGGTAAAATAATCTCTCTTGGATTTAAAGGAGTCCCAAAATGACACAACAGCACGAGCTCGAAGCTATTTTGGAAAGATTAGGAATTAACCAAATTAAGCGGCACATTTTTATATGTTGCGATCCCAAAAATCCCAAATGCTGTCAAACTGCAGAAGGGATTGAATCCTGGGAATATCTCAAAAACAGGCTAAAAGAACTCAACTTAAGCGAATCCGGCGGGATTTATCGCTCGAAAGCAGATTGTTTAAGAGTTTGTACGAAAGGGCCTATCGCGGTTGTTTACCCAGACGGTATATGGTATCATTCATGCACGCCCCAAGTTCTTGAAAGGATCATTCAGGAACATCTTATCAAGGGCAATCCTGTTGAAGAATACGTCTTAGCTAGATGTCGAGCGACCTAGCTGTGTTTTTTTCTTAATGAAAGGCAAAGTAAGGTTTGCGGCGGCAAATTCTCTCATTAGGTCTCCCAACCGCTCATGCTACTGGATAAATAGAAAGCAGCTAGAAAAAAAATCTGTTGTTTGATAGGCTCTTCTCCGCATAAGAATCTTGCAAGAAAAAAAGCATTTAAGTGCTTAAAAAGGTAGTGAAAAGTGGATATTGTCCGGATGAAATGAAACCCTTGTCACTAATCGGCACCCTAGGTTTACTTAAATATTTAAAAATCTAAATATCCGCTTTTACAGGCAGCCTTGCTGTTCTATATCGAATCGCACTCGGTTAGAGCTAATTTTTGCGCTTCTTGAATGAGCTCAACTTTGGAAGAGCAGGAAAGCTTGCATTTTAAAGTCGCAATATAATTTTCGACGGTTCTTTGGCTTAAGCGTAGCTGCTCAGCAATATAGGAAGCTGGATATCCGCTGGCAATAAACCTTAGAATATCTTTTTCTCGTGGGGTTAGCGAAAGGGGAGGGCGGAATCCTATCTTTTCCATAAAGAGTTGATGTTGGCTGGGAAAAATGAGAGTTTTAGGCTGCTCATAAAATTTCGAGCCCACTTGTGACGGAAGGTGAAGCTGACATTCATCAAGTAAGCAAAAAAGTTTCTCGTTTCTTTCTTTAAAAACTTTAATGAAATTGCGTAGCACAGGGAGGTCATTAATTAAACGTTCTTCAGCTTTTAAATCATTAAAGCGAGTTGCAAAGCCAAATGCTTCGATTCCATAGGGCGTAATTTTTTGAAGATTAATATTAAAATTAATGTTAAATTTTTCCCAGGCTGTTTTTAAAACATCTTGATAGCTTGGGTCTTCGCTGGCCTTCATCAAGCTGAGGCCGTTTTGCAATGTTTTGGGATGACGTAAGCAGGGAAAATGAATATACATTTGGTTTTCAAAGCAGAATTCGTTCCAGGCACTGTTTGTGCCAACGTAACAATAATGACCTGAAAAAGTAATGCGATAATACCAAAAATGGTTAATTCCCAAATGGTCATTTAAAGGTGCTGCAAACTGCAACATCTTATGATGATAGGGAGAAGAAGTAATCTTTTTGAGCATCTCATTATAACAATTCATGGCCCGATTTTATTTAAGGTAATTGATTTTTTCAACAAAAATTTTGCTAATAAGCATTTTATACTCTACTAATGTGTGATTTAATACTCTTTTAGATAGTAGAGCCCGCATTTATAATAGCTTATTTTTAACGAGTGGTTATATATGAATCCTTACATTTGGCGACAAAACTTTACGGCAACCTTTACCGATCAAGAGAAAACTGTCCGGGGAAAGCTTGCTTTTAAAACAAAAGATATTAGTTGGTTAGAAACAAGTGCCCCTGTAATTTTACCGATTAGTATCCATTCTAATTTCCACGAGGGAATTCAAGGGGATTTTAAGATGAATGCTTTCATCTCAACGATAAAAAGGCATGTTAAAGGAAGGATTACCATTTTATTAACGGAAAAAGCACACATTAAAACATTCAGCCTCAAATATTCCAACAATTTTGAAAAAGCCTTTGAAGAATGTTTAAAAAGTGCAAATATGCTTGTGCAAAGGTATGAACCCCTTTTTGAAAACTGCAATGTGGTTTATTGGCATTCTTACATCTGCCAGGATCCTTATTTTAAAAAATTTGTAGATCGTCTGGAAAGCCTTTATTCCACCGATCTTATCTTTCGAAAGCTGCTGCATGAAGATGCGGAAATTAGCTATGAAGGGGAAAGTCGGCGTAGTGGCACAACTTTTATTAACAAATCCTTATTTATCGAAAAGGCCGTAGAAGATTTAATCGAGCAGTGTGCTTGCTTATTAGTGTTGGTTAATAAGGGGTATAAATTTCAGTTTTATCCAGGGAAGCCATGCGCATCTACAGAGTATGTGAACCGCATATTTGTCCCTAAAGATAATCGCATTTCTTGGATAGATGTTTTTCTTACCATTGAAAAGAAGACAATCATCCCGCACAACCTTTCAGCTGTAGAAGTTTGAGTATTTTATTTAGCTTTCTTGCTCGGCTAGAATTTTTCGAATTTCATCAAAAGAAACGCGCGGAGCCTTATCGTTGATCCCTTCACATTGCTTAGCGGTAAGGGCCCAGCTTTCTTTTGTATGGAGATTTTCTTTCCACCAAGGAAATGTTCGGCATTGAGAAGGCCTGGCAGTGTAAACTTGGCACCGCTTATCTTTTAAAAAAATGCAGGCGTTGTTCTCCCTTTTTTTCTCAATAAGAGCATACCGATTATCTCTTTGTCTCACAAAAGTTCTTTTGAATTGCGCTAAGGTAATCTTGAGCAATTGGGCCATTCTTTCCATCTCCTCGATTGTTACCCAAACGAAACCTGGCGCCCCGGTGCAGCATTGGCCACACTCTGTGCACTTGAATTTTAAGCCCTCTTTATACCACGGAAGAGGTTTTGAATCTGTCATACGTGCCTCAATTTTTTAAAAAGCAGAAAATTTTACCAAATAACTACAAAAAGATAAAAGCATTATCTGTTTTCTGGTGCAGGTGGAAAAGTGCTCAACGTTGTTTTATCAAAGCCTTTTGCTTTGTTTGCCTTATTTTTCACCACCACCGCCTGCAAGAGGCTTATAGCGGGCCGTTTAGGTTTTCGATAATTGCGTCTGTCTACTTCTTCGCGTAATTTCAAGAGACATTCTTTTTTATTCAAATGTTCACTAGGGTGTACTTGGCATTTAATCACAATACCAGAAGGATTGTGTGTTAAGCGAATGGCGCTAGCTGGGGTATTAGGTTGCTGTCTATTCTCGCTTCCTCGAGCGTAGTAGGCAGAAATACTGCATTCATTTAAAAGGTCTTCATCAAGGAGGGGAAGAAAAATCTTAGTCATGCGTCAAAGATCCATTTTGGTAAAAGTAATTAAGGATAAGTTTTTCTTGTTGGTTTATTTTAATTTCTCGTTTTGAAACTTGCGAACGAGCTCGGCTGGGCCAGAAAAATGAAACACGGCTTTCCTTTTTAATTGGGCATGGCTTAAAACTTGAATGGTAATAAGTCATTCATCCGCTGATTTTTGGGAAACCCGCTCAATCTCTTTTGCCTAACTCTAATAAGTTCTTACTTCCTCGTAAATTTTAAAAGAGGTTTCCAATAATAGGAGCCTTTTAAAGGCTCATCTAAAATGGGGGTGTATAACTTTTCATAACCATTCTTGTACAGTCTTTTTGTATCTTTGGATAATTAAATTTACGCGAGCGCTGTGATGGGGGTGGGCACTTTCTAGTTTTTCTACGGCTTTAAAGCTTCCCTATCGTCTAGTCAAATGCTAAGGGGGAGGAGAAGACTTCGACCTTTTAAAAGTCTTTAACCCAATTTTGTTTTGCAAGTTGTTGACTTTCTTGCATTGGGAGTAAATACTGGAGTAAAAACATTTTCCAAAAAATTGCGTCTGAGATTTTGCAAACATTTGGAGGTATGCGTGTAAATTGCTTTGTCATCGCTTGAATTTTTAGGAGGCCAACCTGTTGGAAGGGCGATGGAGAGCTTAGATCGGCTTAGGGAAAAACCATTTTGGTAAAATGAATTTATATACTCATGGCATACCAAAGCTCGCAAAGAAATAGGTGAGGTACTCAGCGGCTTCGAGCGTAGCCGCTTCTTCATAAGCTTGGATGCTAAAATGATTGATCTCTTCAATCTGGAAATTTGCTCGGTTCTTGAATTTGCCATCCTTCTCCACTTAGAGATTGTAGAAATTTTACAAGCGCTTTCTTATCACTTTCAGATAGATTGAGAGGCCGCATAAGAGGGTGCAAATTGGAATTCGGAATGCCCCCTTGATTGTAATACTCCACTACTTCTTCTAAGGTTTTGAGACTTCCATCATGCATATAAGGAAATGTATGCTCAACATCGCGCAAGGTAGGAATTTTGAAGGCTCCCCAATCCGCTTGATTATGCGTGATCGCATAGCGCCCGAGATCCGGTTCTTTAGCATCCATGCCAATTCCAATATTTGTAAAGCGGTCATCGGCAAAAAGGGGTTCTACATGGCAATTGGCACAGCCGCTGCGCTTAAAAACTGTCAAGCCATGAATAGCTTCGGCTGACATGGCAGATTTATCTTTATTGACGATGTAACGGTCATAAGGGGAGTTTCCCGAAAGAATTGTCCTTTCAAAAGTGGCGATTGCTTTTGCTATATCGTCGATACTGCAGTCGTCATTGCCATATACGGATTTAAATAATTTCTTGTAGCCTGGTATTTTTCGAATCCGCTCTTGACACTCTCGATGAGCATCATCAGGGCTTTGTGCAAGCGTCATTTCTTTACGATTTGCCAAGGGGCCTTTGCACTGAGCTTCTAGAGAATCGGCTCGCCCATCCCAAAATAGAAAATTGTGATAAGCCGAATTAATGACGGTAGGAGAATTTCGGCTGCCTTGCCTACCATCTATCCCTTGAGAAACGGCTTGATGATCTGCAAAAGCAGCTTGAATAGAATGGCAAGTCGCGCAGGAAACAGTTCCATCTGAAGAGAGACGTTTATCAAAATAAAGAAGGCGTCCTAATTCAGCTTTTGCTTTATCATAGGGGTTATTTGCAGGCCAAGGCAACGGGGGTAATCCTAAAGGCACAGAAAAACTTTCTTGCTCTTGAGTGAGTAATGGCTTTGGTCTTAAAAATTGCAAAGCTTGAAAAGTGCCCCAAAGTAGACTTAAAAAAGCCAGGATACAGACAACTGGATAGAAAAACCCTTTCATAGCCCTCTTTTTTTCTTTTTTTTAGCTAAACCTTTTTATAAAAAATTTATTTTTATTAAGCTAGCATTGATATCAAAAAAGATGAGGTTAAGATGAGAAACATTTGGCTGTTAGCGATGAGTATATGGATGAGTTTTGCGCAAGTGGGGATAAGTGATCAACCTGCTGCATCCTCGATTAAAAAATATGAAGCGCGCAATTTTGATCATTTGCTGGGGAAAATAAAAGGATTAAATGACGAGTTATTGAGGTTACATTTTAAGCTATATCAAGGCTACGTTAATAACGCCAATACTCTCTTCCAAAAGATTGAGGAGTTCAGCCAGGCAGGTAAAAGCCAAAGTCCTGAAGTTGCGGGTTTTAAACATATGTTAGGATGGGAATTTAATGGGATGATACTGCATGAGTATTATTTTGAAAACCTGGGAGGAAAAAACCATCAACTCAAGCAAGATAACCCCTTATTTTTAAAAATAGTCCAAGATTTTGGAAGTTATGCAAGCTGGAAAGCTGATTTTCAAGCCACTGGGGCCATCAGGGGAATTGGTTGGGTGATCACATACATAGATCCGAAGCAGGGGAGATTAGTGAACACTTGGATTAATGAACACGATGTTGGGCATCTCTCGGGAGGGCAGCCTTTACTAGTCATGGATGTATTTGAGCATGCCTATATTACTCAGTTTGGATTAGATAGGGCCAAATACATTCAGATTTTTTTCGATAATATTGATTGGGAGGTGGTGTTTCAACGCTATCAAAAGTCACTTCAAGCGATTAGGCTTACACTTTGTGGGCAAACCAATTAGGGCCTTAGGATGGTCAATACCTACAGATTTCCCTTAAAGCAAGCTGACCAGAAATTATCTGGGTAAAACTTTGTGTACTCAAGGCAGTGCACCTGCGTTCCTCTAAAAGAGAAGAAATTTGGCTGTAAAATTTTTAGGATGGTGAGACAAAAGAAGGTTTAGCTTTAGGGAGGAGAGCAGTTTGTAAATCACTACAATCGACATATGCGCTTGAAAGAAGTTTTAAGCAAATCGCGGGGGCTAACCGCAACAGACAAATGGGTATCGCTTAGTTGGATAAAGGCTAGCGAAGAAATGGTGTAGAAGGAAAAATGTTTTTATTAGCAGTTAAAAAGGGGATGAGTCGATAGGGGATCCGGGCTCAATCTAAGAGGCGATTAGCAATAAATCCTCACAGGGACCCTATAAAATCTGTTAAAGCTTGCTGGAATTAGCTTTACTTTCATAGTTTTTTTAGACTACCTTAAAAAACATAAAGGATTGAAAATTAACAACCTATGAGGTAAAAATGAATTCTAGTTCTTCTTTGTCCATAGAAAGCTTGCCCAATGAATTGCTCTATCCTATTTTAGCGGCTTGCGCAACTCCTTCCTTATTTAGCGTCTGCAAACGCTGGCATTTTCTGCTAGTTAAAGATGTCATGCCTAATCTTTATAAAGAAATAGCCGCTTTTCATATTCTTCAGAGAAATAATGATATCCACAAAGAGCTTATATTGGACAGAATTTACCAATTAAAACCTAAGCTTGCCCCTGCAAAAAAGGTAGAGCGAATTTTTAAGCGAGTTTTTAGCTTAGCTCGCTCTTTATCTCCTCAGGAGTTTCAGCTGGCAATAGAAAAAAAGAAAGATCTCACAATCGCTAACTACTCTTCTTACCTTCTTAACATTAATCGCCTTTTACTTTGGAAAAAACTTCCCGGAGGGGAGGAATACTTAAACAGCGAAAGAATGAAACCTTTATCATTGGAAGAAAAAGGAGGTCTCCTTAGAGAATGGATAAAAGAAAATTGCGAAAACTTAACAAAACTAGATTTATCTGAAGTAGGTTTAACCTATTTACCGCCCGAAATAGGCCTGTTCTCCCATCTGCAAATTCTTGAATTACAAAGAAATAAGCTTTCTAGCCTCCCCGTAGAAATAGGACAATTGATCCAGCTAAAAAGGCTTTGCTTATTCGCAAACGAACTCACTAGTCTCCCTGAAAGTATAGGACAGCTGTCTCATTTAAAAAAGCTTGACGTCAATGGCAACCGATTAACTAATCTCCCTAAAAATATAGGGCGATTATCCCAGTTGCAGGGGCTTGAGCTAGGATGTAATGAGCTTACTAGCCTTCCTGCAGAGATAGGACAACTCAACTGTCTTAAGTGCCTTGATTTACACAGCAACCAGCTCACCGATCTTCCTGGAAGTATTGGGCAGTTTTCCCAGCTGCAGGAGCTTAATTTACTAGATAACAGGCTCATTAGCCTTCCTGTAGAAATAGGGCAGTTGCCCCTGCTTGAGTGTCTGCGTTTAGGCTTGAATCAGCTCAAAAACCTTCCTGAAAGCTTAGAAAAGCTGTTGCGGTTGAAAACACTCAACTTAATTTTCAATCAGATCACCAGTCTTCCTGCTGAGATAGGGCAGTTGCGCTGCCTTGAACTGCTTTGCTTAAACTCCAATCAGCTCACCAATCTTCCTGAAAGTATAGGGCAGCTGTCCCAGCTGGAAATGCTTAATTTACAAGGTAACAAGCTCACTAGCCTTCCTGCAGAGATAGGAAACCTGAACTGTCTTAAAAGTCTTGACTTAAACAGCAACCAGCTCACCGATCTTCCTGGCAGTATTGGGCGGCTGTCTCGGCTGCAGGAACTTAATTTACAGGATAACATGCTCGTTAGCCTTCCTGCAGAGATAGCGCAGTTGTCCCAGCTAGAAAAGCTCGATTTAACTGAAAACCGGATACCAGCTCTTCCAGAGGAGATAAAGCAGCTGCCTAAATTAAAAAAACTTAGTTGGGGGGAGCCTCCTCTATGAAACAGTCGGAATAAAATTCATCCAATGCTTTTTGCACGTGAGCATGGAATAGGGCTCCCTATTAAGTTTGCCCCCATTTCTAAACTTGAAAAAGGTGTTTGCGTGAATTAGCTTAGCAATCTGCTATCTTGCTTTTTTCGGAATAAAAGAGGTGAAATAGAGTTAGACAGTAACAAGGAGTTATCTGGGTTTGTTAAAAGAGGGGTGTTAGGATTTGAAAACTGCGTTAAGGGTTCATAGTCGGTTAAAACAAATTCCTTTCAGAAAGATAGCCTAGACATAGCTGTAGCTGCCCTATTCAGATTGGAGCAAGCAAATGATCTGCTGCATCTGTTCTATTATGAGGTCTTTTTTGCGTTCTTCATATTGCCATCTTTTTTGAATGCAAAATTTCGAATTAATTTAGTACCAATAGGTGTGATCTTTTAATTAACCTCTAAGGGATCGTCATGCTAATTCCCGTCAACTTTCTTTAAGTTGGTAGAATGATCAATGCTTACAAGTTTTCCTTAAGGCAAACGGATAAGAAATTATCTGCTAAAGCTTTGTGTAATCAAGGCGGTGCACTCATATTCTTCCAAAAGAGAAGGAATTTGGCCGTAAAACCTCTAGGATTGGAAAAAAAGAGGATTTAACTTTGGGAAGGAGAACAGTTTATAAAATCCCTAGAAGACATACACTTGAAAGCAGATTTAAGCAAATGGAGAGCTAGTCGCAATAGACAACTCGATGCTGTCTAGTTGGATAAAGGCTAGCGAAGAAATGGTGTAGAAGGAAAAATGTTTTTATTAGCAGCTAAAAAAGGGATGAGCCGATGGTGGATCCGGGCTCAATTTAAGAGGCAATTAGCAATAAATCCTCACAACGATTCTATAAAATCTGGCAAAGCTTGTTGAAATTAACTTTACTTGTATAGTCTGTTAGACTACTTTAAAAACATAAAAGATTGAAAATTATCAAACTATGACGTAAAAAATGAATTCTAACTCTTTTTTATCCATAGAAAGCTTGCCCAATGAATTGCTTTATCCTATTTTAGAGGCTTGCGCAACCCCTTCCTTATTTAACGTCTGTAGAAGTTGGCGCGTTCTGCTAGCTAATGCTGTCATGCCTAATCTTTATAAAAAAATAGCCGCTCTTCATATTCCCCAGGGAAAGAATGACATACCCAAAGCGCTTATATTGGATAAAATTTACCAACTAGAATCTGAGCTTACCCCTGCAGAAAAAGTGAAACAAATTTTTAAGCAAGTTTTTAGTTTAGCAGGCTCTTTATCTTCTAAGGAATTTAGACAGGCAATAGAAGAAAGAAGGGATTTAACACTGGCTAACTATTCTTCTTATCTTCTAAACATTAATCGTCTTTTGCTTTGGAAAAAACTTCCTGGCGGGGAGGAATACTTGAGGCGCGAAGAAATTAAAACTTTATCTTTGGAAAAAAAAGGAGGGCTTCTCCGAGAATGGATAGGAGAAAATTGCGAGCACTTAGCCAAGCTAGTTTTATTTCAAGCAGGCCTAACCTATTTACCGCCAGAAATAGGCCAACTGTCCCAGTTAAAAGAGCTTGACTTAAGATATAATAAGCTCGCTACCCTTCCTGCTTATATAGGACAATTAACCCGGCTAGAAAGGCTGAGCTTAGGCAAAAATCAGCTTTCTAGCCTTCCTAAAGAAATAGGCCGGCTATCGCGCCTGCAGCATCTTAACTTAGAACACAATCAGCTCTCTAGCCTTCCTAAAGAGATAGGCCAGCTATCGTGGCTTTACCAACTTTACTTACAACACAATCAGCTCACTAGCCTTCCTAAAGAGATAGTCCAGCTATCGCGCCTGCGGCGTCTTGACTTACAACACAATCAGCTCTCTAGCCTTCCTGAAGAGATAGTCCAGCTATCGCGCCTGCGGTATCTTAACTTACAACACAACCAGCTCACTAGCCTGTCAATAGAGATAGGGCAATTGACCCAGTTAAAAAAGCTTAACTTAAGCTATAATAAGGTCTCCCATCTTCCTGAAAATATAGGCCAGCTGTTCCAGTTGCAAGAGCTTGATTTGGAAGATAACGAGCTCACTAGCCTCCCTACAGAGATACGCCGGCTGTCCAAGCTAAGGCGCCTTGGCTTAAGCCGAAACCAGCTCACTAGCCTTCCTAAAGAGATAGGACAATTGACCCAACTAAAATGGCTATACTTAGACCAAAACCAGCTTACTAATCTTCCTGAAAATATAGGCCAGCTTTTCCAGTTGCAAGAGCTTGATTTGGAAGATAACGAGCTCGCTAGCCTCCCGGTAGAAATAGGGCAATTGCCCCAGCTAAAAAAGCTTGATTTAAGCTGTAACCCACTTGCTAGCCTTTCCGAGAAAATAAAGCACCCATCTAAGTTAAAGAAGGTTAAGTGGGAGGGGAATCCTCTATGAAATATCCGGAATAAAATTCATTTCATGCTTTTTTGTATGGGAGCTGGGAATAGTGCTTCCGCTAAGTAAAAAGAGGGGTGCCAAGGAAGGATTCATAGCCAGTTAAATTAATTCCTTCTAAGAAGATAGTCTAGGCGAAGTTGTAGTCGCCTGGTCAGAGCAGTGAAAGCAAGTGGTTTGCTATATCTGCTCTATTATGGGACCCTTTTTGCATTCTTCATATTTCCCCTTTTTTGAATGCAAAATTTGAGCCCAGTTTAATCTACGTAACAATAGACAAGGGATTCGCCTTGCCAATCTTCCTCTGTTTTTCGGGAGTTTATCCAAGTTGGCTCCGTCTAAAAATTTACATAGAAATAACTCCCCCTGCTCTTAAAACCCAGTGAAGGAGGAATATCCCCCATACACTTTTTTGCTGATTAAACAATATCCCCATAGGAAAGCTGACACAAAAAAATAACAGGCTCGTTTGCCATCCCAATGGAAGGAAAAAAATCAAAATAAAGCATGCAGTAATCAAGACACTTTGATAGCCTTTCTTATCGTCCATAAAATCTTGTACGGCTGTTTGAAAAATTCCTCTGCCGATGAGCTCCTGAGCAAAGGTGGCAACAGCGATAAAAGCAAGTTGTGAAAGCGTAGGAACATTAAGGAATAGCTTGAGACTTAAAAACTCTTTAGAAAGATACAATCCTCCTAGGGCAAAGAGTGAAGCTATGCAGGCACTCAATAAATGGGTCTTCCAACCTTTAAAATGGAGGCCTACATGTTCCCAAGGATAGCGATAAAATCTCATAAGAAGCAAAGAAGGGATGAAAGCAATCATCCAAGGCAAATCATTGCGAGACTCTGTTGAAAAACAACCAAATAACACGGAAAAGGCAAGAAGCAAGCTTTCATAAATAAAAAAATGTCCCTTTGAGTGTTTCTCATGTAAGAGAGCCTGATATCCTTGCACATTCTTGACATATAATTGGTTAGAGTGGCGTAATCGATGGATGTTGGCAACCGCGATGTTTTCGAAAATCTTGTTTTGTATTTCAGGAGTAGAATGAGTGGATAACGCTTTCTTAGAAAGCTTGTACACCACAGTTGGCCTAATCGCTTTGACAGTAGTAGAACGGGGCGAGTTATCCATAAATGACATCTCACCAAACATTTCGCCCTTCGATAACTTGCCTAAGAGAACTTGAGAAAAGCGCTCTTCATCCCACTTTAAAACAGAGACCTCACCTTCTTGAATTAAATAAAGCTCCGTTCCCGTGCTATTTTCTTCAATAATGGTATCGTTAGGCTTAAAGCTTTCTTTTAAGAGACATCTTTGCAATACCCTTAAGTTTTCTTCTGACAAACCCTTGAGTAGGGATTGTGCTTTAAGAAATTCCAATTCTTTTTGCTGTTGTATATCCATAAAAATCGGGGAATAAGTTTGACAAAATTTAATCTTTAAAATAGACATCAGAGAATAAAAAGCTATGTTTTTTTATTACCACAATGAGCTCAATCGAGTATGCTTCAAATTGCCATAGAAATGCTGCTAGGAGATAAAGTTAAATACCTTGTTTTAATCAGTGGATTAGCTTTTTCCACTCTCTTAATGACGCAACAATCCTCTATTTTTTGGGGAGTGATGCGTTGGACAACTACCATGCTTCGCAATACCAATGTGCCTGTGTGGGTAGTAGATCCTCACGTCGAGCAGATTACCGATATAAAACCCTTAAGAGATACGGATCTGATGCGCGTCCGATCAGTTCCTGGCGTAGATTGGGCCCTTCCGTTTTATTATTTCCTACTAGAAGGAAAAATTTACAACGGTTCTTTTATGACGTTGCAGTTAATGGGGGTAGATTCCTCAACTTTAACAGGGGTTCCACCTGTTTTTGTTAAAGGGCGCTTAGAGGATCTTTGGCAAGCAGGGGCTGTAATTGTGGATGAAGAGGGGCTGAAAAAACTTAGCAAAACTCTGGAAAAACCCCTAGATATCGGGGACTTTTTTGATATCAATGACCATGAAGTCAAAATCGTAGGCATAGTGAAAGCGGAACAGTCATTTTTTGGCTATCCCTTCATTTACACTACTTACGAACGGGCGATTGAAATTGCCCCAAGAATGAGAAAAAATCTGTCGTTTGTTTTAGTAAAGCCGAAGCCGGGAGTTTTACCCGACCAAATGGCGAAATCTATTGAAACGAAAACCGGGCTGCGCGCTTATACCAGCGAAACTTTCTTTTGGAAGACGATGAGATGGTTCTTTGTTAACACCGGTATTCCCGTTTCATTTGGGGCCACGATTATTTTAGGTTTTGTAATAGGAATAGCTGTAGCGGGTCAAACTTTTTACTCGTTTGTGAATGAAAACTTAGGGAACTTCAGTGCCTTGAAAGCTATGGGAGCAGATAACCGCTTGCTGAGGCGCATGGTATTTTGTCAGGCTTTTGCTGCAGGTTTTGTGGGATATGGGATTGGTTTAGGGATCACTATTCTCAATGGGGTAACTTTGGTGAGGTGGGGGAGTATTCCTTTTTATTTTTCCTGGCATATCCCTCTTGTGACGTTTTGCATGATTGTTTTGATTTCTTTTTTTTCAGCTTTCTTAAGTATTAGAAAGATTGAAACTTTAGAAGCCTCTGAGGTGTTTCGTGTCTGATACGCCTCATGCGATTGAGCTAAAGAATGTAACCAAAGGCATTTTTTCGGGAGAGATTTATCTGGAGATTTTAAAAGGAATAGATCTAGTCGCGAAAAAAAACGAAATGCTCATGATTACAGGCCCTTCGGGAAGTGGAAAAACCACCCTTTTAAGCATTATTGCGGGAACAGTTAGACCCACAGAAGGAGAAGTGAACGTTCTAGGATCTACTCTGACGAAGTTAGATGAAGATGAATTAACCCATTTTAGAAAAACCAACGTAGGGTTTGTCTTTCAGCAATTCCATTTAATCAAAACATTGAATGTCTTGCAAAATGTGATGATCCCTTTGATTTTAAACGACGTCCCAACAAAAGAAGCAGTAGAAAGATCGAGAGAATTATTGCAGCAACTAGGGTTGAAAGAAAAAGAAAAGGCGCACATTGCGCATTTATCGGGGGGCGAGCAACAGCGCATAGCCATTGCTCGCGCGCTTGTGCATGAACCTAAGCTTTTGATATGCGATGAGCCAACCTCAGCTTTAGATGCAGAAAATGGGGCCCGCATCATGCAAATCCTGACAGATATTGGAAAAACTTCTGACCGGAGTGTCGTCGTGGTCACACACGATCATCGCATTTTTGAGTATGCAGATTGTCTGGCTATGATGGAAGATGGGGTGATGATGGGATACAAGAACCCCCGTCCCCTTAAAGGATTTTATGCATGAGTATTTTCAACACCATCAGTTTTTATTTAGCTATTTTAGGGATTTTTTTAACTGTCGTGATGTCCCAACTTTTTCAACAAGAGCCTCCTGAAGCAGTTTCTCTTAAAGAACCTTCTAGAAGCCCTTTTTTGCAAGCGATTGCCTCTTCCGGAATTGTGGAAGCCATAGATAAAAATATTGAAATTGGAGTTCCCGAGGATAGTATTGTGGAAAAATTATGGTTCAAAGTAGGCGATCCTATTTGCAAAGGAGATGCCCTTTTACAATTGGACACCCGAGCTTTGAAAGCCAAGTTAGAAGTGCAAAAAGCAAAGGTGGAAGTCGCTGAGGCTGTGCTTAAAAAAGCTATTGATCAATTTGAAAGGGTTAAAAGGGTGAAAGATTCTCGAGCTGTCAGCCAAGAAGATATCAATAGGCGAGAAAATGAAAGACGTGTGGCAGAAATGAAAATAAAAGCGGCCAAGGCAGAGGTCGAGGAAACAAAAGAATTATTAAACCGTTTAGTCGTTTGCTCTCCAATCGAGGGAGTTCTTCTTAAACAAGAAGTGAGAGAGGGGGAGTTTGTTAGCCGAAATAAGCCTTTGCTTATGGTCGGGAATTTAAAACATCTGCAGATTAGGGTTGACATAGATGAGCAAAATGCAGGCCTTTTTGACCCGAAGAGCCCTGCTGTGGCATTTCCAAAAAATAATTCCCACGTGAGCATTCCTCTTACCTTTGTGCGAATTGAGCCTTATGTGATCCCTAAGAAATCTTTAACGGGAGCTTCTGAAGAACGGGTGGATACGCGTGTTTTGCAAGTGATTTATGCCTTTGAGGAGCCAAAAGATTACGCGATGTATGTGGGACAGCAAGCAGACGTTTACATTGAAAATTCACAGATAGAGGCCCATGAAGAATAAAATCTATCTTTATTTTTGCATCGCCCTTCTATTTTTGAACGGCTGCGTGGTAGGGCCTAAGTATCAGCGCCCCTGTACTCCGGTGCCTGAGCATTGGAAATATGAGGAGCAAGAAGAAGTTCCAAACCCCGATGTAGAGAATTGGTGGGAGATTTTTGAAGACCCTGTTCTAGATAGCCTAGAGCTACAAGCTATGCGGAATAACAAAAACCTTTTTGCAGCCTTATTTCGGGTACACCAGACCCGAGCATTGGCGGGAATTCATAAAGCTGATTTATATCCCCAAGTAAATTTAGATCCAGACTACAGCAGCACGAATGGATTAATGGAAGTTTTTGGCTTACCCGCCACTCTTCCCCCGATTCTACGTGCCCACCAAATGCTTTATGCGCTCCCCTTTAATTTAAAATACGAGCTGGATTTGTGGGGAAAGTTGAAAAGCCAATACTGGTCTTCTTTGAGACGGCATGAAGCTCAAGAAATGGCTTTTCAAGCGAGTGTGCTGATTTTAACCTCTGAACTTGCAAGCATTTATTTTCAAGTGCGCTCTTTAGATGCTCAACTGGATATTTTAAAAGAATTTATTGGGATTTGCAAAGAGGATATCGATATTAATCAAGAGCGGTATCATGCAGGCTTAATCAACTACGTCGATGTTTTGCAAGCAGAGAGGCAATA
Organism: Parachlamydia sp. AcF125; assembly: GCF_018342475.1. NCBI lineage: Bacteria > Pseudomonadati > Chlamydiota > Chlamydiia > Parachlamydiales > Parachlamydiaceae > Parachlamydia > Parachlamydia sp. AcF125. The sequence goes on along the minus strand of NZ_JAEMUD010000003.1, from coordinate 77,472 downwards.
CCAGAATGCTTATGCGCAGTATTTTGATCTCCTTAAGCAGCGTGCATTAAGCGAAAATAGGATTGCATTATTAATTGGAGTGTCTCCCACAGAAGTCTCCATGGCTTATTCTCCGGTTGTGAAAATGCCTCCAAAAGTGCCTTCTGGGGTTCCTTCCGAGGTTTTGCTTAAACGTCCCGATATAAGAGAGGCCGAAAGGCGATCAGCTGCTGAGCATGCGTTAGTTGGAGCTGCATATGCCTCATTTTTTCCCTCCTTTAGCCTCACAAATACCCTCGGTTTTTCCAGTCCTGATTTGCATGACTTTTTGTCTAGGAAAAGTCGATTGTGGGCCATCGATATAAGAGGAAGTGAAAACATTTTCGATGGGGGCCGAAATCGTTCTCAGTTGAGTTTGGCATGGGCGAGATTTAGAGAAGCTGATGCCCACTACCAACAACAAGTTTTGGTTGCTTTAGAAGAGGTGGAAAGTGCTTTAGCAAACCTGAAAATGCAGGATGAGGAAATTCGCAGCTTAGAAAAAGCGGTAAAAGCTTCTCAGGAAGCAGTATATCTTACTACTGAACGCTATAGAGACGGGGTCATTAATTATCTGGAAGTTGTGGATAGCGAAAGAACTGAGCTAGAGTTAAAAAGAGACCTTGTAAATCGGATTGGCCGCCAATATATTTCAACTATTCATCTCATTAAGGCTCTTGGGGGGTTATGGGCTCTTCCGTAAATATTTGAGGGAGAGATGGCGGAATTTTCATGGGTAAATAGCGATTATAGGAGTAAAATCCCTCTTTTTGTTGCGAGGGGGCGCAGCAAGCTCTATCTGACGCCTGCTTTTTAAAATTTTTTCAACGCTTTTACTCATAGCTTTCTCTTTCGCGCCATGGATTTATCCACTTATGATATTAAGAAATTTTCTTTGTTTTGATTTTTACGAAGAAGTGAGCTTAAAAAAATGTGCACTCCATTTAAGAATAAGGATTGAATGACTTAGTTTCTGAAGGAAAAGTTATTTTTGGTGAATCTCTTCTACAAAATACATGTCCATAAGAATGCCGGTTGTTTTTTTACGAGTTTGAATAGGCAATTTACCTCTATAAGTGCATCTGAAGATATCTTTAATTCTTTCATAAGTTTCTTGAGAGATATTAATCTTACTTTCCTCACTTTGGGCTTGCAAATGGTTGGCAATATTAACAGTATCTCCCCAAATGTCGTACGCAAGCTTTTGTTTCCCAATCACTCCAGCTATGAGGGGACCTGAGTGAATCCCCATGCGAGCTTTCCATTCAAGCTGATATTTTTGTTGAATAAAGGGTTCTGCCTTTTTCATGAACTCGCGTATGTCTAAAGCCGCTCTGACGCAATCGAAGGCAGAAGAATCTCTAGGTTCTAGGACGCCGCTTGCAAACATATATCCATCCCCGATGGTTTTGATCCGTTCAATCTGTCTGGATTCCATGATACGGTCAAAATTTTCAAAATAAAATTCGAGAACTTCTAGAAGGAGAGGGGGATCTAACTTAGAGGAACTCTCAGTAAAGCCTGAGAAATCCACAAATCCGACCGTAGCGTTTTCAACACGTCGTGGGTTTACCGAACCGTAGGCGAGCAATTCTTGAGCAACAGGAGGAGGAAAAACGTTAAACATCATTTGCTCCTGCTCTTTTTGGGCTTGGTTTAATTCCGAGTTTTTGTGCTGGATTTCTTCTTTGAGTTCTTGAAGCTCCAAGTTTTGCTGATGGATGTGTTCATAAGTGGAGAGTAAAAAGTTGAGAATATATTGGCGGCTTGTGCTGATGTTGTAAGTTTTGTTGCCAAAAATAATCTCCTCGGTAGGGGAAAATATTTGCGGCTGGTAGGTTCTTCCCAAGCACTCTTTTACCCGTAAGAGTAAAAGGTCGTTATTCCACGGTTTAGTGATATAATTATCCGCGCCTGCCTCAATCCCTTTAATTAAATCTTCGGGAGCAGAGAGGATCGTGCAAATAATTACAGGAATGGATTTAAGGACAGGGTCAGTTTTAATGAAGTGGCATAACTTAAAGCCGTCCATTACGGGCATATTGACATCAGTGATGACTAAGTCAAATTTTTGTTTTTTTAAAAACTCTAGGGCTTCCGCCCCATTTTTTACAGTCAAGACATTATAATTGGTCTGTATCAATATCCGGCGCAACATAATCGCTTGCAAGGGGGTGTCATCGACGACTAGGATTGTTTTACTGTTTAGCTCATCATTCATTTTAAAAACTCTTCTAGAGTAGCCACAATCGTCTGCTGATTTAACTCTGATTTAGGAAGATAAGCATTAGCCCCCGCCTTTAACCCTTTTTCTCTATCTTTACTTGAGGACAGGTTGGAAATCATAATAATGGGAAGAATGTAATTGTAGTGTTGAGTGCGAATTTGCGAAGTTAATTCGAGCCCATTCATGTGGGGCATTTCGATATCTGTAATCATGGCATCAAATTTCATTTTATTTAGGTGCTCAAGAGCTTGTAGCCCATCTGTAGCAAGGGTAACCTGATAATTTTTTTCTTCTAAGGCATTTTTAAGAATCAAACGGGAAATGCTAGAGTCGTCTACCAATAAAATCGATTTCTTTTTATTTAAATGAAGGGTTTCTGTAGGGGGAGAAGGCCTATGGGAGCCGTCTGTTAGATGGATAAATTCAAAGGGATCAATCACCATGCATACATTTCCATTTTTTAAGATGGTAGTTCCAATAATGCCCTTCTGGTCAAAAAGGGGCATTTTATTTGGAAAAATGACAAGCTCCTGCTCTTCTAGTATTTCGTCGACGATTAAACCGATATGCTTTTCAAATTTTCGAACCATGAGACAAGGAATAGGGGCATTTAAAGGCAGGGGCAATTCAGGGGGAGGTTTAATTTTGCACAGAAAATTTGTAAAAAAATAAACAGGATAAGGGTTTTGAGAAAGGTGGATCATATCCTGACCTTCCACCGAAAAAAGCTGTTCCCCTTTGATCTGCAAGGAGGCGTCAATCATTTCACTAGGAATGGCGTAAATTTCTTTGTTTTGGGAGATAAGGAGAACTCGGTTGGTGACAAATTCAAGCGGAAGTTCAATGGAAAAGGTACAGCCGCTTCCAGCTTGTGAGCGTACACTTATATGCCCAGAACAATCCTGCACCATCTTTTTCACAATGTCTAGGCCAATCCCTCTTCCGGAAATATCGGAAGGATTTTTAGAAGTAGAAAAGCCGGGAAGAAAAATCAGTTCCATTAATTCTTGGGGAGTTTGATGCTCAAGCTCTTCATGGCTAAAAAGTTTTGAATCTTGAGCCCTTTGTTTGATTTTCTCAAAATCTAGCCCCGAACCATCGTCGGAAACTTCGATAACAATCGATTGCTCGGCTTGAAAAGCTTTTAATTCAATTCTTCCTCTACGATTTTTCCCAAGTGTTTGCCTGATTTCTACCGCCTCTATTCCATGGGAAATTGCATTGCGGAGAAGGTGGGTGAGGGGATCTTTGAGATTATCCATGATTTTGCGATCTACCCCTATCTCTTCACTTGTGATGACAAAGTCCACATCTTTGCCACAGCTGCTGGCAATTTCGCGCACCATGGGCGGAAATAAATCAAAAAGTTTAGAGATAGGGAATAAAGTGAGGTGACGAACAAGATGAATTAACTTGGATGAGATCCCTTGCAGTTTATGGATCGGTTCATGCGCTTGACCTTGTAAAATTTTTAGCTTTTCTTCAAGGGTTAGATCAAGTGGCTGTAAATCTGCACTCCTTCTCAACGTTTTTTTTTCTTCCCATTGTTTCACCAAGCTATCAATTTGAGTGTGGAGTTGTTCAATGGCTGTTTTTACGATACTTAGCTCGGTAACTTCATTCATCAACTGATTAATTTGATCCACATTCACGCGTATTGTTGAGATGTGCATTTCTGGGTTCGGAAAGGGATGAGAATGGTTGGATGTTTTTTCAAAAAACTCTTTTCTTTTAGGCGTTCTTTCTATTTTATGGGCAGAGAGGCTAGGTAAAGGTGGTTGAAGTTTTGGCTCGGCAGGAAAAGAGGAAAAAATGAACTCTTCTTGGATTGTCTGAGAAATTTTCTGTAATAGTGCGGCCACATGGATGTTTGCAGAGGGCCCCCCAATTTCTTCTTGAGTAAGTAAATGAATGGCATCTAAAATTTCGTAACACAATTTTATCTGGCTAGGGGAAATTTGAGCTTTGGAATCTTTAAAATGTTGTAAAATCCCTTCAAATCGATGAGCCACGATCTCAATGGACTTGATTTTAAGCATCCGAGCAGATCCTTTGATGGTATGTACATCTCGCAGGAGTTCATTCCAAACAGCCTCATTTCGAAAATTGGCTTCAATTTTTTTTAAATTGGATTCGATCGAGTGAATTTTTTCTTCGCTTTCTACTTCGAATAAATCTCTGAGTTCTTCATCTTCAATCATAAAAGTTGATTCGGTACATCTCGGTTAGCTGTTTCACAAACACATAAAATTGAATTCTTGCGGCAAAAGAGCGTACAAATTCGCCTGGATAAAAGTGGAGACCAGTTTTAATGCGTGTGGGTGTTTCCTGGAAAATTAAATAAAGACTAGCAAGGGGAGAGGAACCTGGATAGAGCCTTAAGTAATTAGGAAGAAAAAAAACGAATAGTGCTTACCTCCTCTCTCTTAAAATCTCGCTTTTCCCCTTATCATAAAGGCCGCTCGTATGCCTATTCTTGTTAAAGGGGTCATTTAATCTCTCTTAATTTTTATATATACCTTTAATTTTAAAAATAGCAAATGGATCTTTCGTTTTCAGGGCATAGGCGTTTAATAACCTGTATTTTAATTTTTTGGCCGAGGAAAGTTCAAAGGTTTTGGCCATCACCTCGAGAGTAAAGGGTTGTTTGCAAGCAAATTGATCCGCTAGTTAAGTTAAAAGTAAGGGATTACTAAGAGGAAAAATTCACAGTTTGAACGGATAAAGCGATTGTACATTTTAGAATAATTTTGATACACTCCCGTGCTTTACCCTCAAAGGCTCCAACCAGCTATGAAACGTTTTTTTCTTCTCTTTTCCTTGTTTTTTACAGCGATTATTTGGAATAGCGCAAAAGCGACTGAGGTACTGATTGTGGGAGGTGGGCCAACCGGACTTGCGACAGCCATTGAAGTTCACTACAAAGGAGCAAGCGTCACGATTGTTGAAAAAAGAGAAGGATATTCCAGGTCTCAGTTCGTTTTTCTTTTAGAGTCCACTTTAGATCTTCTCGACAAATGGGAGGTGGTGGTTCCCCAACTAAAAGTGATGGATTTCGGAGAAGAAAAGATGGGCGTGGTTCGCATTAAATATTTAGAGAGGGGATTGAATGAAAGAATCAAGGCCCGGGGAATAAAAAAAATTCGGGGAGATTTCTTGGCATTAGAGGAGGGCAAACGAGACGCCCTTGTGGCAGTTGAAGGAGAACATACTCTTATCCCTTATGACTTTATTATTGCAGCCGATGGGGCTCACAGCCAAGTGCGTGATAAGGCAGGCATAAAGTGTGAATGTTTAGGACGCGCCGTGGGAGTATGGATGTTTGTTCCCTTCTCCGATCATTTTCGAGAAATCGATATATCGCCTATTTTAAAGAGAGAAAATTACTTTATTCGCCGCATCTCAATTCCCATGGGAAGTATCATCTTCTTGCAAAGCTTTGTAGGGGATACGACTTTATTTGCAAAAGTTTCCTTGAAGAGTTTAAAAAAGAAAGTAGAAGCCTGCGAATGGTTTTTAGAAGCCGAAAAGCTTGAAACAGAGCCGATTATCTTTACAGATAATGTTCAAATTGCTTTTCAAAAAGCAAAGGCTTTTTCTTTACCTGAAAAAAATATCCTAGTGCTGGGCGATGCAGCTGCCACGGCGAGTTTTTTTCATGGGATGGGGGTCAACACTTCTTTACAAACAGCCGTGTTAGCAGGGGAATTTTTTCAAGAGCCTTATCATGAGAATGCTCATGCGCGTTTTAACCAAAAAATGAGGCAGCTTGCCGATCAATTGATTAACTTTGGTCGATTTTTGTTTGAAGAAGAGCCGGGTTTTGCCGAATAAATTTTCTAGGAAGCACTTTTCTGAAGCAAGTCTTAATTTAGCTGTAAAAGTTTTTAAAAGTTCTAGCTTGAGCTGGGAAAATAAAATTACAAGCTCCATCATTTCAGCTATAGATCCTTTAGTACTAGGGCTTCTTTTAGATTGACTCGCCTCCTTTAGATGTTTTTCATTCTGAATTAAAAAAAAATCGCAAAATAACTAAAGCATAGTAAAAATTAATAGCTTTTATTATTTTGACCTTACATGTTTAGCTTGTTAGTCGTTATTAAAAGCTTTTAAACTATAAAGAGGTGTTTTTTTACGCAAAAGTTTTGCTCGTATCTCTTTATCTAAGTTGCAAAAATATCAACTTAAAGTTTAGGGTATAAATTTGATAAAAAGGATAAGTAAAATGAATGTTCAACCTATATCCCCAGCCCCGTATGTTGCTACGCCCTCTTCTGATCTCAGCCAAAATGATCCTCAAGACGTTCATTTAGACCCTTTTACAAGGGTGATGTTGCGAGCAAAAAATACTCAAGACAAAATTTTTGTAAAAAATTATTGCGAAAGATGGGGGCTTCTCGCTAACGATTTAGAGGCTGTGCAAAAAAGAGCAGCTAATCTAGAGATTATGCTGAAAAAAGGTGCTAAAGCGCTTAAGAGATTGAGGGCTATTGAAGCCTCATATCGATTAAATGCTCAGCTAGCTTCCATCAATAATATTAAGCTTCTTGCCCATCGATTTAGCCTGTGCGGAACTAGCCAGCTCAATGAACAAACTTTTGCCCTTGACAATCTTGATCATAGGAACGCCTTTCAGGCTCTTTATGATTCACTTGAAAGGCACCTCGATTCTCCTCTAAAAGAAACCATCCTATCCAATCTGCAGGCTATCCTAAAAATGGAAGAGGAACGGGATACCTATAAAAAGGCGCAGACTCTTTTAGAAGAATACCAGCAGGGAAAAATAATTTTTTTAGCTTTAAGAGCCGAGTCGGATAGAGATGTTAAAGAAGGGCACCGATGCGGTTTTCTTCTCAAAGAAGATTGCCTAATCAAACTCAACAAAGGGGGACGATTATGCCAACCAGCAGGTTTACATATTTATAAATTGAATGATCCTTCTCTCCTTACAGCAGAATTTATCCAAAAGATGCTAGGCTGCTGCATTCCCCTCTATTATTTTGAAGAAGCAGTCGATGAAGAACTCGGCCTTACTCCCCAACACTATATCCCCACTACCCCTCAAAAAGGAGGATTTTGGGCTTGGGCTTTAGCTAAGCTGGTGTTGCGCGGCATGCTTTTTTTAGAAAGCGGAAATGACGAAAAAGAGCAATTTAAAAAGTGGAGCCAGACAGATCGCCTGCATGCTGCGCAAGAGTATTTGAAGGGAGAAAATACAAACCCTCAAATCATGGCTTCTGTCTGGTGCCGAACTACAAATAGCGCACTTAATCAAATTCTCGAGCGTCAATTAAAGGCAACGCCCACCCACATTACGGATGAAAAATCAACACCTCTCCATCTGGCCGCTGAAAGCAATAACATTCCAGCCGTACAGCACCTCTTAACTAAGGGAGGAGATATTAATTGTGAGGACCATCAAGGGCGTACTCCCTTAATGATAGCCGCTTGCCTTGGGCGCTATGAGATGGTCGACTATCTTCTTAAAAACGGCGCAGAGATTAATAAAATAGATAAAAACGGCGTTAGCGCCTACTGCCATCTCAGCATTCAAGGATATCATTATCTTCAAAACCCCAAAATGGAATCTCGGTTGAAGGTAGTTAAAAAAATACTAATAGAAAATGGCGCTAATAAAAATTTATCGAAATTTTTTGCTTTTTTGCGTCATCGCGGTGAGGAAAATCTTAAAGAATTTAGAGAAGAAAGGTCTAAAAAATCTACTAATGGAGGGGCTGTCACTTAGCTCAAGATTCGCTAAAATATATTCCATCCCCACGTGCCAGGGAATTTATGGTTGGCTTAAGAGGCGCGCCTAAGCTTTTTATCCTCTCTGCATGAGCTTTTATCCAGCTATCAAAAAGAGTTTCGCCTAAACGTGCCTTTAATTACCGCTGTATTCTGAGGCTTTTTTAATAAATCTGACTCAGAATACAGCAAGAAGGCAACTTACGTGAAACTAAGGCTAAAGCATAGACTCCAATCTTTTTATGACCTCTTCTATCGAAGGCCTTGCCTGCGGATCGCTTTGACACATGTCTAAAATTAAATGTTCAAATGGAGTGGTTGCATTTCGCCTTAATTCTTCCAATGTTTGCTTATACTCGTCTTGTGTTATTAAGAACATAAGCTGAAAAGGATCCTCTACACCTTCTTTCCAAGGAGCTAGTCCATGGGTCATAAACATTTCTAACAAAGTCACCCCTAATGCATAGATATCAGCAGGTTTTGCATCTAAAACATCCGTTTCAGATACATACTCAGGGGGAATATAACCGCCTGTTCCCATAGCATCCATAGTCCTTGGCTTGTCATCAGTTTTATGAACGGTATCAAAATCTCCAATGGCCGCTTTTATTATGGTAGGATTTGAGTGATTCCAGTGAAAAAAAACATTACCGGGTTTTAAATCTCTATGTACCCATCCTTTTTGATGCATCGATTGAACCCCTTGTGCAAGTTGAAGGGCCATAGAGAGACGTAATTTGGGCGGGATGCGGTTCTCTTTGATTAAAGAGATGATTGCTTCTCCGGTAAATGGATAAAACTCTGAGATGAAAGCTTCTTTTAATCCCCCCGTTTTATGGGCATTCATAATAGAAGAAGACGAAGAAGATTCCGTTCTTCTAGAAGTCCATTTCACGTGGCCCATTTGGCAAATATGCTCTTCCCCCCTCATGTCCTTAATAAAATTAAATATTGTGCTTCTTGTAGAAGAGTCTAATAACTTAGTTAAAATTCCTCTGACCTCAAATGCCCCTGTTTTCACATCTTGCATTAATTTGGCTTTCTTAAAGGCTCCACCTCCTATTTTTCCTTTTTTTACAAGTTCCCCAATTTGAACCTTTTCTTCCTTTTTAACATGTACGGAAATACGTCCATTTGGAGAGACAGTGTAGGAACGGGTTAAGCCAGTTACTTTCTTAGAAAGCTTACCCCTAATCTCGGGTTTCTCTTTAAGAAAGGATTTCAATTTTTCAATATCTTCTTCAATCGATCTAAGAGTAAATAACGCTTCTTCTTCAGCTGCAATGATTGTGGTGATCCTTTCAGGTGTTTTGTCCATGACCTCGTCAGCTGCAAGTCTAGGGTGTGGGGTCTCAACTCCTAATGGAGCAGGTTGTGAAGGTTCATGCGCTATTCTTTTTTCTTGTTCATTAATTTTGGTTTTTAAGTGAACAATTAAAGAACGAAGATCTCCTAATTCAATGTCTCCTTCATCAACAAGCTTGAGTAAATCATCATATTCCCCCCAAATCGCTTCTAACTTTTCCTCATTCAGATGCTGATCTAATTTTTGCTCTAATCTAGCGATCGTTTGTTCTAAAGTTTTGAGAATTTGCTCTCCTTTAAGATTTTCTTCTCCTTCTCTTACTTCGGCTTCTTCGATTGATTCTTTTTCCTTTCCCTTCAATTTTCTTCTTGCCTCTTTTTCTGCCTCTAGGGGGGAAGAAACAGATTTTTTTCTATTAAAAGCCTGCTTAAAATCCCGTGGAATAACAGCTTTTCCTTTCTGCTGGGAAGATCCCACAGATTGCTCCTTTTGAGCTTCCTCTTGTAGAAAAACTTGGGGGATTTCGATTCTTCGTGGGGAGGCTTTTCGCTCAGGAGATAGCTGCATAGGCCTTGCTTGTTCAAACAAATTTCTCAGCTTTTCAAATTTTTGCCCTTTTTGAGGACGCGTTGAGCGAAAGCTCTCTTTCTTACCTTGCGCCTTCTGTTTTTTAGAAGAGCTAGTGATAGGCGTATTTTTAGGAGAGATAGCCTCTGTGGCTTTTTCAGTTATTTTGGCTTGCGAAGGTGTCTTTTGCTCGGATCTCTTTTTATCTTTGGCATGAGATAATGTTTCTTTTTCCTTCCAGAAGTTTAAAAGGTTTTTATAATTATTATAATCAAAGCTCATAATTAACCCTCCTTAACTATGATTTAATTATAAAACGAAAAATAAAATTAAAAATATAATTATATAGTAGTTTTATTAAAAATGACTCAAGTCTGAGGTGTAAACTTCTAAAAGTTAACGCTAGCTAGGTGTAGAAATTTTTAACATTTAACTGAAAAAACTGCCCCTCCTCTGCAGAGCAAATGGCTTTTCAATAAGCAAAGACTTACTTTAGTTGAAAAAACGGACAAGGGCTGGGCAAAGCAGCCGCAACGGCGAGTTTTTCTTATGGGTGGGGGACACACTCCTTTACAAATAGCCGTACGAGAAGGGGAATTTTTCAAGGGCCTTATCATGAGAATGCTCATGCGCGTTTTAACCAAAAAATGAGGCAGCTTGCCGATCAATTGATTAACTTTGCTCGATTTTTGTTTGAAGAAGAGCCGGGTTTTGCCGAATAAATTTTTTAGGAAGCTCAATGTTGGCAAATCAGGGTCTTACCGACTCACTTTAGGAAATACTTTTTGGAAGCAAGTCTTAATTTAGCTGTAAAAGTTTTTAAAAGTTCTAGCCTGAGTTGGGGAAATAAAATCACAAGCTCCATCATTTCAGCTATAGATCCTTTAGATCTAAGTCTTCTCTTAGGCCGGCTCGCCTTCATTAGATGCTTTTTCATTATGACTTAAAAAAAAACTTTCACAAAATAACTAAAGCATAGTAAAATTTAATAGCTTTTATTATTTTGACTTTACATGTTTAGCTTGTTAGTCGTTATTAAAAGCTTTTAAACTATAAAGAGGTTTTTTTACGCAAAAGTTTTGCTCGTATCTCTTTATCTAAGTTGCAAAAATATCAACTTAAAGTTTAGGGTATAAATTTAATAAAAAGGATAAGTAAAATGAATGTTCAACCTATATCCCCAGCTCCGTATGTTGCTACGCCCTCTTTTGATCTCAGCCAAAATGATCCTCAAGACGTTAATTTAGACCCTTTTACAAGGGTGATGTTGCGAGCAACAAATCCTCAAGACAAAATTTTTGTAAAAAATTATTGCGAAAGGTGGGGGCTTCTCGCTAACGATTTAGAGGCTGTGCAGAAAAGAGCAGCTGCTTTAGAGATTATGCTGAGAAAAGGTGCTAAAGCCCTTAAGAGATTGAGGGCTATTGAAGCCTCATATCGATTAAACGCTCAGCTAGCTTCCATCAATAATATTAAGCTTCTTGCCCATCGATTTAGCCTGTGCGGAACTAGCCAGCTCAATGAACAAACTTTTGCCCTTGACAATCTTGATCATAGGAACGCCTTTCAGGCTCTTTATGATTCACTTGAAAGGCACCTCGATTCTCCTCTAAAAGAAACCATACTATCCAATCTGCAGGCTATCCTAAAAATGGAAGAGGAACGGGATACCTATAAAAAGGCGCAGACTCTTTTAGAAGAATACCAGCAGGGAAAAATAATTTTTTTAGCTTTAAGAGCCAAGCCGGATAAAGATGTTAGAGAGGGGTATCGATGCGGCTTTCTTCTTAAAGGAGATTGCCTAATCAAACTCAACAAAGGGGTACGATTAACCCAACCAACAGGCTTACATATTTATAAATTGAATGATCCTTCTCTTTTTACAGCAGAATTTATCCAAGAGATGCTAGGCTGCTACATTCCCCTCTATTATTTTGAAAAAGTAGTCGATAAAGAACTCGGCCTTACTCCTCAACACTATATTCCCACTACCCCTCAAAAAGGAGGATTTTGGGCTTGGGCTTTAGCTAAGTTGGTGTTGCGCGGCATGCTTTTTTTAGAAAGCGGAAATGACGAAAAAGAGCAATTTAAAAAGTGGAGCCAGGCAGATCGCCTGCATGCTGCGCAAGAGTATTTGAAGGGAGAAAATACAAACCCTCAAATCATGGCTTCTATCTGGTGCCGAACTACAAATAGCGCACTTAATCAAGTTCTCGAGCGTCAATTAAAAACAACGCCCACCCACATTACGGACGAAAACTCAACACCTCTCCATCTGGCCGCTGAAAGCAATAACATTCCAGCCGTAAAGCACCTCTTAACTAAGGGAGGAGATATTAATTGTGAGGACCATCAAGGGCGCACTCCCTTAATGATAGCCGCTTGCCTTGGGCGCTATGAGATGGTCGACTATCTTCTTAAAAACGGCGCAGAAATTAATAAAATAGATAAAAACGGAGTTAGCGCTTACTGCCATCTCAGCATTCAAGGAGTTCATTATCTTCAAAACCCCAAAATGGAATCTCGGCTGAAGGCAGTTAAAAAAATACTGATAGAGAAAGATGCTAATCAAAATTTATCGAAATTTTTTGCTTTTTTGCGTCATCTCAATGAAGAAAGTCTTAAAGAGCGTAGAGAGGAAAGGTCTAAAAAATCTACTAATGGAGGGGCTGCCACTTAGTTCGAAATTTGCTAAAATATATTCCATCCCCCTGTGCCAAGGAATTTATAGTTGGCTTAAGAGGCGCGCCTAAGCTTTTTATCCTCTCTACATGAGCTTTTATCCAGCTATCAAAAAGAGATTCGCCTAAACGCGCCTTTAATTGCCGCTGTATACTGAGGCTTTTTTAATAAAACTAACTCAGAATACAGCAAAAAGGCAGCTTACGTGAAACTGAGGCTAAAGCATAGACTCCAATCTTTTTATGACCTCTTCTATCGAAGGCCTTGCCTGCGGATCACTTTGACACATCTCTAAAATTAAACGTTCAAATGGAGTGGTTGCATTTTGCCTTAATTCTTCCAATGTTTGTTTATATTCGCCTTTTATTGGTAAGTACATAAGCTGAGCAACGTTTTCTGCACCTTTTTTCCAAGGAGCCGGTCCATGCGTCATAAACATTTCTAACAAAGTCACTCCTAACGCATAGATATCTGCAGGTTTTGCATCTGAGATCAGCTCTTCAATCCCATACTCAGGGGGAATATAACCGGGTGTTCCCGTAGATTCGTTTGTACTATTCGCGTCATTAGTTTTATGAACGGTATCAAAATCCCCAATGGCCACCTTTATTTCGGTAGGGTTTGAGGGATCCCATTGGAAAAAGATATTGCCAGGTTTCAAATCTCGATGCACCCACCCTTTTTGATGCATCGATTGAACCCCGTATGCAAGTTGAAGGGCTATAGGTATATATAATGTTGACGGGATACGGTTCTCTTGGATGAGAGAGATAACTTCTTCTCCTGTAAATGGATAAAACTCTGAGATGAAAGCTTCTTTTCTCCCCCCCTTTTTATTCACATCCATAATAGAAGAAGTTTTTTTTCTCTTAGAAAACCATTGCACGTAGTCCATTTGGCAAATATGCTCTTCCCCTCTCATATCCCTTATAAAATTAAATACTCGGCTTCTAGTAGAAGGATCTAATGCCTCAGCTAAAATTCCCCTGACCTCAAATGTACCTTTGTCCACCTCTTGCATTAATTTAGCTTTCTTAAAGGCTCCGCCGCCTATTTTTCCTTTTTTGACAAGTTTCCCAATTTGAACCTTTTCCTCCGTTTTAAGGTGCACGGAAATACGCCCCCTGGGAGAGACGGTGTAAGAACGGCTCAAACCAGTTACTTTCTTAGAAAATTTACCCCTAATCATGAGATTCTCCTTGAGAAAGGATTTCAATATCTCAGAATTCTCTTTAAAAAAGGTTTTCGAGTTTTCGATATTTGTTGCAAAGGATTTCAACACCTCGAGATTCTCTTTAAGAAAGGATTTCAATGTTTCAACATCTTCTGCAATCGATTGAAGAGTAAATAAGGCTTGTTCTTCAGCGAGGGTAATCGTGGTGATTTTTTGATTGGTTCTATCGATTACCTCCGTCTCAACTGAGATTTTCGCTGCAAGATCAGGGGCCGGGTTCTCAACTTCTAAAGGAGCTGGTTGGCGGGATGGCCTCGCTATGCTTTCTTTGGGTGCAGCGATTCTGGCGCCTAAATAAGCAACTACAGATTCCAAATCTCCTAATTTAATGTTTCTTTCCTCAACAAGCTCGATTAAAACATTATATTTCTCTTGAATTGCTTCAAACTCTTCCTCATTCGGATCCTCATCTAATTTTTGGTGTAATCTAGCGATCTTTTGCTCTAAAGTCTGGAGAATTTGCTCTTCCGCAGGTTGTTCTTCCCTCAGCCTTGCTTCTGTTTCCTCAATGGATTCTTTTTCCTTTCCCTTAAGTTTCCTCCTTGCTTCTTTTTCTGCCTCTATTGGGGAAGGAGCAGATGCTTCTTTTTTAGAAGCCTGCGGAATAACAGCTTTTCCTTTCTGCTGGGAAGATCCCACAGATTGCTCCTTTTGAGCTTCCTCTTGTAGAAAAACTTGGGGGATTTCGATTCTTCGTGGGGAGGCTTTTCGCTCAGGAGATGGCTGCGTAGGCCTTGCTTGTTCAAACAAATTTCTCAACTTTTCAAATTTTTGCCCTTTTTGAGGACGCGTTGAGCGAAAGCTCTCTTTCTTACCTTGCATCTTCTGTTTTTTAGAAGAGCTAGTGATAGGCGTATTTTTAGGAGAGATAGCCTCTGTGGCTTTTTCAGTTATTTTGGCTTGCGAAGGTGTCCTTTGCTCGGATCTCTTTTTATCCTTTGCAGCCGGTAACGTTTCCTTTTCCTTCCAGAAGTTTAAAAGGTTTTCATAATTATTATTATTAAAATTCATAATTAACCCTCCTTAACTATGATTTAATTATAAAACGAAAAATAAAATTAAAAATATAATTATATGGTGGTTTTATTAAAAATCACGCAAGTCTGAGGTGTAAACTTCTAAAAATTAACGCTAGCTAGGTGTAGAAATTTTTAACATTTAACTGAAAAACTACCTCTCCTCTAAAGTGCAAATGACTTTTCAATAAGCAAAGACTTTCTTTAATTGAAAAAACGGACAAGGGCTGGGCAAAGCAGCTGCAACGGCGAGTTTTTCTTATGGGTAGGGGACACCCTCCTTTACAAATAGCCGTACGAGAAGGGGAATTTTTACAAGGGCCTTATCATGAGAATGCTCATGTGCATTTTAATCAAAAATGGCGCAGCAACTGGCCAATTAATTGATTAATTTTGGTTGATTTTTATTTAAAAAAAGGTGAGAATTTGACGAGTAAATTTTTTAGGAAGCTCAATATTGAGCTTCCTAAAAAATTATTGGCTATTTGATAAGGCTGTTCTTTGTTTTGGATTAAGCGTCTTTCTGCTCTGCAGCGGCAGCTTTGTTTCGCCGTTTCGATCTCTCTTCTATCCCATCGAGCAGCATTTCTTGCAGAGTTTTTTCAGCCTGTTGGGGGCCTTGAAGACTCTTTTTAGAACCTTGTGCGTCAAGAGAATTTTCTCTCTTTTTTTCCTGGGAATAAGAAGGAGGGGGCGGCGGAGGTAGAGGGATGCTAAGTTTTTCGTCTTGAAGCATCTCGGTAGCGAGTTGCAAAGAAGTTTTAAATTCGTAACCACGCAATTTATTGCTCAGTTTACTGATAAAATTGATAATTTTTTGAATGGGCTTAAAAGAGACTTGTTGTTTTTCTTTTTCCACTTTGATGTGATGGATAATTGCCTTAATTTTATCCATATTTTGTGCAGAAAGGCTTTTTTCAGCCATCTTTTTAAGATCGGAGAGAATCTGAATAGACTGTAGCTTTTTAAAACCTTTCGTCGGTTTATTGGCAAATATTTGAACCTCATTCCCTTTGTAGGCAATGGCGTGATAATTTTCAAGAGATTCTAAACTAAAACTATGGATATTTTGTTCTGTAATTCTCATACTACCTCCTTATTTGATTAGGACTAACTAATTAATTCTGAGGTATAATTTATCAAATAATTGTTAGGAATTTATTAAGAAAATAAAAATGTTTCTTTATTTTTGTCTTAAATCAAACTCTAACTTCCATTGTTGGCCAGGGGAAGCAACGCACCACAGTTCAAGTGTGCCTAATTCAGTTACCCGCGATTTGAGTTTGACTCGAATCGTTTTTCCCTCTCCTTCCATTTTTTCAATGAACGTTTCAACGGGGGGAAGCTCTGTTAATTCTTGTTTCCACTGTTTAATAATAGTGCCCATTTCTGCCTCTGTCCCATCGGCAAACTTTTGCGTGGCATGGCTGAAAAAACGGAAAGTGGTGGGTTCCCCCACGACAAGGGAGAACTCTTGGCTGGGGAGTTCTCTTTCTGAGCCTTCTTCCATTCCGAAGGGGACCACGCAAATGGCTTTAAGAGGAGCTGGCATTCCAGGAATTGCGGGAACGGCATCTTCCACCCCAATATAATAACTGCGGCTTGTTCCGCTTTTAATGCGGATCCCTTTTCCTTCGCGCGCTAAGCCGTAATACACAGCCCCGCGGCTAACAGCGAAATCGAGATCGGGGTGGGGAAGGGGCTGAACAGGGGCTTTTTTTAAAATAGTAGCCCAGTTATTGAGCAGCTCGACCACACGTTCTTGGAAAGCTTGCGCTTTCATCGTTCCGCCGTTGAACAAGATTTTAGTGGGTAAAACGAACTCATCCATGCTACCGCCATCTCCTTCACCAGTCATGGAGAGAAATTTAGCGAGTTGCGAGGTAATGCGCGGATCTTGCGCATAAGGGAGCCCAATTTGTTGCAATCCTAAACGTTTTTCGGTAGGGGAGCGATCCTGAGGGGTAATTAAGGGATAAAAACCGTCGACTAGAATAGCTTTTGCTTCCTCTAGAGTAAGCTTGGTTTTTAGGGATCCGCCAATGAGTTTGCTTCCTCGTCCCATCACAGCGACGTCCACATGTTTGGGAGGATTCGCAGACATTAACAGCTCTTTTGCTTTTCGGCATGTTTGGATCAGAGCTTGAAATTGTCTCTCATCGAGAGAATGCCCCTGTTCTTCCAATTTATTTTGAGCAAGATAAGCTAAACTAAGATCGAGGTTATCTCCTCCCAGAAGCAGATGAGAGCCTACAGCTTGCCTCTTAAGGGTTAAATTACCAGCTTCATCCAAAAGAGAAATCAAACTAAAATCGGTTGTTCCTCCTCCGATATCCACTACCAGAATGCTATCTCCAACCTGTAGCAAATTGTTTCTCCAGGTATCATGATGGTGATGTAGCCAAGCGTAAAATGCCGCTTGAGGCTCTTCTAATAAAATAGTTTCTGGATAGTTTGCTAAACGGGCCGCTTCTTGAACCAGCTCTCGGGCACTTGGATCAAAAGAGGCAGGAACTGTCACTAAAATCTGCTGTTCGGCAAAGGGAGTTTCGGGCATTTTTATATCCCAAGCTTCTTTCAAATGCCTGAGTAAATGAGAGGTAACCTGTAGCGGGCTCATTTTAGGGCTTTCATCGCTATGAGGAGGCAAAATAGGGGAGCGGCGGTCAATGCCAGAATGGCAAAGCCATGATTTAGCAGATGAAATTAGTCGGTCGGGAAGCTCTCCCCCACGATCTCTACCAAATGTGCCGGTGCAAAATGTTTGTTCTGGGTTCCAGCTTAAAGCGACGCTTTTTGCTTTTAGCTCTTCTTCCAACGGGAAATACATAAAAGAAGGAAGAAAGGGAAGTTCTTGCTCTTCTCCAGCTGCTACAATTTGAGGGATAAAAAATTGATGAATGACCGGTTGAGTGTTTGGAGAAAAAGACGGATCCAATTCGGCATAGGCCAGTGTACAATTGGTTGTACCAAGGTCAATTCCAATGCTCCACTTTTTTTTCTCACTCATTTTAAACTCCCTTATGACTTACTAGTGACGTCAATTTCGGCAGGACAAATAATTTCGTCCAAGTGGGCGTCACCCTTTTTAGGCAAAGATTTTTTATAAGCTTTCCATCCTCGGTGGATGATGGTGCCGCTGAAAGGGGGAGTGCCCTGTAAGTGTCCTACAAGCTTGTACATGGAAGGATCGTACCCCGCCGTTATTTGAATTTTAGAGCCTTCACTTTCATCCAAGAGGGGGCGTATCGCCACCAAATCAGCAAGGGTTTTTTGACACTCTTGGTGAATTTGCCGTACTGCTGCGCCCACTTGAGCATCATCGAAAGAAGAAATGTCTTCTTGAATAAAGTCCACAAATCTCCCTGTCCTTTGCAAGATGGCCAGTAATCGCAGATGAGAAGGATCCGATTCTTGCTGTGGCAGTTGCTTATGAGGAGTTTGCCCCTCCAAGAATTGTTGGGCTCCTTGAGGGTCTTTAAACGCTTTAAAAAAAACTTTAAACGCTGTAAGTAGTCCCATGTAAATTCCTATTGTTAGGCTTCGTTGATTAAGGTCTCAAGTTCAGGCAAATGAAATGCTTCGTAAGGAGAAGAGATCCAGCCTCCTTGAATGAGAATTTCCAAAAGAAGCGTACATGTAAAGAATAAAAAGAGGAGGGCCAAGAGAGGTTTGCCTCCAGGAACTTTAAAAGAACCCTTTAAATTCATCCAGTAACGGCCAATCCAAACCATGAGGATAGGAAGCATTCCATTTAAAATAGAGTCTCCAAAGCCGCCTGAAGTTTCTAAGGCCACGATAAAAATACGGTCAAATTTGACAGCTAACAGAAGGGTGGGAAGGGCAATTAAAATGCTGAGCAAAAATTTCCCCATGCCTTCTTTTTTGATCGAAAGACCATCTGCAAGAAAATCGAACAATCCCAAGGTCATCCCTAAAAAAGAGGTGGCGATAGCAAAAAAAGCAAAAAATTCCGCCACATTGCAAAACCAGCTGCCGAAGGCATGCTGATGCAAACATTGGGTGGCAAGTTCTCCTTTAATCAAGGCCGCCGCTAGTCCATTGTGTCCTCCGACAGGGACAATCCCTAAGATAAGAGATTGCCAGATGGCGTAAATAATAAAAGCGATAGATGTGCCGCCCATAATGGCCCAGCGCAATGCGTTTGGATGGCTTTTTAGGTAAGGAGTCAGACTGGGGACCATGGTTTGAAAACTAAAAGCAGTCAATAAAAAGGGGACAGCGAAAAGAGAAACGCCCCATTTTTGATGGCTTAGCAGCACCGATTGGATTTCATCAATCCCGACGACTACCAGTCCAAAATACGCCGCAATCATGGCTATAAATAAAATCGTATTAACCTTTCCTACAAACCGATTCCCCAAATAAATCACAGAGCTGAAGAGGGCCACAAAAATTAAAGCTCCCATTTCTTTGCTTACTTGAAGATTAAAATAAGATCCTAGGGCTGAAGCGATTTGAATGCCTCCTCCTGCTGTATAAGCCACGATAGAAGCATAGCAAATAAAAAGATAAAGGAACCAGCTGACGCCTTTTCCCAAGGGACCTAAAATTTTGTTGGTCATGGTAATGACATGGGCTCCTTCGTCGAACCAAAGGCTGACCTCCACCAGAAAAAGAGCTGTGAGGGTCATGGCTAACCAGCAAATCGCCATGATACAAAGCGACGGCACGAATCCGCTGACGCCCGTGGCCACAGGTAAGGCAAGCATTCCACCCCCAATACAGGTTCCAGCCACTAACAGCATAGCTGAAAAAATACTTCCTCTTGAAATGGGCTGTTGTTGCTCCACATAAATCCTTTATGTTGATTATCTAAAAGGACAAAAGTTTAATCTTAAACTCAATTGTATGCAAGTTAAAAGGATATCAAAAATTATTTGCGTTACCGAGGCAAATGAGGTGATTTTGCACATTTCCTGTGACTTCCACTTTATGGTGAGGATGGATAAAGACATTGTATTCCAAACGAAGGCCAAATTCATTGGGCAGATAAATGCCTGGTTCAATAGAAAAACAAGTCTGAGGTAACAAAAATCGTTGATCCTGGGTTTCAAAGTTGTCTAAATGAGCGCCTGGGCCATGGTCCTCTTCTCCAATATTGTGTCCAGTCCGGTGAATAAAGTAAGACCCAAAGCCTGCCTTTGTGATCACCTCTCGGCAGGCTTGGTCTGCCTGCCATCCCATAACAGCAAGACGGTTTTCAATATTTTCTCGAATAAAGTGGGTGGCGGAATCTCGAGCTTCTTTGACAATATTGAAAATCCTTTGTTGTTTATCAGTAGGAGTGGCGGCAGCGACGCCTACTTGAGTAATATCTGCATACACGGCATGAGGGAGGTTTTGTTTGCACCAAAGATCGATCAGTATAAAATCGCCAGGTCGAATTTCAGCGAAATGCTTAGCATCTGGGGAGTAGTGAGGATTGGCAGAATGGGCATTGACAGCACAAATTGGCGGGTCAGAGGTAATGCAGCCTTGCTCCTTGATATTTTCCAAAATGAATTGTTGCACATCAAATTCTGTCATTTTTTGGCTTGTTCTAAGGCTCTTTGCAATTTTTTCCCAAGCTAATTTTACGCTATTTTCTAAAACCAGCAGAGCGTGGCGATGTGTTTGAAGTTGAAAAGGTGTCCAGGTACTTGTATAAGCTTGTAAAAGATTTGCCGAGCTAACCACCTCCACGCCATAAGAACGAATCATTTCAAGGGTTCCAGCATCTACCTTAGATACCGCTGGAATAGCATTTTTAGGTGAATACTCCATGGCAATTTTCTTTTTATTCAAAAGAAGCTTAGCCAATTTTTCTTCCAGTTCAGACCATGAATGATAGACTAAGCTTTCACCTGGCAAATGTTCTAAAAGATGAGATTCGATGGCACTGACGATTTTAATTGGAAAGCCCGTTTGGGGGATCCAATAAAAAAAGCGCCTTGTTAAATTGGCTTCCAAGGAGATTTTGAGGAATTGGCAGGCGAGAGGATTTGAGCGTCGAAAATCATAAAGCAGCCAACCATCTAAGGCGTCATTTTTAAGTTTGCGTTGAACATCCAGTAAAGCCTTCTGAAATGGCATGCGACCTCAGCATAAAGTAATAATAATTGCTGTGAAAATAGGTTTACAAAAAACAAATGAGATTTTAAGATCTCATCTATAATAAGACGTAAAAGTTGTTTTCGAATGCTAAACATATCAAATCTCACATTTTCCTATGAAGGAAAGAAAATCCTTAAAAATCTTTCTTTGAAGCTGAGAAAAGGAGAAAGCGGGGCCTTGATAGGGACTTCTGGATCTGGTAAGTCAACTTTATTTAAAGTATTGACAGGCCTCCTTTCTCCAGAGTCTGGAAAGGTTTTAATTGATGGCCAACCTTTATCTGAAAAAGATGATCTGATCGCTTACATGATGCAGGAAGATTTGCTTCTTCCTTGGCGCACAGTTTTACGCAATATGACGCTGAGTGCAGAACTTGGAAAAAAAACATCCGGTTCTATTCCGTTAGTAAGGGAAGAAGCGCGCCGCTTATTGCAGTTGTTTGGGTTATCCGGTTGCGAAGAAAAATTTCCGGATGAGCTGTCAGGGGGAATGCGCCAAAGAGTTTCGCTAGCGCGCGCTTTAATTTTAAATAGACCTGTTTTGCTTTTAGACGAACCTTTTGCCTCTCTCGATGTCGTTTTAAGAGAGCAGATGTATGTTTTTTTGCGAAACGTTCAGCAGCAATTTGAAACAACCATTTTGATGGTGACGCATGATTTTCATGACGCACTCGCGATGGCAGACCGTGTATTTTTGCTTCGAGAAGGACAAATTTCCCAGGAATGGACCATTCATCCCGAAGATCGCCACAATCCTGAGCGCGCAGGATATTTGATGCATCAATTGCGGCAAGCTTTACATCAAGTGGAGCAGTCTCAAGATTTACCTACATTTTAAGTGAAGTGTCTATCGGTTGTTTCCTAAAAAATTTCAGTAAATGTGCCAATGTTTTATATTAAGCTTAATTGGATCCTAAGAATGCGAGCACCTTCCAGGAAAAATGAAGAAAATTTACTTGCTTCCCAATATTATCACGGCATTTAGCTTAACTTGTGGGCTGTTTGTGATTTTTAAAATGACCATGATTAACTTTGGCCAAGTTGATCAGCACATTTTGACTGCGACAGCCGGGATTATGCTTCTTGCAGCTTTAGCAGATTTGTTAGATGGGGCGGTGGCTCGGGCTATGAAAGCTGAAAGTGAATTTGGGGGCATTTTTGACTCTTTAGCTGATGCCATCACCTTTGGCGTGGGGCCTGCCGTGATCGTATTGAAGACGGCTAGCCTAGAACAGGGCTCGGAATTATCTGCTTTTTTAACAATTGCCGCTATGATTTTTTCCGTATGCGGAGTGTTAAGATTAGCGCGTTATAATGCATCTGCACAGCTAGCTCGAGGCGATGAAGAGCTTTTGGCTGCTAATAAAAGAAACTTTACAGGTTTACCTATTCCTGCGGCAGCCGCGGCTATGGTGTCGGCAAATCTCTTTTTAGTGTCGGACGATTTTAATCATTTATTTTCCATGGGCCTCGAAACAAGAATAGGGTTTCTTGTCTCCGCTTTTGTGGTTTTAGGCTATTTTATGATTAGCCGATGGAAATTTCCCAGTTTTAAAAGTTTGGATGTAAAAGTCGCCTCCTTTCAATTAGTTTTTTACATTGTTGTGGCTGCGGTCTTGATTTTTTATGGAATCGTTCAACATTTTTCCCTTTTATTTTTTGTGTTGTCCTGGACGTATGTTTTAATTGCTTGGACGCTTTCTCTTATCCGCTTGATTTCAGGAAAAAAATCAAAAACCTTAGAGGATTTTGAGCCCGAGCCAGAGGAAACAGATTGGCATGAGTAGAGAAGCGCGGCGTTAATCATACAATCTGACAAGCCCGACAACAATTCCCTGGATAACAAGGTCTTCCAAATGGATCATAATAGGGGATTGCGTGGAGTCTTGCCCTACTAAGCGAACATATTGGCCTTCTGGATAATAGCGCTTAATGAATGTTTCCTGTTCATTTAGCAAGGCGACAATCCACTCTCCTGAACAAGCCTCTCTGCCCGTTTCCACAATTAAAAGATCGCCATCGCTAATCATTTCGTCATTTAGGGAATTTCCCTGCGCCCGAAGGATGTAGCTCGCCTCTGTATCTTGGACTAGATATCGAGGGACTGCAAGTTTTTGAGCTTTTGGAAAAATTTCTACCGGAAATCCTGCCGAAATATGCCCAATAAAAGCGAGCTCTACTTCATTTTGACAAGGAGAAGGGTGGTTATTTTCTACGGGTTTTAAAGAGCGGCTGCATTTTTTCTCCGATGTTAAGAGCCCTTTTCGCTTCAAGACTTGCAAATGTTTGGAAACTGAGCCTAGTGAAGAATACCCAAATTTATGCATGATTTCTCGATAGCTCGGTGAAAATCGATGCAAACGGATAAACTCTTGGATGTATTCCAAAATCTCTTGTTGCCGCTTAGTAAGTCCTTTCATGATTTTTCCCATGTAATAACCAGTTAATGCTGAGAGTACACCACCACATGATTAAGCCAGAGAAAAGAACGTCCGAAAAGAAATGCCCTCCTTGTGCAATGCGGGTGAGGCTAAGCAACGTTCCCAAAATAAGCGTGCAGACGATCCCTGTATAAACTAAAACTTTTTTGTTTAAAGCGCTGCCTAAAACTATTAACGCCACAAAATAAAATCCCATCGAGCTGTGCCCGCTGGGGAAAGATTTTGCCTCTTCCGCTTGTTTGGCAAAGTGAGGAAGATAATAGGGACGGAAATGAAGTTGTCCCCCGAATTCAGTTGTCTGGCGCGGTCGCGGTCTACCCCAATTGTCTTTTAGGATGGCGTGAACGATTAATCCAGATCCGATAGCGCATGTTAAAACAAGTAAAAGAGCACTGGATCTCCATTTTTTCCAGGCGGGAGTAAAAAAAGAGAGAGCCCAGACAATCAGAGCAACCATAGCTAGAAAAAGCCCTGGCCAGGTTCCATAGCAATAAGCCCATTGATAAACCAAGTTTGAAGAAAAATGCCCTGCTTTAACCGAGTAAAAATAGCGACTAATGGCTAAGTCTAGGTGGGCGGTAAAGGGGGTTAGGCAAAGCCATATCAGCAAAGGCCAGAGCCAACGTCTATGTCTTTTAAAATAGTGCATTTAAACTTCAATAGAAGCTGGTTCAGGCTGTGGCAAATTGTCTTTAAGCAAATAAACCATTCCGTAAAACAAGGGGGTGATACAAAAGGAAAGCATTAATTTGTACACATAGCAAGCTAAGATAATCTGAATGGTTTGAGGGATGTCTAGTTTCATTCCCATATAGAGAAGAATCCAATTTGCAATAAATGTGTCAATAAATTGAGAAACAACAATGGCTCCATTGTTTCTAAGCCATAAATATTTTCCCTTAGTCAGCTTTTTTATAAAGAGGAAAAGCCTGATCTCAAGGCTTTGGGAGACAATATAGGCTAGCAGCGAACCATAAATAGTAATTCCATTTAATCCAAAAGTCGTTTCGAAAGCTACTTGGACTTCATGGCTTAAAGCAGGAAGAGAAATGGCAAAATCAATAAAAAAATGGGTGACAAGAGCTAAGCCAAACCCCAGATAAATCATAAAGCGCGCTTCGCGCGATCCATAAATTTCTGTGACCAGATTTCCCGCAAAAAATGTAAAGGGGTAACAAATCATTCCAACTGGCAAGTACAAATGGGAGCTAAATGGAGCCGGAAAGAGCTTAGCGGATAAAATGGTGGAAAGGACGACAACCAGACAAAAAAATGAAACAATTCCTATATAAAACTTTTCTTTCATAATGATTTTAAAATTTACTAGTTTGAAGTCTATTCAAAGGACAATACATAATAAGCTGGATAAGCAAAGTGATGATTAGGCCTTGGCGAGGCGTGAATGGTCACTGTTTGCCCGATCTTATCCTGAAGAGAGGTGTCAGTGGTGTAAAGATAGGCTATCGGTAGATGGGTTGCTTGATTGATCAAGATAAAATCCCCCGGTTTATTTTTAATAGAGCGAGCATAAGGTTCAACAATCCCAGTTAAAAGTACGTGGCTTTTTTCTTGTTCTTCGTAAAACTCATCCAGAGTTCCTTCCTCACCTCGCTCTGCCATCCACTCTTCAAATCTTTGTTGCTCAATGGAAGCCCACTGTAAAGAGGGTGTTTTAACTTTTGACTGATTGGCTGATGGGGTGATGGGAGTTGGTGCTAGGTTTTGGGTGGCTAATTCTTTTTCAAGTTGAGCAAGTTTATGCTGTTTCTCTTCTAACTCAGAAGCGAGTTGGTAATGCTTAGTTTGCCAATTTTGAGAAGGATCTGGGGTTTTGCTTTCTAGGTAAGCCACTTTTTTACGCAGATAGATTTCTTGGCTGTGTCTTAGAAAATCTCGTGCTTGGGCTGCGAGTTCAGGTAAATCTGTGTATTCTTTCGAGATTTGGTTAAGGTTTTGAAATAAAGGCTCAACATGCATGCTTTCAAAAGTTTTTTGCAGTTCTGCTTGGAGGGCTAGCGTTGTTTGGCTAAGGGCGGAGGTGGCCTCCTGTTTTCGTTTTTCAATTTTAGCCATTAAATCGGCAGGACCTATTTTTTCTATGTAATCTTTTGCAATATAAAAGCGGACATGCTTAGGAGGGGCGATTTCAAGCCATTTGGGGTTAGATGCGCTAATGGATCCCTCAACCTGGTCCCCTGTATTTAATTGGGTAATAGTGGGGGCTTCTAAAGAGGGAGCTAAACGTACATTCACTTTATGCCCTTCGACGATATTATCTAATACGAAAGTGCGGAAAATGTAGGCCTTCGTTTCCTCAGGGGGAAGGATCGCATAAAATTCATCCGTTTCTCCTGTTACAATAACCATCTCTCCCCTTACCATTTCCTTTAAAATGGGACTTTCCGTGCATGGCTCAAGTCTTATTCTCACCTTATCGCGCATCACTTTACCCGTAAAAGCAGAAAAAGGGTGGGCAGAAAGCCCTGCCGGGTTGGCTGCTAGCAAAGGGGAATGAAGAGCTCCAATTAAAGTGGAACAAACGAAAACAAGGGTGGCGGAGATTTTGGACATGGTCTGCTCCAGGGTAATAAAGACAGTGGGTAAAAAGAGATATTAGGACTTTTGAGGTTTTAAGACAAGTAAGGATCAAGGAAAAAATCACTCTTTGCTAAAGCCTATAGAAAGTTAATATTCGCTTAAAAGGAAGCTTTTATTGGCGAAAATTTAGAAACTTTTGACAAAAACAATTAAGGGGATTAAGAAAATAAGCTAGGAGCAAAGTTAAAAAAGATCCATCTAAAGTTCAGCTTATGATTTTATTAAGTCAAAGAAGATAGCATATAAGGGTTTAAATAAGGGTGGGGTGAAAAAGTAGAAGGGGTTTACCCGTAAAAGTTTGTGAGGCTTGTTATGACTCTTCTTCAAGAAAAAGGGCTTGTCTTCATGATTTAGGGGAGGATGACCATGGAATAAGCAGATAAGCCTCTTCTTTTTAAGGATTTTAAAGGCAGATAAAGCTTCAGGCCACGAGTGGGTTTTGACATAAAAAAGGAGGTTTAAATGAATTCTCTACAAAATTTTATAAGGTGTGAGGAATTTTGCGCGGCTCATCCTTCTGGGAGGTTTCTGATTCAAGTTAACGAAGAGACTACCGAAGCAGAATTCAAACAATTCCTTGCAGATAACCCAGATTATAAGCTTGAATACTGCGCGCCGGCCCTGAGTTCTCATGCCTTAAGTCGAGCCGCTCTTGTAGGAAATGTGCCTTTGGTTCGGTATATTTTACAGAAGGAAGAGGGCAAGCGCTTGGTAAATGTGGGAGATGAAGATGGATGGACACCTTTGATTTTTGCTGCAAAAGGTCCTAAACAAACGGCGCACAAGGTTACAGAGCTGTTGTTGGCTAATGGAGCAAATCCAAATATTGCGACGAATGCGTTTGCTTCATATCCAGGTCTTGTGCCGGAAAATGCGACCCCCTTGTATGTGGCTGCTGAAAAGGCGAGAAATTTAAAATTAGTCAGGTTGCTTCTCTCGCATGGCGCAGTCTTGCATCCCCCTATTTCAGAAGAGGTTAAAACTTTTTTGAGGCGAGCATACTTAGAACTTGCGAAGGAAAAGCGAGCAATCTGAGACTTTGCTTTGCAATCGAGGATAAGTGCAAAAGGAAGAACACTCGAGTTCTTCCTTATTTTTTAATTTAGCTTTTTAAAACTGCTAGGATGTGTTCACAACCCGATTGACCGCAGGTGCAGCCTACGGGGTGTCCAAGATAAACGCTATATTTTTCTTGAAGATCCAGGCGTCGGACCACAGAAAATAGCTTATCGCCTGTTTGAACGATATCCCAATCAGAAAAGCGGAGGTCTTCTTCGGTTACTTCTACTTCTTCTGCGGGCTGAGACTCTGCACTTTCGAGTTCCTCATCGTGGTCTATGAGATGTTGATGAATCGCTCGAGCAATTTGGCAATGCATACAATTGCAGTGTGGTTCGGGTTGAGGGATATCTGCTTCGGTCTCAGGCGAGATAATCTTTGCAATCGCTCCAATTTTTCCAAGAATTTCTTCCGGTAAGTCGGGTGCGTCAGCATGGGCTGGGTTGTGCTGTAAGGCTGTTCCTATCCCATCTAGAGTGGAAAAACCCATTCGAAAAGGAAGTTCAATCTCATTGACTGTTCCCTTTGAAGAAAGCAAGGGTGAAGGTGCTGAGGGGTTAAGGGTCTCTTGCTCTAGAAAGGTGGCGTGGGTAGAAAAGATTTTTTCGATGATTTCTAAAGACAAACCGGGGATATTTACACTTTCACCGCTCATAAGAGTGACTACTAAGAGGAGTCCTTTCATCTGAAGGGAAGAAATGTTAGCCCAAGTGGTTGAAATATGAGGAGGGATACTTAAAATTTTATCTGTTATTTTCATATAAGCTCCTTTAACTTCTTTATCTACCTGAATTTCATATATTAGCTTAAAAGAAGACTTCTTGTCAAACTAAATTAGCAGTCAAATGGTTTGATTGCTGAATTAGCCAAAAATGGAAGGCTTCCTCTGCATTTTTGATTCGCACTTTTTTCCTTTCTTTCGTAAGCTTCGGCTCGTAGGCTTAAAATACGAAAGGCGTCCCCTTTAAAAACATTCTGGTAAAGGAGGTACTTGTGAAAAAAACATTTGTCTTGGATACTAATGTGATCCTGCATGACCCTGAAGCTCTTATCAAATTCCCTCGCCATCGCGTGGTTATCCCTGTGGCAGTATTAGAAGAACTCGACAAAATGAAGCGGTTACCCAATGATTTAGGAAAAAACTCGCGTGCTTTTTTTCGTTTTCTTGATTCTTTATCATCGCAAGGAAAGGGGGATTTGCACAATGGAATTCCTTTGTCAAATGAATCGGATGTGCGTATTGCTTTAGAGATAAAAAAGGATTACAAGGGAGATTTTCCTTTATCTACCACCGATAATAAAATCATTATGGCAGCTTATTTGCTTTTTGAAAGATCGGAAAAAGTCGTGTTTGTTTCAAAAGATTTTGCGGCTCGCATCAAAGCTGAAGCAATAGGCTTGGAGGCAGAAGATTATGAAAATTTAAAATACGCCTATCAGGCTATGTATCGGGGAAGCCGGCGGGTAACAGTAACTAAACATGAGGCGGACACTTTTCTCAAAGATGGTTTTATAAAGTTCCCTGATTTAGATTGCCGTCCAAATGAATACTTGCTGATGACATCGCCTGAAAATTCTTTAATGGCTGGGAAATATGACTCTGTGCGACAACAAGTTGAGCCGCTTCTAAAGCCTGTCAACATGTGGGGAATTAAACCTCGCAATATTGAACAGCGGTGTGCTGTTGATTTGTTATTGCGGGATGATATTAAATTAGTGACTTTGCTAGGTCCTGCTGGAACAGGAAAGACTTTGCTGGCTTTAGCTTGCGGGTTGAGAAAAGTTTTTGATGAAGGAATTTATTCCCGTATTTTAGTTAGCCGTCCTATTGTTCCTCTGGGAAGAGACATTGGGTATTTACCGGGTACCAAGGAAGAAAAATTGTTTCATTGGATGCAACCTATTTATGACAATTTAGAGTTTTTGTGCGAATCCCCTTCAGGCCAAGCCACAGACACTTTGCGCTGGGTAATGGAAAGTAAAAAAGTAGAAATGGAAGCTGTCGCTTATATTCGGGGACGCTCATTGCCCAAAATGTATATTATTGTAGATGAAGCGCAAAACTTAACGCCGCATGAAGTAAAAACCATTATTTCTAGGGCAGGGGAAGGGACAAAGGTCATTTTAACTGGAGATCCCACCCAAATCGACCATCCATATCTAGATAAAGATTCAAATGGGTTAACTTACGCTGTCGGTAGGTTTACAGATCAAAGAATTTATGGCCATATGTTCTTAGAAAAAACAGAAAGATCTGAGCTTGCGGCTCTCGCGGCGGAAATTTTGTAGGAACAATTAAAATAAAAAAGATTTTTTAGGTTATTCGTTAGCATAAACGTGGGATAATAAATAAGAAGAAAAAGTAGCAACTTTATTTACTTGTTGCGAAATTGAAAAATGGAGAGGACCATTGTATGGGAAAAAAAATTAAAGAAATTGATCCTTGCACCTTAAAGCGGTGGATGGATGATTCCCAAGTTATTTTAGTGGATGTTCGCGAGCAATGCGAGTATCAAGAAGAAAGAATTTCAAATTCTACTCTCTTACCCATTTCCCAATTTAAAGCTGACAAGGTTCCTTCTGCTCCATCAGCCAAAAAAGTTGTATTTTATTGCAAATCGGGGCATCGTTCTGCTTATGCGGCAGCTTGCTGGAGCGTTGAAAAACAAGGATCCGAAGCTTATAACTTGGCAGGTGGATTAGTTGCCTGGCAACATAAAGGCCTACCAGTAGAAAAAGGTTAAGGTAAGTCTTGCTTCCTTTTTCGCTCTATTTTAGCTTTGTTCGCCGAAGAGGACAAAGCTTTTTCAAATTTCATCCTTTCTTGCTTGCAGGGAGAAACAGGTTTTTCTAAACGATGGAATAAAAACTCGAAAAAGTTTATATTTCTCTCTTTATTCAAGAGATATGAACTAAAGTATTTCAGGGATGTTTCATTAAAAGGAGAACATATCGTGCGATTTATTGCAGAGTTTTTAATTGGGTATTTTTTTCGTTTTATCCTTTGGTTTAGATATAAGGTTACTTACAAAGGCTTAGAAAACTTAAATGCAAAGACTCTTAACAAGCCTGGCGGCGTTCTTTTTTTACCCAACCATCCAGCTGTTTTTGTAGATCCTGTTTTAACAACGTTGGGTATTATAGGAAAATTTCCTATTCGTCCCTTGGTGATCGAGTACATGTACTACAATCCCGCTATTAATTGGCTAATGCGTTTTGTGAAAGCCATCCCTGTTCCTAATTTTGAAACTTCTGGAAATAGCTTAAAGCGCAGTAAGAATGAAAAAGCGATACAGACTGTCGTTGAAGGCTTAAAACAGAAAGATAATTTCTTAATTTATCCCGGCGGCGGTTTGAAGCAAACCGCGCGCGAAGTTTTAGGGGGGAATTC
This sequence comes from Parachlamydia sp. AcF125, assembly GCF_018342475.1. Lineage (NCBI taxonomy): Bacteria > Pseudomonadati > Chlamydiota > Chlamydiia > Parachlamydiales > Parachlamydiaceae > Parachlamydia > Parachlamydia sp. AcF125. The sequence continues at coordinate 47,069 of NZ_JAEMUD010000003.1, read as the reverse complement.
AGGGGTTTATCGCATTTTACAAGGGGCTTCCGAAACGAATGTGGTGCTCGTGCGCGTTAAAGGTTTGTGGGGAAGCTCTTTCTCCCGCGCGTTGACAGGCGCCACCCCCAATATGTTTAAAGTGGTCACAGAGGGAATAAAAAGCGTACTCAAAAATCTTTTGTTTTTTACTCCTAGGCGCCAGGTTATCATTGAATATGAAGTAGCCCCAGCAGATTTACCTATTCAGGGGAGCCGCTTGGAATTCAATCGCTATTTGGAGCATTGGTACAATCGTCCAGATGGCCTTACGCAGCAAGAGGGAGAGTATCCGGGTGATTCTTTAATTTTTGTTTCCACAAGTATGTGGGGAGAAGTTTATCCTAAAATCACTGCGGAAGAGACAAAAGATGAATTAGACGTTGATATGCATGCCATTTCCCCCGAAATTCAAAAAAATGTGCTGAACAAATTACAAGAGATGACTCATATTCAGGCTGAAAAAATCCATCCAGACATGGCTTTATCATCCGATTTAGGGCTGGATTCTTTAGATATTTCCGAAATCCAAGTTTATTTAAAAGACCAGTTTAGTGTAGATGCTGTGCCTTTTAAAGAATTGACCACAGTTCGTAAGTTAATGGCCATAGCGTCAAAGCAAATCGTTTGCAAAGAGCAAGTTCAAGAGGAATATAAAGATTTCTCAAAATGGAATAAGAAGGTCCCTAAAGCCGAGGTGAATTTAGCGCCTGGCGAGACTATTCCAGAAGTCTTTCTCAATCAATGTGCAAAACAAGGAAAGGCGATTGCTTGTGCTGACGAGCGTTCAGGTATTTTAACTTATTCGCAGTTAAAAATGCGCGCGTTGTTATTAGCATCCTATATTCAAAAACTGCCTGGTAAACGTATTGGAATTATGCTTCCTGCCAGTGTACCTGCTTATGTGGCCATTTTAGCCACTCAGATTGCTGGGAAAATTCCTGTTTTGATCAATTGGACAGTAGGAGCTCGCCATTTAGAATCTGTTTTGCAGTTAGCGAATTTAGAAGTGGTTTTAAGCTCCTGGGCTTTTATCGATAAGTTACAAAATGCGGATTTAGCTCCTATAGAAAATAAATTAATCTTACTCGAAGATGTGCGGCATGAGTTTAGCTTAACTGACAAATTAAAAGCTCTTTGGCTGTCAAAAAGAGGGACCCAAGCAATCTTAAAGAAATTTAATACGCAAAATGTGAAAAAAGATGATGAGGCCGTCTTGCTTTTTACAAGTGGGACAGAAAGCCTTCCTAAGGGCGTTCCTTTAACGCATGAGAATTTGCTAAGTAACCAAAGAGAGATCTTCAGTATCATCAAAATCTATTCAGATGATATCTTTTATGGATTTTTGCCACCCTTTCATGCGTTTGGATTTAACATCTGTGGGATTTTATGCCTTTTGATAGGAGTGAGGGTGGTATACTCCCCAGACCCCACTAACGGCAAGGAGCTTGCTCGAAATGTGGAAAAATGGAAAGCAACTATTACGTGCGGGGCTCCTACCTTTTTGAGAGGAATGATTAAAGCCACAGAACCTGGGCAGTTAGATTCATTGCGCCTGTGTGTAACAGGAGCAGAAAAGGCTCCGCCTCAGTTGTTCCGTGAAATGGAACAAATCGGAAAGCTCGATGCTCTTCTGGAAGGATATGGAATCACGGAATGTTCTCCCATCTTAACCGCTAATGAAGTGGGTAAGCCTAATCGAGGGGTAGGAAAACCATTTCCAGGCATAGAAATTGCGATTGCGCATCCTGAAACTTACGCTTTTCTTCCCCAAGGTGAGCAAGGACTCATCCTTGCCAGAGGCCCTAATGTTTTTCATGGGTATCTAAATCCAGGGCTTGCCTCCCCCTTTGTCGAAATTGAGGGAAAAAAATGGTATAAGACAGGTGATTTAGGCTTTCTTGATCCCGAGGGCAACTTGTTTATTTCGGGAAGAATGAAGCGATTCATTAAAATTGGGGCTGAAATGGTTAGCTTACCAGCCATTGAAGATGTGCTGTTGCAAACCGCTCTAAAAAAGGGGTGGTCTACAGAAGAGGGGCCTATTCTTGCAGTTAACGCTAAAGAACAAGACGGAGGGAAAGCTAAACTCTTCTTATTTACCAAGTTTCCTACTACCTTGGATGAAGTGAATCAAGCTTTACGTGAAGCTGGTTTTAGCAATTTAGTTAGAATTTCCAACTTAATACAATTACCCGAACTTCCGTTAATGGGAAGTGGAAAAATTCATTATCGAGAACTGGAAGCCGCATATATGAATACGCAACCAGAAACATCTGAGTAAGGAACAATGACACCAGTGGATACTAAGCATTTATCATTAAATTTTACTAACTGTCCCATTCAATTGTTTAACACGGAAAGACGGGCCAAACAAACTTTAAATATAGAAAACGGGCAAATTAGGCTATATACCTGTGGGCCTACCGTTTATAATTTTGCCCATATAGGAAACTTTAGAACGTATGTTTTCGAAGATCTCTTGAGGAGGACTTTGAAATTTTTTGGTTTAAAAGTTAAGCAAGTCATGAATTTGACAGATGTGGACGATAAAACCATTAAAGGCGCCATTACAAAAGGGGTAACGCTCAATGCATTCACCCAACCCTATAAAGAGGCCTTTTTTCAGGATTTAGCAACTTTACATATCGAGCCTGCGGAAGTTTATCCAGCCGCCACTGATTATATTCAGCCCATGATCGAAATGATACAAAAGCTGATTGAGAAAGGATTTGCCTATAAAGGGCAAGATGGCAGCATTTATTATGCGATCCACAAATTTCCTCGCTATGGGTGCTTGTCCCATCTAAAATTGGATGAGTTAAAAGTGGGGGCATCAGAGCGTGTGGCGGCAGATGAATATGATAAGGAAAATATTTCAGATTTTGTTTTGTGGAAAAATTATGATTCGGTGAGAGACGGGCAAATTTATTGGGAAAGCCCATTTGGTCCTGGGCGTCCAGGATGGCATTTAGAATGCTCAGCTATGGCTATGCAATTATTAGGGGATACAATCGATATCCATGTGGGGGGAGTAGACAATATGTTTCCTCACCATGAAAACGAAATTGCGCAATCGGAAGCTTGCTCGGGACAAACCTTTGTCAAGCACTGGATGCACGCAGAGCACTTGGTTGTAGATGGCAAGAAAATGTCGAAAAGCTTGGGGAATTTCTATACGCTAAGGGATTTGTTAAAAAAAGGGTATGTAGGTGTAGAAGTACGTTACATGCTATTGCAAACGCATTACAAAACGCAGCTAAATTTTACTTTTGAAGGGCTGGATGCCGTGCGGCACAGCTTAAGGCGCGTGCAAGATTTCATTAGACGTATTCAAGAGATCAAAGGAACTAAAGATTCCGGGCTAGTCTCCCCAGTGGTAGAAAGCACGCTACATGCTTTTGCTAAAGCGTTAGCGGATGATCTCAATATTTCTGTGGCATTGGCAGCTTTATTTGAAATGATTCGGGAAGTCAACACATTGTGTGATAAGGGGCAGGTGGGGGAATCGGAAGCCGCGGAAATTTTGCTGCTTTTGCAGAAAATCAATCAAGTTTTAGCAATTTTCTCTTTTGAAACCCCCCTAGATCTCATTCCGCCAGAATTACAAGACGCGCTTGAGCAACGCAATCAAGCTCGACAAGCTAAGAATTGGCCTGAAGCGGACCGCTTGAGAGACTTTATCCAATCTCATGGATACATAATAGAAGATTCCGTAAAAGGAGCAAGGTTAAAAAAAATAAATAGGGTCGACTAAATGAGCCGAGCTAAAACAAAAGATGAACGCTTCATGATTGCGGTGTATGAAGAGGTACAAGAAGATTACGATCGAGAAGTGGATCGCTATGAGATGGGAAATAGGATTAGTTTACAAGCCCGCGGCGTAGACGCCATTTGCAATATGCTGATACAAGCGAATTTTCTTAAAAAAAGAAGCTCTTCGACCGTCTCCTTGACAGAGAATGGAAAAAACCTGGTCTTAAGAGTGCTTCAAGAATAAGAACGGAATGGTACCTTTTTTTGCTTATGGGCTTAAGAAAGAGTGTCCAACAGCTTAAGCTTGGCCGAAGGTCACCTATACCTTGCTAAAACAATAGGAAGCTATGGCGGGGATGAAACTCATAAAGCTCGCTCCTCTGGCTCTTTTGTCAGAAAAAGCCTTTCAAGAATTGTGCTCGGTTTGTTATATCCCAAAAATACCCCTGCCTAGATTGCATCGATGAACTTTGTGCTACAAGGTATGCATCTTAGGCGCTTTTTTAAAAATTGGCCTAAATTTGGCCTTGGCATAGGATAGTTTTTAAGAGGTAGATGACTTTAGTCGCTATAGGAGTTACTGAAGGCTTTAAAAATATGCTTTACACTTTGCCTGTTTGTTATCACTCTTTCGTTTGAATAAAGCCGCTGCAAAGGGCCCAAATTGCTAGAATAAGGTGGCTTTCCCATGCTTAGCTTACTTAAGAAATTAAAGCCTCTCAAGGCAGATAAATAATTACATTCCATTTAGATTGAAAATCTTTTAATCAGAGAGTGTGAAAATGCAATCAACCGCTCATCTTATTCCAAAAATCACTTTTCATTCCTTAACTTTACAACCTGTGGAAGAGAACTCCCAAAAAGTAAAACAGGTTGTAGAGCTATTTATACGCAACTTTAGTACGCGCGAAGCCCCTGATTGGGCGGTAACGAAAAGCTTACCTTTAATGTCCGACGAAGACAAAGGGCTTTTTTTGAAAACTTTTTCCTCAGTAGAGTTAAATAATCTGAGCACAAACCAAGCATCTTCTTCTTTCTTTCTAGTGGGCAGAGGAAAATACCATCGTGTCTGGGGCCATCCCCATTATCCTCATTTAGTGTTCAAGATAACCGATAGGGAAGATACCCGTAAACAAGAGCAAGGAGGGCGCAAGGTTTTATCCATCACCCAAAAAATCAAAAATTGCTGGGTTCAGGTTCCTAGAGCTACCTTTATGACTGCGGAGAAAGTTAGCATTTATGTAGAAGAGCGTCTTCCGCTAGGCTTAAATATAGTAGAACAAGAAGAATTCTGGGCGCGTATTCTCTCGCATTATCAATCTAATGCCGCTTCCGACAGATTTAAAACCAACCTTCACCATTTAGTTAATCAAATTCAATTATTAGTTGAAAAAGTGGGATTTTGGGATATTGGCTTTCACAATTTACCAGAAGTTCGCTTGGATGGGATGGGAGTATGTGGGACAGATTTTGGCAATCTTTGTGAAGATCCTTCTAACATAAGCGAGGGGATTGAACGGCTGGCTTATTTATTTCCCCTTCCTACCTTAGTGGAAAAACTTGACAAAAGATATTATCAAGCAATTTCAGTGCTATTTCAAAAACAATTAGAAGATTATGAAAGGAATAAGAGATGGTATCCTCATGGTGACCGCCTTCCTCCTGCTCCAAACTCTGATAAAATGATGGAAAAATTTCGTTTTATTATCCAAGAAAGAGCAGAAGAGTTAGAGGCCCTTCAGAAAGCTGTACAACATTACGATGCTAAGGGGTATCTACCAGCCAGTAAATTTGTATTAAAGGGAATGACAAGTTTAGCGGATGAAGAAAAGCAATTGGCAGAGCTGCTGCTAAAAGAGATAGCCGAGACCTTAGCGGAAAGTAAAGCCTATAGAGGAATAAGGCGCCACCGTTATTTGAATCTTCAACCCTCGATCTATATAAACGTTTACACTTATAGCCGCTTCATCAGTGTCTTGGAGCTTTTTAAGCAGCAGGGCCTAGTGGTGAGTTGGAGTGATGATTACAAATATCGATGGCACTTTGGCACAGACTTAAATTTGACCTGCCATAAAATTTACTTGGCCTAGCAAAATTTTGGACAAGGATGGTTACAGGCTATTCTGCTTAAAGCTAAGGCCTAACAGGATAGCTGTTAGCCCATCCTTATTTGAGAGCCTTTAGGGCTCATTTTCTTTTGCTGATAAGGCAAGGAGAACCCATGTCCAGCCCAGCAGTAAAATGTCGATTCCCACAAATAATCCGATCACCCATAGCCCTGATACAGGCCAATCCGCTAAAATTAAAATTCCCAAAATAAAAGTGATCAAGCCATTTAAGAAAACCCATCCCGACTGGGAAAAGCGAAGAAGGGTGGCATTGAACATTTTGACAAGCCCGTTAATCAAACTAAAGGCGGCAATTAAAAGAGTAAGTGCCATCGCACTGGCAGCTGGCCTAGCAAAACAAATAACGCCCGTTACGAGATATAAGATCCCGAGGGCGGCTGAAAGGAATAAGCCACTCCATTTTCTAGCCCAAAAGCTTTGAACAATTTGGAGAATTCCTGTACTCGTTAGGAGAGATCCCAGAATAAAAATTGAAAAAAGAGTTGTGAAAACGGAAAATCCAATAGCTGCGCTACCAAGAATAATGAGCAAAATGCCCACTGCCATAAAGCTGGCCCAATTTCGACGAATTTGATCAAATTGCTGAAATCTATAACCTACTCCATATTTTTCATCCATACCATCCCCCTTAGATGCTTTGATTATTCTTTTTTTATTTATAAATTAACTATTTTTTACAAGCTTAAAAATCTAGTTTTAATAATATGGCTTATGATTAGGCTAAAAAATTAATTTCCGAAAAGCTTTATTTAGCGCAAAATAAATTAGGTTTTAGCTTACGCTTACATTTGTTTTGGATTTTCAAGTTTACTTATTAAAGCTTACTCTATGGAGGCCTAAAAGGGCATTAATACACCCAAGCTGTAAATCGGCAGCTATCAAAACAGGGTGGTATTCATTATCGAGAAGAAAGCTGCAGGAATTTTAATAGGAATAGGGTCTGGCCTTACATTGAGGAAATGGTTGAAAGATTGCCAAAGAATTTGAGCGCTATAAGCTATGCGGAGGGGTGAAGTAGCTGATGGGTAAAGAAGTTATGCAGGGAGGAGGGGTCGTCATAAGAGCTTTGACTTGTTTCCCATTGAGCAGCGCAAGGGAGTTTAGGATACAGGAGGGAAAGCGGGCATGACAAGCGGCTAAATATTTATGAAGAATTGTCTGAAGGCTTACAAAACTCTCTAGTATAGAGTTAAATTTTGCGAATATTATAAAGTCATTTCTTAGGCATAACACCCGCCTGTTAAAGGACAAGCTATTAAAAAAGCTTGCTCTTTCTAAAATAAGCTAGCAAACCGTAGTGGGGAAAGGTTAGGTTTTTTATTTGGAAGTGCAATAGTAACAAAGCCTGACATGCTTAGGACTAACAGCTTGGAAAAATGATGGAAGAATAAAATAAAATATATTATAATACTTAACAGTAAATGAGCATGCAGCTAATTTTTTAACTTGATTAGGAATAATATGAAAACAAAATATATAGATTCAAAAATTTCTTCCAATTATTCAGCGCCCTCTTTTGTTCAGGGATTAAAGCATACTACAGAATACAAAGGAAAAAAATACACCTTGCTTGGAAGATCAGAAAAGACTTACCCCTTCAAACCTAGAATGTGGCTATTAGTCCGGACTTTTGCTAAAACGGTATTTTCTTTATTTTTTGCGCTTTTCTCTAAATCTATTAGGGATGACTGGAAGGTTTGTTGGACCGGAAAAAGAGCGGTAATCATTTATAACGACTCTTCCCATGCATCTACCAAACTTTTAGCAGAGCAAGGGTATGCGGCGGCCCAATATAATCTCGGTCGCATGTATGATAAGAGAGAGGTGGAGGAATCTGATAAAGAAGTTTGTGATAAAAAAGCGGTAGAATACTATCAGCTAGCAGCAAACCAAGGGCATGCGGCGGCTCAATATAAGCTCGGTCGCATGTATGCAATAGGGATAGGGGTACAGCGATCTGACGCGGAAGCTGTTAAGCATTTTCGCCTAGCTGCAGAGCAAAAGCATGCAGAAGCTCTGTATACTCTTGCTAATTGCTATGCATGGGGAGAGCTGGGGGTACCGAAATCCGCTAAGGACGCTGTCGACTGTTACCAACAAGCTGCAAGACAAGGGCATGCGGAAGCTTCGTATGTTCTCGCCCAATGCTATAAGTGGGGAGAGTTGGGTTTACCAAAATCCGATAAAGAAGCTGCTAACTACTACCAGCAAGCTGCAAAACAAGGTCATGGGGGCGCTGCATGTCATCTCGGACGCATGCATTTAGGAGGAAGAGGGGTACCGCAATCCGATAAAAAAGCTGCCGAATATTTCCAGCAAGCTGCAGACCAGGGGTATGCGGAAGCTGAGTATAATCTCGGCCTCTTATATGAACAAGGGAAAGGGGTACAAAAATCTGCAGCAAAAGCTGCCGAATATTTTCAACGAGCTGCAGATAGAAGGTATAAGGAGGCTATGGCTCACCTAGCACAGCGCTCTGATACAACTTCGTCTGCATGATGAAAAGAGAGAAGTGGCAGCATTTTGCGGCAGAAACTGTTAAGTATTACCCTAGCTAGTTTCATGGATGCACAGATGGCCCTCTACGGCTAGGCCTGCCAATCTCTCTCGGGCTGGGCTGGCCATTTATGAGGACGTCCCAAACCAGTAAGGGATCGCGATTCTTAGCTGCGCGATCCCTGCTTAGGCGATGAGATAAGTTGGGAATAAGGATCTAGCTTATACCTTTAAAGGCTCTGTAATTAAGGAGTCGCTTACGCGCCTTTACTGCCTTAACTTTTTAGGCTTTTTGAGGGCAGTCCCACTTATATCTGGCAATAGCGGGTATTCTCAAAAAAACTTCCGAGCGTCTCCTGCTTAGTCATTTCTTTGGAAAGCTCTAGCTGTAATCATATGGGCTACGTTACGGGAAGTAACCTGCTCCCCAAAGAAAATCCGGTTAGATCCTTGAGGAAGCATTTAGCGATTGCAAGAGTGGGAAGGGAATTTAGAAAATTCAAAGCTTTTATTTTGAACAAAAGCTAAATAAGAGATTTTCGAATTCTTTTTTTAAGGAGCATCCCTTGAATACGAGTAGAGTCCATTCCATGTCTTGTAGATCAAATTTTAAAGCATAGTATGCAGGTCTTAGCCAGAAAGCACCCTGTTTCCCAATAAATATAATAGGAATTAATAGGAAGGGGAGCCTTCTTGCTGTCAAATTCAATCCTAATATCTTTTGGATTTGCTTGAGTTAGGAAGTTTTGAGCGCCTTCAAACTGCTGGGTTTCGAATTCGTAGAAATAGATAGGAGCGGAAGAAGCAGCTGTATCTTCCATCTGTTGCTTTCTTGTTGCCTAGAAGTTTTTCTGATTTGATCTGTGATTAGGGCTTTTGCTTGAGCCAACACCAAATAGAAAAAATCGGCGCATGACATAAAGAAGGGCAGATGATCTTGCTCTTTCTTTTCAACCTCTTTGATTCACTCTATTTCAGTACCGGACACAGTTTTGGGTTTATTTGTAAATACTTATGGGAAAATCGTTAAAAAATAAGTTGATAATAAAGAGAGGGGTTGTATGATAAAATTAGGCCTAGCAGCTTGCTTGGATTGACTCTTGCTGCAAAGTTTGCTGACGTGTAAGTTCGCCAAAAATTTTAAAGATGATGTGATAAAATAAAGGATCCCAACCCCTCTTAAAGAGTCATAAATGAAAAATTTCTACCTAGTTATTCTTCTGTTTATTTTGGCAAGTTGTTCCTCAGAAAAAACAATTGTGCATGGAATTCGAGAACAAGATGCCAATGAAATTATTGTTTTCTTAAGCAGCAAAAACATTGAATCCACAAAGGTTCAAAGCACTGAGAGCAGCGGGTCTGGGCCTCAAAAAGTTGTTCTTTGGGATGTGGTTGTTCCAGCCAACAAAGCGATTGAGGCGATGGATTTTCTCGATCAAGAGGGGCTTCCAAGAAAACACCAAGAAAGTTTGCTCGATATTTTTGGTTCTTCAAGTCTTATGCCCTCCGAGATGCAAGAAAAAATTCGGTATCAAGCAGGCTTAGCCCAACAAATTGCCAACACCATTAAACAAATAGATGGGATCATTGACGCAAATGTGATGATTTCCTTTCCCCAAGAAAACCCCCTTACAGGAGAGACGACTGGATCTATCACTGCTTCTGTATATATCAAGCATAACGGAATTTTAGACGATCCCAACAGTCACTTAAGAACAAAAATTAAGGAGCTCGTGGCAGCAAGCGTTACAGGCCTAAAATATGAGAATGTCACGGTGATTGGTGAGCGTGCTGCTATTTCGGAACGCCCCTTTAGGACGGATGCAAGTAACCCCTTAGTTAATATATGGTCTATCAACCTGTCAAAAGAATCGGTATCCCGTTTTCGCTCGATTTTTTTCTCGTTTTTATTCTCAAATCTAATTCTTCTAACCTTTTTAATCGGGTTGATATGGAAACTATATCCTGTGCTAAAAAAATTCGGTTATCCAGATTTCTTATCTTTTAAACAGCTTGATATCAAGCAAAAAGAAAAGATAGAAGAAGAGGAAAAAGAAGCGATCAAAAACAAATAAGAAAACATGCAATCGTAGGGCTGAGGGAGCAAGAGGGGCATTTTGCCCAAGAAGAAGGGGGTTATCCCCCTGTACAAATTTTATTCAAAAAGGCAAAGGGGAAGTCTTTGCCTTTTTTATGGGGTTAGTGAGGCTTCATCCAAGGGAAATAGAGGACATCCCGGATAGAATGCTCGTTGGTTAAGAGCATGACAAGGCGATCAATCCCTATTCCAATGCCCCCTGTGGGTGGCATTCCCTGGTGAATGGCTTCAATGAACTCTTCATCCACCGGGCTTGCTTCTTCATCGCCCGAATCTCTCCGTTTGGCTTGTTCATCAAAAAGCTTTCTTTGAAGTTCAGGATCGTTAAGCTCAGAGTAGGCATTGCATATTTCCCCACCTAAAACAAAACTTTCAAATCTCTCAATCAATCCTTCTTCCCGCGCGTTTGAATCGCGGTGGGGTTTGCATAAAATGGCCGTTTCAATGGGGTGATCGGTGATGTGATGAGGCTGAATCAAATGATGCTCAACAAAAGCCTCAAACAAGGCGGCAATTAAAAGACCGCGCGAGAGAGGTGTAATTTTTTTAGGATCACATTTTCCGCTCGCTAAGAGCTGTTCGCGCATTTCCTGATCAGTCAGCGTGTCAGGATTGAGGCTAGCATATTCGATTAAGCTCTCTTTCATGGTCATTCTTTTCCAAGGAGCTTTGAAATCGATTTTAATAGGTTCTTGAGTTTCAGGCGAAAGAGCTGGCACTTCTGTTGTCCCGTATAAATGAAGCGCCATCTTTTCGAAAAGATTTTCACAGAAAACCATCATGTCTTTATAGTCCCAGTAAGAGGCATAGGCTTCGAGCAAGGTAAACTCAGGATTATGGCTGCGATCAATGCCTTCATTGCGGAACACTTTTCCAATTTCGTAGACCCGATCAATGCCTCCTACAATCAGTTTTTTTAAAGAAGGCTCTAAAGAAATGCGCATAAACATTTCTTGGTCAAGCGCATTCAGCTTAGTCAAGAACGGGCGAGCTTCTGCACCCCCGTACACGCTTTGAAGGATGGGGGTCTCCACTTCCGTAAAGTGGGCGTCGTCCAAAAATTTTCGCACAAAGCGTAAAATTTGCGTGCGCATGAGGAAGGTATTTTTAACGTGATCGTTAGAGATAAGGTCAAGCCATCGTTTTCGGTATCTTTGCTCTTTATCGCTTAAGCCTGCATGTTTATCAGGCAGGGGAAGGAGTGTCTTACAAAGCAGAGTCACCCTTTTGGCAAAAATAGTGAGTTCTCCCTTGTTTGTGTGAAAAAGATTGCCTTCGATGCCGATGATGTCGCCTAAGTCGATTTTCTTTTCGATCAATTTGAAAGCGCTTAAGGCCTCCTCCCCATGAGTTTTATAGCCTGCCACTTGAGTCAAATCGCGGTTGAACATGACTTGGATTCGCCCGGAGGCATCCTGAATGTGGCCAAAAGCATTCTTTCCCATGGCTCTAAATAAGATTAAGCGTCCAGCTATGGTGACATTGTGTGTAGATCCCGCGGCGGCATCATCGCTATGCCCAACTTCAGCTTGAGCATAAGCTTTTTGAAGCTTTTGGGCGGTATCCTGAGGTTTATAAGAAGCCGGATAAGGATCGATTCCTAGTTCTCGAATTTCTCCAAGCTTTCGTTTACGATTTTGATATTCTTCATGCTGGAGATATTCAGGGGTAATTGACATAATCTAACCAATATTCAACGAGTTTCTATGTTTCTAAGGGGGTTCAGAACCTTGGTAATTGTCGGTTTGGATAAAAACAAGGCGTCCATAAGCATAGAGGGTAGGCGCAATAATAGCAATCATATAGATGACCCGGTTGATCATAAAGCATTCCATTTGAGATGTAATTTTCTAAATGGCCTGCTAAATAGGAGAGGGTAGAGGAGGCTAGTCGAAAGGGATTTGCGCTAAAACATTTTTTCATGCTTGCAGCTTATTTCCCCGATCGTTTAATATTTTCGATTTAATAACTACATGAATCTGCACCGATAGCTCAATCGGATAGAGTACCCGGCTTCGAACCGGGTGGTTAGAGGTTCGACCCCTCTTCGGTGCGTTTTTTATCCCTGTTTTCCGTGACAGAAAAAATCTCCATCTTAGCTCATACAGCAGAATCCTTTTCGCATGCCATGGCTGAACGTTTAGGCAAAGGAAGGGTGCACGCTTCTTTGGTTTATCAAGAGTTTTTCCGCTTAGGCCGCTTAACTGCGGCAAGCCCTGCGTTTAAAAACGCTCAAGGTATCCGTGCAGCTATTTTAGAAAACGTGGATGTTTCGCTGCTCTCTTTAGGAGAGAAAAAAGAAGAGGGCAAAACAGGAAAGTTCTTGGCAAAAACTCACGATGGTTTAGAGGTTGAGTTTGTTCAAATCCCTATGCAGTCTGGAGGGACGCTGTGTATTTCCTCCCAGGTAGGTTGTCGAATGGGGTGCGCGTTTTGCGAAACTGGCAAAATGGGGCTTTTACGCCACTTAACAACCGAAGAGATTGTTTCTCAGGTCTACCTTGCTAGGCATCACAATCAGTTTTCCTTCCGAAACCTTGTTTTCATGGGCATGGGTGAGCCATTGGATAACTATGAAGCAGTTATGCAGGCTGTCCGCGTGTTTAACGATTCCAAAGGGTTTGGATTTGGGAGAAGACGCATGACCATTTCAACCAGTGGGTGTGTGGAAGGGATTGATAAACTGGCCAATCAGGGAGGACAAGCTCCTAATTTGGCGGTTTCGATTAACGCCCCCTCCGATGAATTGCGCAATCGGCTCATGCCAGTCAATCGTCAGTATGATCTTAAAACCTTATATGAAGCGATGCACAGATATTGTGCCAAAACGGGTCGGCAGATTTTAATTGCTTATGTGCTTTTGCGGGGACAAAATGATCAAATGGAACATGCCGTACAATTGGCTGAGTATTTGAAAGGATTAAATGTTAAAATTAATTTAATTCCTTATAATCCCCAAAGTCGCGATCGATTTCAAGCACCCGAAGTAAAAACCATCGAAGCTTTTACGCAGTGTTTGCGCCAACATGGCTATTATACTTTGCTTCGTTTGACCAAAGGGCAAGATATCATGGCCGCCTGTGGCCAATTGGGCAACTTAAAGCTCCGTAAGCAACTCTTTGAAAATCAAAGAGATTCACTCATCACCCTTCCTGCAAACTCTTGCTAAGCCTCCATTTTTAAACAAAAAACTTCTTCCTTTTCAATATTTGCTTTAAGCGGTAGACTTTGGATAAAGAGAGTTAACTCGCACTTTAAGCTTTTTAACAGGAAAATCCAAAGTAGAGGTGGCCTATGAATCGCAGCAATATGAATACAGATGAATCCGTACTGCCATACAACATTACCGTGACAGGTCGGCATGTCCTCGTAACTGAGGCGATGAAAAACTATGCGATTGGAAAAATCTCTAAAATTGATCGCTTCAGCCACAGAATTATTGATGTGGTGATCACCATGGACATCCAAAGACAAGAACAGCGTGTGGACATCGTTTTAAAAGTGGACCATCTTAAAATCAAGAGCCATGCGGCTACCGATGACATGTATGCTTCCATTGACATGGCAGTGGATAAGCTTGAAAAACAGCTCTTGAAATACAGAAGCCGTATTAAAGACCACCAAGCTAAAAAGCTTGCCATTGTCGACATGAATGTCAACGTTTACCAAGCTCCGTCTCAAACAGAACTAGCCGAAGTTAATGAACAAATTGAAGATGAGAGCCAACGCCGTTTAGAAGAAAGTTATAAACCTCACACGATTATCAGCAAAGAAACCTTGCCGTTAAAAATTCTTACGCATAACGAGGCCATTATGAAAATGGAATTGTCGGGCGATGCATTTTTAATCTTCCGCTCAGAGAATGATATGAAACTGAAAGTCATTTATCGCAAGAGCGATCAAAATTACGGGATCATTGAACCAGAAGCTTAAAGTTAATGACAGCGGAAAAAATTTATTGCCCCATTCGTCAAGAATGGGTGATAGCCCTACCTGAAGAATATGTGAGGCAATCGTTAATCACTAAGATGGTTAGCCAATTAGGATTTCCTTCCGGATTGATGGGAGTAGAAAGAGAGCTAAGTCTTATGCCCCATCTTTCCCAAGTGAAAGCCATTCCTGCAAGAAGAGCGGATATTGTGTGTTTTGCTCAAGGAATCCATCCGCAGCATGCTTTGTATCCTTTATTAGTGATTGAGTGTAAGGCGGTAAATTTAACCTCGAAAGTGATTAATCAAGTGGTAGGCTACAACCATTTTTTAGGAGCTTATTTTATCGCTTTAGCTAACCAACGAGAGTTTAAACTTGGATGGCGAGATGTTTTAAAAAAAGAATATACTTTTATCGATTTTCTCCCTCCTTTTCAAGAGCTGCTGAAGGTGTGCCAAGGGCGGGGTTAATTCACTAAGTAAATAAGATTTTGTTCGATCCGTATAGAAATTTTGCGCGTGGTGTTACCTTGCATATTATCGCAATAACCTGATTGAATATTAAATTGCCAACCATGCCAGGGGCAAGTTACAGTTTCCTGCTCAATACAGCCTTCCCCTAGAGGTCCTCCCATGTGGGGGCAGGCATTGTTAAGCGCAAAAATTTCCCCCTTCAATTTGAACAAGGCAATGCACAATCCTTCTGGCCCCTCAACAATGATTGACTTACCTTCAGGGATATCAGAGACTAAAGCTAATTTAACGCCGCCTTGATTTTCTTTTTTTTTCATGATTTAAAACTCTTTAGATAATACTTGAAATTTAGGGCTTTATTAGCCTTTTGTTGTTTTCCTTATAAATAGCGGTTTGCTTTCTCCAAAGAAAATCCTGCTATGATGCTAGACCGCCATAAACCAAGCCCAAAAAGAGCAATAAAGCAAGGTTGTAATCCTATTGGTCATAGTTTGGTGAAAATCATACCAGCAATCCGATTAGGCTGCATTACCTTTGTTTGGAATAGTTTTTTTACTCACATTTAAATTTTTCTTTCTCCCCAACTATTTTTAGTGATGAAACCAGCTTAAGAAGCCCTAGGGTGTAAGGAATTTATGGAAACATTTGATTCAATACTCGAGGCTGCTTCTTTTTCCACAGAAATCCCTTTACCTCTTTCTCGCCTTAGCTTAGAACCCAAGCTTTGCTCAAAGCTTTAAAAATTACGCGCTAAGCCGCTGCGAAGCTAAGCTCAAACAACTTAGCTTACACCCTTACTCTAGGACGCCTTGCCTTCCTTACCCTCTTTCAAGAGAAAATAGCAAAAAAAGAACAGGTAGAAGAAAGCTTAGTCAAACAGGCTTGCAAACTTCTTTTAAAAAGGGCAAGGCCTACAAGAAGCTTAGAGCGTTATTCCCTGAAAAACAGGGGTAAGCTATGAAGGATTTAGTCTGTGGGAAGAATCCAGTTGAGGCTTTTTATAAACAACAAGACTAGAGAAATAAAGAAGGCGCATAAGAGGAGGGACAAAAGAGGGGGAAAACTTTAGGTATGAGCTTTCTACCTGTGATGCTTGGTTGAGATGCTGTTTTAGAGGTTGCGGAATTGCGATGATTGCCTGCCGAGGGCTTATCAGTAGAGGGCATAATAATTCTCCTTTAAAACAATTTAATAAATTTTTGCGAATTTGTCCTTGATGTTTAAGAACTTACATGAGAGCTTTTTTTAAAGCTAAGCTGCTTAGCTACCACAGGATAAAACTTAAGCTTACATAACTAGGCATTTTTTCTTTATCTTCCCGGAAACGCTTTAAAAAATGCTGTATTTTTTGAATGCCAGCGCGTTTTTCCCTAGAATATAATTTTCTATCTATCTTTAAGGCGTTCTCATAACGATTTACCCCATAGAAATTCTTCAGCTCTCTGAAGTCTAAAAGATAAAAGGAAATCTTTCTGATTTAGCCCTCTTTTTTATTATTTTCGAGTGGAGAAAAGAGGGGTTGGTATAAAAGAGGAGAGCTTAATTAAAATCCATGATCTCCACCCACTATCCCAGAGAGAGATTCGGTAAAATAGTAGGTTGTTGTGTAGGGATTTGTGGATTGCACGGTGAGCCAGCCAATCTGGCTTCCAAAAAAAGCTTTTAGATCAAGGTGCTTACTTAGTTCTAACGTTAAAAATCCATTTGCAGGAAGGTCTAAATGCCAGACAAGCGTTTCTGCGTCCTGTTCTCGAAAAAATGTTAAAGTTAGCTTAGCAGGCTGCTGGTATTCCCTTTGAGGAGAAGAGTTCATAATCCACACTGTAGGGTGTGGTTGATCTGCCAGAAAAGGTAACCATTTAAAGGTACTTGTTTTACCTTCATAAGCAGGATTGAAAGGTTGAAGATTGACGCATACGTTGCAAGGAAGCTGCTTTTGAGCCGAACCCATATCTAGCCCAATTTTTATACGTGAAGGAAGGGGATGAGGGTGTATCTCATTTGCAATCAATCTAGCAGCCAGATTTTCTTTGAACGGAATATCAAGTTCTTCACATAGCTCTTTAAGGCAGATTTGAATGAGTTTAGAAGAAGGCGATACTACCTCTTTCGCGGGGGTTTTAACTCCCAATAATTGGCCCGTTTCATCATAAATTTCGATGCTCACAGAAAAACGGGTAGGGGAATAAATGGGATAAAAATACACATTAGTAAAGTGCACTTTGTCAATACATACTGGAATCATTAAAGAAGCGGGATGCCATCCAGACTTAGGTGAAAACCAATAATCTGTTTTGGAGGTCGCTTTTTCACAATCGTAATAAGTGTGAGTAGTAGTTAGAGCTTGAAAACGATGATTCCAATTTCCGGCTACGAGCCTTGGAAAAGCCCAATTTACTTTGAAAGAAATCTTAGCTGTGCCTACCTGACCTTTTAAAAAGGCTTTTAAATCGCACAGGCGAGCGGGAAAACAGAAGATTGTTTGATAAGGTGCTAAAGAGCCCAGCTCTAATGTATGCGTTAAGATTTCTTGATCGCAGTTGTAAAATTCCATCGTGATAGGGGTATTTTCGCAAGCTGTAGCCCCATTGATGAGGGTAAAAAAAGGTTCTTGGTTCTCTGAAGCATAAATATTAAAGCCTGATTCGGGCACAGCTGTTTGGGTGTTAGCTCGCAAATCGTCAAAATCATTGTAAATTCTCTGAGCAGTATGCACAGCGCTGCTGAACTGGGGGCCATAGTAATTAACCACGACGGCAGGGTAAGGGAAAAAGAGGTTTTGGGAAGAAAAAAACTCAATCTCAAGGCTGCCTTTGAAATCCTGGGTGGAGGAGAACCCTGCTAATTGCAACTGCTCTTCTAATTCGATCCGGTAAGTTTTAGGTTCGCTAATAGAAAGGGTTGAACGGAAAAGGATCGCTCCTTCGGTAGAGCGCAAGGTGAGGACGCAAGCGATTTCTTTGATATTTCGCTTTAAAATCCAGTAGCCCATAAACAACAGGCGGGAAGAAATCCCTTCGGCTTGTATGACCGGGAAAATAGCTGACGAACGATAAACGGGTTTTGAAGCGATCGCATTTTGAGTGGCTGGTTTGGCCTGTTCAAGGTGGGCATAATAGCTGCGCATGTGTTTTTTACCCTTTTTTCTTTGATGGTATCCCTTTTCACAGCGAAATGCAATTTTTAGATCTTATTTTTGACTTTATTTTTCTTCGTGAGGTAAAGCAGGTAATGCCTTTCTAGAGAAAGGTTAATAACAAAAATTTAGGATTATTTATGAATGATTATACCGCTATTTCCTCCCCGATTCCGACACGTTCTTTCCCTTATCGAGAAATGAAAAGTCCTACTGATGAAAAGAAAAAAAGAGGGGTAGACTCTCCGCTAGATGAAAAAGGGGGGAGATTTCGACCCCTCAGCGTCCACTTTGCAAAACCAAAAAGAGAGGAAGAGCTGCCGTTAGAAGAAAAAATGAGAACCACGCATATATTTAAAACACGGAGCGCACGCTTCTCAAATAAGAAAGAGAAGGAAAACGCAAACCCGCCGTTAGCGAAAAGCCAATCCAGCCGCACTCTGTATGCAATGAGTGAAAAGGTAAAAGCAGAAAAAGACCCTCGTTTAGCTAAGATAAGACCGAGAAGTGTTTACCTTTGTGGGAAGGAAAAAAAAGAGGAAGAGCCCCTTTTGAATAAACAAACAAAGGAAGAGGAGCTTCTTCTTTTAGCTAAGGGTAGTTTTAGAGAAAAATTTAGAGCGCTTAGTGCGCGGACTTTAGGTGAAAAAATAAAGGAAGCGGAAGATCCACTTTTGGAGGAAATTAGAGCTACGAAAGAATTCAGGAGGTTTAATGAGCTATGCTTGAGGGAAAAAGTCAAGCGGTTGGACGAAGTTAAGAAAAAGGAGAAGACACTCAAGCCAACCTGGAGAACTGCTAATCTTGATATAGCGATGGGAGTGTCTCCCCGAAAAACGCATAAAAAGCTGGCGGAGACTTATGGCGGAATCCTTTTAATGCGAGCTCGTGCAGATCGCAATAATTAAAATATTTGATAAGAATTTTTCACGCCCCGCTAGCTTGTTTGTCAATGTTTTTGTGACTATGCATGGTTAGCAAAGAATAACAAAAAAAATTACAACAAGCAGCAGCGGGGTTTGAGGGGCCAATAGAATCAGGCCTTCCACTTCTTCATTCCTCCCCCAAAGCAAATAAGCTTCGGGTTTTTCTAGAAAACAGAGTAAATTTCTTGGGCCATTATCCGTTTAAAAATAGGTATGAATGGTCAGTAGCTCAAATTTTGCAAAGTTTTAATGAGCGAGAATGTGCAAAAAATCTCTGCACCTTCCCTCTCTCCTTTAAACAAAAAGTTCATTTGCCTGATCCCAATCGGTTGATAATGAGCGTGTTTGCAAATATAAAAGGGGTTTGATATGGTGGCGTTAAATATTTAATTGACCCTTAAACCTCTACTGCTGGTTTTGCATGAAAAAAGGAAACCCTCTCAATAAGATGTTAGAGCAATTCAACCAATTATGGGAGTTGGTTGAAGTGATGAAGACCAAGAAGCTCGCCGATGAGTTCCCGGCTGATGTAGAAGAGCAGTTAGAAAGGCTTGAAGAAGGGGTTCAGCTTTACAAGAAGCTCAACACGCAAGCTTTCAATGCCGCTGGAGTTACGGAAGAAAATCTCCAAGCTATGCAAAAAAATTTCCTTCCTTCTAATCCACAAGAAGCACTCATGCTTGAGCGTGCAAAAAAGCTGCGCAAGACTGTCGAAGAGATGGGCAGATCCTACGAGATTGCCTACCACATTGCAAAAAGGCGTGAAGAAATCTACGGTAAAAAACAAGGAGCTAAAAATATCGCTAAAGCTCGCAAAAAAAAATTCAAACGCCTTGGCGGTGATAAAGATTGGGTTCCACTTTAACAAAAGGTAAAAAGTCAATGACAACGCGCGATCATATTTTTCAAAAAAACCTCGAAAGGTGGGCAAAGTTTTCTCCTGAGAAGGCACAACATTTAAAAGCCTATACACATCGTTCCCTCTCGATGGTGACTAATCCGAACCAAGAATTAAATCTCCTTTTTCCGGAAGGAGGGAAAATGGTTCCTCTTCATTCTCCCGTGAATGCAAGCGAGGAAGCCGCGGAATGGTTTAAGTCTTTAGAATTAGAGGATGAAACCGTTTTATACGTTTATGGAGTGGGGTTAGGGTATTATTACCTAGCTGCCCGAGAATGGCTTAGACAAAATGAGCAGCATTACCTTATTTTTTTTGAAGACAATTTAGAGATTTTGCGCCGCCTACTCGAAACCGATATAGGGACTCAACTGCTTAGCGACAAGCAAGTCTTTCTTCTGCATTTTGATCGGGTGGACAACGAAGATGAAGAAATCGATCAGTTATTCACCACTCTTTCTTTTCTGGAATATAAAATTTCTGCCCTAACAAGCTACGCTTCCGAGCGGAAATCGATTTATCAACAACTTAAGGCAAAAATTAGGTACTACCTCAACTTTAAAGAATGCAGTGCCATTGAATATATGAATTTCGGCCAATCTTTCTTCCGAAATTTTTATAAAAACATTTTATCCCTTCCTGATTCCCATTTAGGGAACGGACTTTTTGATCAATTTAAAGGGGTCCCAGCGATTATTTGTGGAGCAGGCCCTTCTTTGGAAAAAAATCGAGGCATGCTTGCCGAATTAAAAGATAAAGCCGTTATCTTTGCAGGAGGAACTGCGGTTAACGTGTTGAATGCTGAAGGGATTCTCCCCCATTTTGGAGTGCAGATCGACCCCAATTGGTATCAAATGACGCGCCTTATTATGAATCAATGTTATGAAGTTCCTTTTTTCTATCGCAATCGTTTTTACCATAACGCCTTTAGCTTGATTCATGGAGAACGACTCTACGTGACGGGGAGCGGTGGATATGATATTGCAAAGTGGTTTGAAAAAAATTTGGGCATTGAAGAAACAACGGATGTTTCTGAAGGGCACAATGTGGTGAATTTTAGCTTGGCTATTGCGGCCGCCCTAGGTTGTAACCCGATTATTTTAGTGGGGGTGGATTTAGCTTACACAGACGATAAATCCTATGCGAGCGGGGTTATGAGCCATCCTCTGCACGATCGAAAGCAACACTTTCAGACCAAAAATAGTCAAGAAGAGCTTATGCTAAAAGAGGATATTTATGGGCAACCTATTCATACCCTATGGAAATGGGTGGCAGAATCGGTGTGGTTTGCAAGATTTAGCTTAAGTCATCCCGACATTACGTTGATTAACGCCACAGAGGGGGGGCTTGGAATGCCAGGCATTCCCAATAAGACTTTAAAAGAGGTAGCTGAAGAGTATCTAAAAAATCAATACGATCTTTCGAATTGGATTCAAGGAGAAATTCAAGAACACCCTCTGCCCCCTACGGTGACGCGTGAGAATATTGAAAAAGTGATGAATGAAATGCTTGAAAGTTTGGAGAAATGCCTGACCTATTGCCAAGATTTAAGTTTAGAATTTAACAGCCAAGCAGAAAAAATCAAAAACAATCAAGAAACCAATTTAGATGTCACCGATGAGAAAATGATAGCTCTTCTTCAAGCTTTAAATGAAGAGCCCGGTTATGTGCATTTATTGCGCGTATTTAGTGATATGTACTTGCAAGCTTTCGCTAAAAAAGTTGAGCTGATACGGGTGCAGAGCGAAGAAGATGAGCGAAAAGCCAATTTGAAGAAAGCCGATCTTAATACGATGCGCTATCAATTTTTAGCGGAAACTGCTCGGGTGAATATTTCGTTAATTAAACGCGCTTTTCAAAGAATTTTAAAAAATTCTGCAAGAACGATTAAAGAGCCTGAAAAGCTTGCTTCAAGAGAGGGCGTGCCAGGTGAAATTTATGCGTTTGAAAAAGGGATGATTAAGATCGTCGATCCAGAATTAAATTTAAGTATTGAAGAAAAATTGCCTGAAGGCGGTTTCCAAACTCAACAGATGGCCTATCCAAATGGACAGCTGAAAAAAGAATGGACATGGAAAGACCACCTGTTGGAGGGGCCTTCCTCTTTCTATAGTGAAACAGGGGATTTGCTTGGAAGAGATTGGTATGTGCATGGCAAGAAACAGGGAAAATCGCACTGGTACTATGCCTCAGGAGCTGTGCGCAGTATTCAGCGTTTTAAAGATGGGTTAGAACATGGCCGCCAAGAATATTTTTATCCTAATGGGCAACTTAAAACGCATTTAGACTACCAGCACGGAAAATTACACGGAGACGTGAAGCTTTATTTTTCAAATGGGCAACTCAAGCGAGAATTGCATTATCAGGATGGCAAACGAAACGGAGCCGAAAAAATGTGGGGCCCCGATGGAAAGTTGCTCATGGAAGCCTATTTTCAAAATGACCGAGCTGTAGGCATTTCCCGAGAATGGCGAGAAGACGGGCAGCTTTCAAAAGAGTACGCCTATGATGAGCATTCTAAAAAGATTTATGGCAAGCAATGGGATCGCAAAGGAGTGGAAATTGCGACTCAAAAGCTGAATCGCTCCGACTATTTTGATCAAGTTGCTTTACAGACTGACGTTTTAACCCATTCTTTAGAAAATGTTTTGCAACAGCTCAATCAAGTAGTTCCCCTTGTTTCTAAAGACACCACACTTGGATTAAAAAATGACAATACGCAAGACATCCAAAGCGAACTTTCCCTTATCCAAAAAGAAATGGAACACTTAAAGAAATTGGGACAAAATGTGCTGATCGAATCAGGAGTTCAGGCGGGGGAAGAAAAAGAACAAATTTGGAAAACGCCTTCTTCCAAAAAAGAAGTGGAAAAAATGTTAGGGGAGGCTACCGCAAGAATGGGCGATGAGCTAGGCGAGTTAATGCATCTTCTCCATGAGACCACCTCTCTGATTGCCAATAAGTTTAAAGAAGCGGTTGGCAAGAAAAATAGTTAGAATCAAAATAACCCTCCGAAAGTCTTCCCACATAAGTTGCTAGCTTGGCAATTTATGTGGATTGAGTGAACCTGTATGCAATCGACTCTATTTGAAAAAAATCTCTCCCTTTTTTCTTTTCAGCATGCTGAAGAAACCTATCGACTTAAAACCCTTTCGCTTGAAGCGTTAGAATGGCGTCCAACATGGGCGAATGAAGCCAACCTTTATAATCGAGAGAAGAATTATTTTTACCACTCCAAACAAAATGCCAAGTGGGAAGCCAAAAAATGGTTTGAAAGTTTAAATTTAGAGGGGATTAACACCTTATTTGTGATAG
Source organism: Parachlamydia sp. AcF125 (assembly GCF_018342475.1). Classification (NCBI taxonomy): domain Bacteria; kingdom Pseudomonadati; phylum Chlamydiota; class Chlamydiia; order Parachlamydiales; family Parachlamydiaceae; genus Parachlamydia; species Parachlamydia sp. AcF125. Next base: position 23,894 of record NZ_JAEMUD010000003.1, on the reverse strand, counting down.
GAGTGGGTTTAGGGTATTATGGCCAACCTTTATTAGATTGGCTTAAAAGAGATCCCGCCAGATTTGTCATTTTTATAGAAGACGATCTGCGCGTATTTGGAAGATTGTTTGAAACGGAAATGGGTACAACCCTCTTGGCTCATCCTCAAGTTATTTTAAAATATTTTGAAACTCCTCACGAGCAAGGGTGGGGAAAATTTCGAGAGACCTTCTCTTGGATTTTTGAGGCTTTCGCAAGCGCTTCCGTGGCAATTTCCGGCTTAGAAGAATATGCTGAAAATCGCCGCTCCTTTTGCTTAGAAGTCAGCAATCAAATTTGGTTAAATCTAGCCGAAAAAAAGGAATTTTTAAATTATTTTCGAGTGGAAACTCAGAAAGAAATATTCGCGAATTTTTATTACAATACCCCCTATATTGCCCAAGCGGGATGGGCCCATGCATTGTATGGGCAATTTAAAAATGTACCGGCCATTATTTGTGGGGCGGGTCCCTCTTTATCCAAGCATTTTACCCATTTAAAACTTCTTCAAGACAAGGCCCTCATTTTTGGAGCAGGATCTGCCCTAAATGCCCTTACCACCCATGGAGTTACAGCTCATTTTGGAGCAGGAGTGGATCCGACAGATATCCAAGAAAATCGGATGCGCACAAATCAGGCTTTTGGCGTGCCTTTCTTTTATCGCATGCGTTTTAATGCAGGCGCTTTCCAAGAGTTGCCTGGCCCAGCTTTATACGTAGCTTCAGGGAACGATTTTTACAGCACGAACTGGTTTGAGAAGCAATGGGGGATTCATTCTTCGAAGCAAATTGAAGCGGGCCTTAGCACCACGCATTTTTGCCTGAAAATTGCAGAGGCTTTAGGATGCAATCCCATTATCCTCGTGGGGATGGATTTAGCCTACACTCAGGGAAAACAATATGCCGCAGGGGTGGAAGCACACCCAAGTTCGGGCCATAAGGAACGCAATCAAATTTCCCGTTTAAAAAAAGAGCAATGGATCAAAGTTAAAGGAACGACTGAGCCAGAAGTGAATACCACGTGGAGTTGGGTTCAAGAGGCTGCTTTATATACGGAATTTCAGCTTGAAAATCCAGAGACGCAGCTGATTAATGCGACAGAAGGAGGGATGTCCATTTGGCAGCTAGTCCATGCACGCTTTGAAGAGGTCTGTTCTAAGCAGCTACAGGCTAGCTTTAATTTAGAGGGGCGCATTCAGGCTCTCGTTCAAAACAGCTTAAAACATGGATTAGAAAAAGAACAAGTTCTCTCCTCTTTGCGGCTGTGGTTAGAGGATTTAAATTGCTCCATCGTATGCTGTCAAAAAGTTTTAGAAACATTAAACGAGATGCGAGAGGGGGTACTTTTTCAAAAAAACAACTGGGATCAGCTGTGCGCGACATGGGAAGCGCATCAACTTCAGCTTGAAAAAGGGATCGTCTATAAAGAATTTTTCCATAAGATGGATGCTATTTTTAATCAGCTTAGCTTGCGCGATGAATATCTCTTAAAAAAACGGGCCGACGTGGAGAGTGAAAAAGGGAAGAAATTAAAATTTGTTCAGCTAAAAGTTAAACGTTATACTTTCCTGCTTGATCATCTCCGAAATCATCAAGAAGCCTGTCAAAAAGGAGTAGAACTCTTTTTAGCCAAGCAGGTTGCTCTTAAAAAAAGTGAATCCGACCTGTTTAATCCCCAACTGGGCCCTCTTGCAAATTATGAGATGAAAGGCGATAGTTTGCACCTGCTTGACCCTGCATTGGACCTCGATCTGCATGTGCCTTTTTCTGCAAAAGAGCAGATTGTCTTAGCTGAAACATGGAAGGAGATTTCCTATTACCAAAATGGCCTATTACAGGGGCCTTCCCGTTTATATGACTGCACGGGGGCTCTTTCCAACGAAACCTGGTATTGGCAAGGAATTAAGCAAGGAAAGGCGCACGATTATTATTCTTCCGGGCAGCTTTACCGGCAAAGAAGCTTTAGAGAGGGGCAACTGCACGGTAACCAATATGAATTTTATTCTGACGGCGTATTGAAAAGTCAATTGAGTTATCGCGAAGGACAGTTAGAGGGAGAAGCCCTATTTTTTTATCCAAATGGAAAATTGCGAAGAAAATGTGGATTTAAAAAAGGAAAAGTTGACGGGCAGGAACAATATTGGGATCCTACGGGAAAACTGCTCATCGAATCGAGCTATCGGCAGGGAATTCCGATAGGCATTTCCCAAAGGTGGTATGGCAATGGGCAACTAGCGCGCATGGTTGTGTATGGGGAGAAGAGGCACCCCCTAGAGATAAAAGAATGGGATAGCAAGGGGACCTTAAAATCATGAACCTGGTAGGAGAGGCTGTAGTGGATTTTGCCCAAGAGTGTGCCTCGACATATTTTCAAACGTTACCTCCTGATATTATCCTCGAAAAAGCGGTTGATTTTGTAGAAAAAACCGATATGCAGTCTCGAGTTTTTAAAGTCAAAAATCCACAAGGGCAACTTCTTTTTGTGATAAAAATTTATCCTTCTGAGCGCTTTGACCTTACCGTGATCGAGCATTTAGCTTCCCCTCACGGATTGCTAGGACGCTTGAGATTACAGCAGAGCGTCATCCCTTTCCCTTTAGCTGTGCGCGAGTGCATTGAAGCGCGTGGCTTGTACTATTTGATTGCTTTTCCCGCCGCAGCAGGGCATTCTCTTTGGTTTTATCTAGAAAATAAAAACCTGCCTATCTTACAAAAGGCCATGCAAAAAGTGGCTTTATCCTTAGCAGAGCTACACTTGCAAGCATTAAATCCTGCGGGTGAAATTTCTCCTGCTTATGAGCTTCAAGAGCAGCATGCTTTGCGCTTTTTTCAAAAATGGATGGACCGTCCTCCTAAAGCTTTTCCTGTGAAGGGAGAGCCTGTTACGCAAAAATTTTATCAATTGCGCGCAGACATGTTAACTTCCCCCTCCCTTACGGGGTGGATCCATGGAGATGCCATGCTTCATCATTTTTTTTATGAGGCGGAAAGAAATTTTATCACGATGATCGACTTGGATCGTTGTATTTTTGCCATTTTAGCTAACAAAAGAATGGGAGGGCCTTTTGCCTATGACTATGCCTTTGCGGTTAATTCTCTGTGGCAACTCGGCATTTATGCAGGGTGGGAGCCACACACTTTGCAACAGCTGCAGAAGGAGTTTACAGAGATTTATCAAACTCGCATGGGAAGGTTCTTTCCTTCCGAGCCATCCATTCGTTACTACTCCTTTATTTATTGTTTAAAAAAAGCTTGTTTAACCTCCAAGCGTTTAGAGCTTTTTAGCCCGGAAACCCCTATTTTTAAGAAGTTAAATCACACCCTGCATTATTTAGTGAATACTTTATGAATTTGTATAAGAATATTGAAATTTGGGCCCAAACGGAACCTCGTATTGCTCGTTTACTGCCCTACCAAGAACCTCAAAATTTGGAATTTTGCGAAGCTCAAAATGGGCTACAAAATTTAAAAAAAGGGGAAGCTTACTATCATTCCACCCTTAATCCTTTAGGGGAAGCCGAGGAGTGGTTTTCAGCCACTTATCAAAAAGATGTTCAAGTGCTCTATGTCTACGGAGTGGGATTGGGTTATTATTATGAAGCAGCTAAGGAATGGCTACACACCCAACCTCGGAGACATTTAATTTTTTTAGAAGATGACCTAGAGGTTATTTACCGGCTTCTTGAAACGGATAGGGGGACAGCCCTCCTTGAGGATGCACAGGTCACTTTACATTATATGGAAGAACTCAAAGAAAAATCTGAAGTCTTAGATGCTCTTTATTGGAATTTTGCGCTTGCCAGGTTACAAGTTTCCGCCTTAGCGCTCTACCAAAAGGTGCATGCAGAGCGGTATTTAGAGCTTCAGCACAAAATCGTGTACGATGCGACCGTTAAAGATGCTTTAGTGGAAGAATATCTTTTGTATGGGGCGGGTTTTTTTAAGAATTTTTATCCGAATATGCTTAAGCTTTCTGAGTCGTATTATGGAAACCAATTTTTTGGGAAATTCAATCAAATCCCTGCCATTATTTGTGGGGCTGGTCCCTCTTTAAAACACTCCTTAAACACTTTGAAAGGCTTATCGGATCGCGCTTTGATTTTTGCGGGGGGCTCCGCCTTAAATGCCTTAGATGCTGCAGGAATTACTCCTCATTTAGGCGCAGGCATCGATCCCAATGCGGAGCAGTATGAGAGACTCAGCCGGCATCAGGGTTATGAAGTGCCCTTTTTTTACCGCAACCGGTTGTTTTACGGGGCTTTTCAACAAATCCATGGGCCTCGTTTGTACATCACGGGATCGGGAGGATACGATATTTCTGAATGGTTTGAAGAAAAGTTTGGGTTGGACACCACCTTTTTTGATGAAGGGCATAATGTGGTGAATTTTTCTACCCAAATTGCGCATGCTATGGGATGCAATCCGATTATCTTTATTGGAATGGATTTAGCCTATACCGATTTGCAAGCTTATGCAGAAGGAGTCCTGCAAGATGCCCAAGTGACCACTCAGCAGATTGTGGATACAGCAGATTTTGATCAGGCGGCCTTTTTGAAAAAAGATATTTTTGGAAAACCCATCTATACCATGTGGAAATGGGTCGCAGAATCCGATTGGATTGCAAATTTTGCCAAAGAGCATCCCGAAACAACTTTTTTTAACGCCACTGAAGGAGGGCTAGGGTTTGAAGGCATTCAAAATCAACCTTTAGCTCAAATTGCTGAGAAAAACCTGACGACCCGGTATAACCTTAAAGATCGCATTTTTGGAGAAATTCAAAATAGCCAAATGCCTCAGGTTACAGATAAAGCTGTTAGGGAAGCGATAGGGGAATTGCAAACGAGTTTAAAAAATTGCGTAGAACATCTCGATATCTTGATCCAAGATGCCGAAGAGCTTGGGAATAAAATAGAAAAAGAACAGGAAGTTCCTCGCCAAATGCAAAGTGGCCGAGCTGCTCTGGCTGAAACAGATCTAGCCGAAGAGCCTGCTTATGAATATATTCTTGCTATTTTCAATGAAGTTTATTCCCGTCTACTCAATTATGAAGTGCGCCTTTTGAAGCTTTCTAAGGCGAGCGAATGGGAGAAAAAGCAACAATTGCTTCAAATCTCTATTAAGAAGCTTTCTTTTTTAAAAGACGTGGCAAATGCCAACTTAGAGCTTATACGTATGGGTTTTGAAGAGATCGATCGAAAGGAGTAAGCGTGGAGATTTATCAATTTGACGGCAAACAGCTAATCATTCGGGATCCCGAATTAAATTTAGAGGTTCACGAAGACTTTAGCCCTGCTTTAATTCCTGAGAACCCTATGCCCGGCTGCGATGTGCAAGGTTATACTCTGCAGATGGATCTAAGTGGGGGGTTCTTTTTAGAGAGGGATCAAATAAGAAATGGGCAGGCTCTTCTTTTGTATCCGAACGGAAAAAGAAAAATGGAATGTTATTATTTAATGGGGGTGTTACATGGACCCTCTAGTGTTTTTTCGGAATCGGGTCAACTTTTAGCAAAAAGCTGGTTTTTAAAAGGAAAGCAGGAAGGCAAAAGTGTATGGTACTATCCTTCGGGGCAAGTGTATAGCATTCAACGCTACCGGGATGGTAAGTGGCATTTATTGCAGGAATATTTTTACGAATCTGGCAAGGTTAAATCCACCATCCGCTATCAACACGGGCATTTAGAGGGAGAAACGTGTCTATTTTTCCCCGACGGCTCGATCAAAAAAGTGGTAAAATTTTCCCAAGGGAAAAAGATTTGAACCAATTAATAATATTTTTATTGAAATTTAATGAACAACTCTGATTTAATTAACTCACATTAAGGTGAAATCATTGTTTGGTGTTTCTTATGCAAAAATTCTAATTAATAAGAATTTGAATTATCCCTCTTCTTATCTTTTTAAATTTAAAAATCCAGATCCTTATTTTGAAGTTATTTGAACATGGCGCCAGAACATATCACCTACACCTCCGGCAATCTTAAAGAAGTTTGGAAAACTTCTTTGCCGTTAATGTTTTCATGGCTTTCTGTCGTTTTAATGACATTTGTAGACCGGTTATATTTAGCCCGCTATTCGACTAGCGCTTTAAATAGTACGGTAACTTCTGGCACTATTGCCATGGCTTTTACTTATGGGCTTCAAACTCTTTGTGAGATGGGGGGTGTTTTAGTCGCCCAATACAACGGGGCTCAACAGTATCGCCAAATTGGCCCCGTTATCTGGCAGGTTCTTTGGATCACTTTGTTCTCCTTTGTCTTTTTTATCCCCCTTTCCTTTTGGGGGAGCGATTTTTTATTTGCAAATTCCAGCCAAGGGATTCTAGAAAAGGAATATTTTTCTAACCTTGTTTTGTTTGGACCTGCCCTCGGTTTACTTGGATCTATCTCCGGCTTTTATATTGGACGGGGATTTACTTCAGTGATTACTAAAGTGGTCATCGTGGGGAATATTTCGAATGTCTTTTTAGATCCTTTGCTTATCTTTGGATGGGGGGAAACTTTTCCAGCTATGGGGATTAAAGGGGCTGCCATAGCCACAGGAATCAGTTGGGTGATGCAAGGCTTAATTTTATTTCTGTGTTTTATCCGAGCCAACAATCAAAAAATATTCGACGCTTCGGCTTGGAGACTTGATCCTAAGCTATTAAGGGACTGCTTGAAAATTGGATTGCCCACCACCCTTTTTATTGTCCTAGAGATAGGGGGATGGGGCATTTTTTACATGATGATGCGAGATGCTGGTCCCACTCATATCCTCGTTTCAGGGATTTGTCAAAGTATTTTAATTTTGTTTGTTTTTGTAGGGTGTGGCGTGCAAAAAGGGGTTGCCGCTATAGCCGGGAATTTAATTGGCGCCCAAAAAACGGAACATTTGAATCAACTGATGTGGTCGGGCGTCTCCATTATTACAGGCTATTTTCTTTTGACTTGTATTCCCTTGATCTTCTTTCCCGACTTTATGATCAGTTGCTTTTTGCAAAATTCGGGGAGCGTAGAGGGGGCGACAATGGTGGCAGATTTAGAAAACCTTAGGCCTTTGCTTCATTTTGGCCTGGCATGTACGTGCATTTATTTATATCTGGAAGATCTTCGCATGGTTTTTTCAGGCATTCTTTTGGGAGCTGGCGATACCTTTTTTTTAATGGTTTCGGGTGTTTTGGCTGTCTGGTTGTTTTTATTGATCCCTTCTTATGTGATTATCGTCCATTCTCAAGCCTCTGTGGAAGTTTCGATAGGAATTTGGGTTTTTTATAGCTTGAGTGCGTTATTGATCCCTTTATATCGCTTCTATTTTGGCAAGTGGCGAGAGAGAAAGGTGATAGCCACGACTTAAGCTTATTCTAGGTTGAGAATGACCTTTTTTGCTCTATTTCCAGCAAAGTTCTTTTTCTTTCTATTCCCCACCGGTAGCCAGCTAATGACCCATCGCTGCGGACCACTCGATGACAGGGGGTGACAATTGCGAGAGAATTTGCAGCGCAGGCACCGGCAACTGCTCGAATGGCTTTGGGCGATCCAATCTTTTTGGCAAGCTCTGTATAACTAACCGTTTTGCCTGGTGGAATTTCTCGAATAGCTTGCCAAACAGTTTTTTGAAAGGGAGAACCCCGTTCGTCGAGCGGAAAATGAAAATAATCCGCTTCTTTTTCGATGAGTTGGGTGACCAGGGTAAGAGATGCGATTTTGTCCTTTTGTACAACAAAAGTATTTGGAAAACGGATGGTTAATTCGGTTTTCAAAAAATCGGCCTCGTCTCCTATTAATACGGCGCAAAGTCCTGTTTGACTCTCTGCAACTAAGAGAAGGCCTAAGCAGCAATTTCCAATCGCATAGAGGATTTCTTCTTTAAATGGGTGAATGGGTCTTCTCATGAGCATCCCTCCTTGTTAATTTCTCTTATGATATCTGAAGGGGCTTATTTTAAGCTGGCCATTATCGGACGCCAAAATTTTTATTTTTGCTCGTCCGAAAATGGCTAGCGGTATTTTTGAAGGCGCGGTTATAATAGAGGAATGGAACAAGAAAGCACTCAGCTATATCAGGCTTATTTGGCTAGAGATTCCCGTTTTGACGGGATGTTTTTTATAGGGGTAACTTCGACTGGTATTTATTGCCGGCCTGTCTGCACAGCAAAAACGCCAAAAGAGGAAAATTGCCGTTTTTTTAAAAACGTGGAAGCTGCCGAAAAAGCCGGTTTTCGACCCTGCCTAAAATGTCGCCCTGAGCTTGCCCCAGGCCAAGCCCCGGTGGATAGCTCCCATCGCTTAGCTAATTCGATCGTTCAGCACCTTGAGAGGGTTATGCTGGAAGAGGGGGAAAGCTTAGGATCCATTGCGGATCGATTTCACTTAAGTTCGCGACAAATTCGACGTATTATTCAAAAAGAGTTTGGCGTTTCCCCCATGGAACTAGTCTTGACACGTCGTTTATTATTAGCCAAACAATTGATTAGAGACACCTCACTTCCCATTACCGAGATAGCATTTGCAAGCGGATTTTCGAGTATCAGAAGGTTTAATGATGCTTTCAAAATTCATTATAAGCTGTCTCCTTCCCACCTGCGAAGGACGCTAAAAGAAAGCTTTACTGAAACAGGGGATACGCTTACTTTGCAGCTTAGCTATCGCCCGCCTTACGATTGGGCAGGGTTGTTGAGTTTCCTGCGCACTCGGGCGATGAAAGGAGTTGAGTGGGTGGCAGGGGAGCGATATTTGCGGACTGTGCAACTTGGAAGGCAGAGAGGATGGTTTCAAGCTTACCAAGCGCCGCAAAAACATGCTTTGATGGTAGAAATTTCTTATTCCCTTCTCCCCGTTTTACCCACTCTACTGTGGAGCCTTCGAAATTTATTTGATCTAAATGCTTGTCCAGACGTGATATCAGCCCACCTCAGGCAAAACGAATGGTTAAAAGAAGCTGTCTCCCATAATCCGGGTTTACGTGTTCCAGGTGCATGGAATGGGTTTGAATTAGCCGTACGGGCAGTGCTCGGCCAACAGATTACAGTAAAAGCTGCCACCACTTTGGCAGGACGCTTAGTGGAAACTTTTGGTGAAAAGATTAAAACGCCTTATTCTGAATTGCAATATCTCCCGCCTACCCCGCAAAGGCTCGCCCTAGCTACGGTAGATGAGCTTGCAGCACTCGGCATTATTCGCTCGAGAGCTCTAACCATGATTCGTTTAGCGGAAGAAGTGATGGCAGGCCGTTTACAACTGGATGCTTCTGCCCACCCAGAAAAGGCAATTCAAAAGCTTACTGCGCTTCCGGGGATAGGAAAATGGACCGCCCATTACATCGCCATGCGCGCTTTGCGCTGGCCCGATGCCTTTCCAAAAGAGGACCTTGCTTTGCGTAAAAGCTTAGGAAAGATCACCCCCAATCAGGCAGAAGTTCTTTCACAAGCTTGGAGACCGTGGCGCAGTTACGCTGTCTTGCATTTATGGCAAACAGCTATCTAGAAAAATATTTGGAAGCTTTGGAATCCATCTCTTTCGAAACTCACTGGCTTAGCTCCAAGTTATAAATTTCAGCTATGAATTGAAACGAAGCCCAAATCTTTTGCGCCTGTTTCTATAGCGATCAGCTAGAATTTTAAAACGCTTAAGCAAGCCTCTTACATTCTCGTGAATGGCCCGCTAAATAAGCTGTTTGTTCATTTTCTTATTTTCTGTGTTAAAGGTTTTTTCTTGCCCTTCTTCTTAGGGTTTTTCGCCTTAGCATGAAGCTTTTGCAACCCTAAATACCCTGAATCTGTTAAAGCTTCGCTATCATTATGAATCGAAATTTTTGTTCTTTAAACAATCTAAAGCCATATCTCTAATGAGGCCTTTTCTATAAGGCTTAAAGTGGCTAAAAGCCAATAAAAGGGCCTCTTTTTGCCTAAGCGTTATTTTTTTTGCTTGGAAATGTTCTCATGCCCTATTTTTCATGGAGGCGCTATGCTTACTTTTAAGGCTCTTTTATCTTTTTTAACCATCATTTTGCAGAGGGTTCTCATCTAGACAAATCCTACATTCTTGAAGTCGTTTGATTTCCACGGGAAGAGCCCTCAGCTGGTTTGTCCTTAGGTCAAGTAGTCCTAACTGAGCAAGCTGCCCAATTGTGGCGGGAAGAGCCGTTAGCTGGTTTCTATCTAAGATAAGCATTGACAGCTTTGAAAGCTGTCCAATGGTATCAGGAAGAGCGGTTAATTGGTTTTCTCCTAAGTAAAGCACTGACAGCTTTAAAAGCTGCCCAATGGTATCAGGAAGAGCCGTTAGCTGGTTTTTATCTAAGTTAAGATGCTGCAGCTGAGAAAGCTGCCCAATGGTATCGGGAAGAACCGTCAGCTCGTTTTGGCTTAAATAAAGTGCTTTTAGCTCTGAAAGCTGTCCAATTGTGTCTGGAAGAGCCGTTAGCTGGTTTTTATCTAAGTTAAGATACTGCAGCTGAGAAAGCTGCCCAATGGTATCGGGAAGAACCGTCAGCTCGTTTTGGCTTAAATAAAGCACTTTTAGCCCTGAAAGCTGTCCAATTGTGTCAGAAAGGGCCGTTAGCTGGTTTGTCCCTAGGTCAAGTAGTTGTAGGCGAGTAAGCTGACCAATTGTGGTAGGAAGAACTGTTAGCTGGTTTCGCTTTAAGTCAAGCATTTTCAAATTGGAGAGCTGCCCAATTTCTGGCGCTAAAAAAGTTAAGCCTAAATTGGATAAATTTAGTTCCGAGATATACTTTCCATGCTCTTTTATCCACTCTTTAAGAAGTTCTCCTTTTTGCTTTAAAAGCAAAGTTTTCATCTTAGCTTGGTTTAAGCAGTCTTCTCCTCCAGGCAACTTTTGCCAAAGTAAGAGGCGGTTAATATTCAGGAGATAGGAGGCATAAGTAGGCAAAGTAAAAGGCTCTTTTTTTTGATTGTTATCCTTAAATTCTAAAGGAGAAAGAGATTGAGCCTTTTTAAAGAGGTTTTCAAAAATGAGGGGCACTTTAGCTTCATTAGCAAGACTGGGATCAATCTCATAAATGCTATCTAAAATGGAGGCTTTTTCTGCCAGGTTTTCCCTTTCTTCAGGAAAGTGAAAATGGAGAATTTCCTCATAAAGGATGGCCATCGCAATCTGCTGGAGTTTTTGCACGGTAAATAGCCGAACCTTTTTGCCTTCTCCTAGCAAGTTTTTGGTCCACTTATAGCCTTCTTGCTCTTTGACTGTTAGCTTTTCGCTTTCTTGGTTAACCAATGCTTGGAGCTGGCTTTCTAGTAAGTGTTTCAACGAGGTGTGCTCTTGAATAGAGGGTTCTTCTAAAAGGTTAAATAAAAGCTCGATATAGTCTTCTTTGGCAGAAGAAGATATTTTTTCCTTACCTTTTTTGGAGAGAGAAAGAGGGGGAGAAAGGGGCTGGGAAGAAGGCTTTGAGGAGCATTTAAGGCAAAACTCCAAATAAGCCTGCGCTTTTTCATAAAAGGGGCTTAATTTCAAAGCGTGTAGCAAAACTTCTATGGCAGCTTCATTTTCATTTTTTTCGCAAAGATCCTTTCCCCGTAAGAAATACTTTTGAGCTTCTTCACTAGGCTTTTGTTTAACTTCTTCTAAAGGATGCGATTTAGCTGCTTCCGCTAACTGCCTAACCGTATAGTTACGGACATATCTTTCAATAGGCTCCCTATCCAAGGGGCAGAGCTTATTGCGCGCTAAGCATTGGATCACTGTGTCCTTATTAAAGGTATGGCCACAAGGCACCAAAGTCACCGCTTTGGTCATTAGTTCTCCTGAAACGGCATCTTCGATGCCCTCTGAAACAGTGGTGCGAAAGTCTACTTGCGTATTAGAAGTGATTGGCGGCAACATATGAGCTCCTCCCATTTGGTGGTAAAATCATTTAAGCGAATTTATAGGCGTGGCGTGCCTTTTTTAGATTCGCCTTAGCTTTTTACTTAAAAGGATTTATTCTTTTTTTCTTTTTTAGGCAATTTTTAACTTGGTTGCTGGAAATGAAGCAAGGGATTGGTCCTGAGAATCGAAGCTTTGGTGGTTAGGGGAGATATAAGGCGTTTTTTATAAAATTAAATTTTGCGGGGTACAAAAGGTTAATAATCCGATGGACCCCTCCTCCCTTATTTACTCATCTTTAGAATGAGGTATTTTCTATAAAGGTTAAATTTATTTTTTAGCCTCAAACAATCTAAAGCCATGTCTCTAATGAGGCCTTTTCTATAAGGCTTAAAGTGGCTAAAAGCCAATAAAAGGGCCCCTTTTTGTCTAAGCGTTATTTTTTTGCTTGGAAATGTTCTCATGCTCTATTTTTCATGGAGGCGCTATGCTTACTTTTAAGGCTCTTTTATCTTTTTTAACCATCATTTTGCAGAGGGTTCCCATCTAGACAAATCCTACATTCTTGAAGTCGTTTGATTTCCAGGGGAAGAGCCCTCAGCTGGTTAGCCTCTAGGTCAAGTAGTCGTAACTGAGCAAGCTGCCCAATTGTGGCGGGAAGAGCCGTTAGCTGGTTTGCCCATAAGGTAAGTATTGAAAGCTTTGAAAGCTGCCCAATTGTGTCAGGAAGGGCTTTCAGCTGGTTTCCTCCTAGTTCGAGTAGTTGTAGCTGAGTAAGCTGCCCAATTGTGTCAGGAAGAGCCGTTAGCTGGTTTTCCCCTAAGCTAAGCTTCTGCAGCTTTGAAAGCTGTCCAATGGTATCGGGAAGAGCCGTTAGTTGGTTTTCCCCTAAGTGAAGTGCAGAAAGCTTTGAAAGCTGTCCAATGGTATCGGGAAGAGCCGTCAGCTGGTTTTCCCCTAAGTCAAGTGTAGAAAGCTCTGAAAGCTGTCCAATTGTGTCAGGAAGAGAAGCCAGCTCGTTTTGGCTTAAATAAAGCCCTTTTAGCTTTGAAAGCTGTCCAATGGTATCGGGAAGAGAAGCCAGCTGGTTTTCCTCTAAGTTAAGCCGCTGCAGCTTTGAAAGCTGTCCAATGGTATCGAGAAGAGCCGTCAGCTTGTTTTGGTTCAAATAAAGCTCTTCTAGCTTTATAAGCTGTCCAATTGTGTCAGGAAGAGATGTCAGCTGGTTTCCCCATAAGTTAAGCTGCTGCAGCTTTGAAAGCTGTCCAATGGTATCGGGAAGAGACGTCAGCTTGTTTTGGCTTAAATAAAGCTCTTCTAGCTTTGGAAGCTGTCCAATTGTGTCAGGAAGAGACGTCAGCTGGTTTCCCCCTAAGTTAAGTACTGTTAGCTGAATAAGCTGCCCAATTGTGGTAGGAAGAACTGTTAGGTGATTTTGCGTTAAGTCAAGCGCTTTCAAATTGGAAAGCTGCCCAATTTCTGGTGCTAAAAAAGTTAAGCTTGAATTAAATAAATCTAGCTTCGAGACATTCTTCCCATGCTCTTTTATCCACTCTTTAAAAAGCTCTCCTTTTTGCTTTAAAGGCAAAGCTTTCATCTCAGCTTGGTTTAAGCAGTCTTTTCCTCCAGGCAACTTTTGCCAAAGTAAGAGGCGGTTAATATTCAGGAGATAGGAGGCATAAGTAGGCAAAGTAAAAGGCTCTTTTTTTTGATTGTTATCCTCAAATTCTAAAGGAGAAAGAAATTGAGCCTTTTTAAAGAGGTTTTCAAAAATGAGGGGCACTTTAGCTTCATTAGCAAGACTGGGATCAATCTCATAAATGCTATCTAAAATGGAGGCTTTTTCTGCCAGGTTTTCCCTTTCCTCAGGAAAGTGAAAATGGAGGATTTCCTCATAAAGGATGGCCATCGCAACCTGCTGGAGTTTTTGCACGGTAAATAGTCGAACCTTTTTGCCTTCTCCTAGCAAGTTTTTGGTCCACTTATAGCCTTCTTGCTCTTTGACTGTTAGCTTTTCGCTTTCTTGGCTAACCAATACTTGGAGCTGGCTTTCTAGCAAGTGTTTCAAAGAGGGGTGCTCTTGAACAGAGGATTCTTCTAAAAGGTTAAATAAAAGCTCGATATAGTCTTCTTTGGCAGAAGAAGAAGATATTTTTTCTTTACCTTTTTTGGAGAGAGAAAGAGGCTGGGAAGAAGGCTTTGAGGAGCGTTTAAGGCAAAACTCCAAATAAGCCTGCGCTTTTTCATAAAAGGGGCTTAGTTTCAAAGCGTGTAGCAAAGCTTCTATGGCAGCTTCATTGTCGTTTTTTTCGCAAAGCTCCTTTCCCCGTAAGAAATACTCTTGAGCTTCTTCACTAGGCTTTTGTTTAATTTCTTCTAAAGGATGCGATTTAGCGGCTTCTGCTAGCTGCCTAACCGTATAGTTACGGACATATCTTTCAATAGGCTCCCTATCCAAGGGACAGAGCTTATTGCGCGCTAAGCATTGGATCACCGTGTCCTTATTAAAAGTATGGCCACAAGGCACCAAAGTCACCGCTTTGGTCATTAATTCTCCTGAAACGGCATCTTCGATACCTTCTGAAACAGTGGTGCGAAAGTCTACTTGCGTACTAGAAGCGGTTGGCGGCAACATATGAGCTCCTTCCATTTGGTGGTAAAATCATTTAAGCGAATTTATAGGCGTGGCTTGTCTTTTTTAGGTTCGCCTTAGCTTTTTATTTAAAAGGATTTATTCTTTTTTTCTTTTTTAGGCAATTTTTATTTTGATTGCTGGAAATAAAGCAAGGGATTGGTCCTGAGAATCGAAGCTTTGATGGTTAGAGGAGATATAAGGCGTTTTTTATAAAATTAAATTTTGCGGGGTACAAAAGGTTAATAATCCTCTGGACCCCTCCTCCCTTATTTGCTCATCTTTAAATGAGGCCTTTTCTATAAGGCTTAAAGTGGCTAAAAGCCAATAAAAGGGCCTCTTTTTGCCTAAGCGTTATTTTTTTTGCTTGAAAATATTCTCATTCTCTATTTTTCATGAAGGCGCTATGCTTGCTTTTGCGCCTATTTGCAAAGGGTTCCCACTTAACCGTATTTTACACCCTTGAAGTTGTTTGATTTCCACAGGAAGAGCCTTCAGCTTGTTTTCCCATAAGATAAGTAGTCTTAACTGAGCAAGTTGACCAATTGTGGCTGGAAGAGCCGTTAGCTGGTTTTCCCCTAAGTGAAGCAACGACAGCTTTGAAAGCTGTCCAAGGGTATCAGGAAGAGCCGTTAGCTGGTTTTGCGCTAAGTTAAGCGTTGACAGCTCTGAAAGCTGTCCAATGGTATCGGGAAGAGCCGTTAGCTGGTTTTCCGCTAAGTTAAGCATTGACAGCTTTGAAAGCTGTCCAACGGTATCGGGAAGAGCCACTAGCTGGTTTGCCCATAAGTTAAGTATTGAAAGCTTTGAAAGTTGCCCAATTGTGTCAGGAAGAGCTTTCAGCTGGTTTCCTCCTAGGTCAAGTAGTTGTAGCTGAGTAAGCTGCCCAATTGTGGCAGGAAGAGTCTTTAGCAGGTTGTCCTCTAAGTCAAGCTTTTGGAGCTGAGTAAGTTGCCCAATGCTAGCAGGAAAGGCTGTCAACTGGTTTTGGCCTAAATAAAGCCATACTAGCTTTGAAAGCCGTTCAATAGTGTTAGGAAGAACCGTCAGCTGATTTCGTTCTACCCTAAGCTCTTTCAAATGAGAAAGACGCTCAATTGTGTCAGGAAGAGACGCCAGCTGGTTTCCCCCTAGGTCAAGTAGTTGTAGACGAGTAAGCTGCCCAATTGTGGCAGGAAGAACTGTTAGCTGATTTCGTCTTAAGTCAAGCACTTTCAAATTGGAAAGTTGCCCAATTTCTGGTGCTAAAAAAGTTAAGCCTAAATTATATAAATTTAGTGCCAAGATATTCTTCCCATGCTCTTTTATCCACTCTTTAAGAAGCTCTCCTTTTTGCTTTAAAGGCAAAGCTTTCATCTTAGCTTGGTTTAAGCAGTCCTCTCCTCCAGGCAACTTTTGCCAAAGTAAGAGGCGGTTAATATTGCGGAGATAGGAGGCATAAGTAGCCAAATTAAAAGGCTCTTTTTGCTGATTGTTATCCTCAAATTCTAAAGGAGAAAGGGATTGGGCCTTTTTAAAGAGGTTTTTAAAGATGAGGGGCACTTTAGCTTCATTAGCAAGACTGGAATCAATCTCATAAATGCTATCTAAAATGGAGGCTTTTTCTGCCAGGTTTTCCCTTTCTTCAGGGAAGTGAAAATGAAGGATTCCCTCATAAAGGATGGCCATCTCCTCTAAAATAGAGCCTTGTATTTGTTTAGCAGGGGCGCTAGCTAAAGGAGGCACGGAAAGAAACGAAGGGCTTTGTTGAATTTGCTGCAGCTTTTGCACGGCAAATTGCCTCACTTTTTTGCTTTCCCCTAGCAAGTTTTTTGTCCACTTATAGCTTTCTTGCTCTTTGACTGTTAGCTCTTCGCTTTCTTGGCTAACCAATACTTGGAGCTGGCTTTCTAGTAAGTGTTTCAAAGAGGGGTGCTCTTGAATAGAGGGTTCTTCTAAAAGGTTAAATAAAAGCTCGATATAGTCTTCTTTGGCAGAAGAAGAAGATATTTTTTCTTTACCTTTTTTGGAGAGAGAAAGAGGCTGGGAAGAAGGCTTTGAGGAGCATTTAAGGCAAAACTCCAAATAAGCCTGTGCTTTTTCATAAAAGGGGCTTAATTTTAAAGCGTGTAGCAAAGCTTCTATGGCAGCTTCATTTTCATTTTTTTCGCAAAGCTCCTTTCCTCGTAAGAAATACTCTTGAGCTTCTTCACTAGGCTTTTGTTTAACTTCTTCTAAAGGATGCGATTTAGCGGCTTCCGCTAACTGCCTAACTGTATAGTTACGGACATATCTTTCAATAGGCTTCCTATCCAAGGGGCAGAGTTTATCGCGCGCTAAGCATTGGACCACTGTATCTTTATCAAAGGTATGGCCACAAGGAACCAAAGTCACCGCTTTGGTCATTAGTTCTCCTGAAACGGCATCTTCGAGACCTTCTGAAACAGTGGTGCGAAAGTCTACTTGTGTATTAGAAGTGGTTGGCGGCAACATATGAGCTCCTCCCATTTGGTGGCAAAATCATTTAAGCGAATTTATAGGCGTGGCGTGTCTTTTTTAGACTCGCCTTAGCTTTTTACTTAAAAGGATTTATTCTTTTTTTCTTTTTTAGGCAATTTTTATTTTGATTGCTGGAAATAAAGCAAGGGATTGGTCCTGAGAATCGAAGCTTTGGTGGTTAGGGGAGATATAAGGCGTTTTTTATAAAATTAAATTTTGCGGGGTACAAAAGGTTAATAATCCTCTGGACCCCTCCTCTCTTATTTGTTCATCTTTAAAATGAGGTATTTTCTATAAAGGTTAAATTTATTTTTTTAGCCTCCATTTTGCAAAGGGTTTCCATTTAACGTTATTTTGCACTTGTGAAGCCGTTTGATTTCTACAGAAAGAGTTTTTAGCCGATTATGGTCTAAGTTAAGCTGCTGCAGCTGAGAAAGCTGTCCAATACTGGCAGGAAGAACTGTTAGCTGATTATGGCTTAAGACAAGCCATATCAGCCGAGAAAGTTGCCCAATGCTGGTAGGAAGAGTCGTCAGCTGATTATAGCTTAATTCAAGGTCATGCAGCTGAGAAAATATCCCAATTTCAGGAGGTAAAAAAGTCAAGCCCGCATTATTTAAATCTAACATCACAATATTTTCCCCCTGTTCCTTTATCCACTCTTTAAAAAGCTCTCCTTTTTGCTTAAAAGGCAAAGCTTTAATCTCTGCTTGGTTTAGGTACTCTTCTCCTCCAGGCATCCTCTGGCAAAGTAAGAAGCGGTTAATATTGAGGAGATAAGAGGCATAAGTAGCCAGAGTAAAAGGCTCTTTTTGCTGATTGTTATCCTCAAATTCTAAAGGAGAAAGGGATTGAGCTTTTTTAAAGAGGTTTTTAAAAATGAGGGGCACTTTAGCTTCATTAGCAAGGTTAGAATCAATCTCATAAATGCTATCTAAAATGAAGGCTTTTTCTGCCAGGTTTTCCCTTTCTTCAGGAAAGTGAAAATGAAGGATTTTGCCATAAAGGATGGCCATTGCCTCTAAAGTAGAGTCTTGTATTTGCTTAGCAGGGGCGCTAGCTAGAGGAGGCATGGAAAGAAACGAAGGGTTTTGCTGAATTTGCTGCAGTTTTTGCACGGCAAATAGCCGCACTTTTTTGCTTTCCCCGAGCAAGTTTTTTGTCCACTTATAGTTTTCTTGCTCTTTGACTGTTAGCCCTTCGTTTTCTTGGTTCACGAGCCCTTCGAGATGGCTTTCTAGCATTTGTTTTAAAGACTCTTGCTCTTGAACAGAGGGTTCTTCTAAAAGGTTAAATAAAAGCTCGATATAGTCTTCTTTGGCAGAAAAAGATGCTTTTTCCTTGCCTTTTTCGCAAAGCTCCTTTCCTCGAGAGAAATGCTCTTGAGCTTCTTCACTAGGCTTTTGTTTAACTTCTTCTAAAGGATGCGTTTTAACAGCTTCCGCTAACTGTCTAACCGTATAGTTACGGACATATCTTTCAATAGGCTCCCTATCCAAGGGGCAGAGCTTATTGCGCGCTAAGCATTGAATCACCGTGTTCTTATTAAAGGTGTGGCCGCAAGGAACCAAAGTCACCGCTTTGGTCATTAGTTCTCCTGAAACGGCATCTTCGATGCTTTCTGAAACAGTGTTGTGAAAGTCTAATTGCGTACTAGAAGTGGTTGGCGGCAACATATGAGCTCCTCCCATTGGTGATAAATCATTTAAGCGAATTTATAGGCTTGGTGTACCTTTTTTAAACGTGCCTTAGTTTTTTATTTAAAAAGATCGATTCTTTTTTCTTTTTTAGACAATTTTTAACTTGGTTGCTGGAAATAAAGCAAGAGCTTGGCTAGGAAAATTGAGGCTCTGTTAGATAGAGAGGACATAGAGAATTTTAAAAGCCATCAGTTTAAGGAAAGCCTTAAACAATCTAAAGTCATGTCCTTTGCCATTACAAAAAGCTGTGCAAATAAACTTTTGGGGTTTTTTATCCGCTACAATTTGAGTTTTTTAGAGTATGTCTTTTTTCTTTTTCGCAACTAATAGCGCTTTTGTTTTTTAGGACGCTCAATTTGGGCTTTCAGTCGCATCAATTAAAATAACCTCCTAATCGGTAGCACTTTTTGAGAGCTCTTTTTCCTTGGAAGGGCAAATTCGTTATGATTAATCAAAGTATCTTTGACCATTTTACGGCTTTATAAGCCGAGTTTTCACTAATCTCCTAGCTTTGACTTATTTGAAAATATGCCAAATGCTCCTTATCTACGCTAAAGCCATAAGCAGCATATTCTCCAATCCCAGTTTGTTTTGACGGCCATCTTTGGATTTTTCTTCTTTATCTGCTCCTTGCAATATTGATAACATTCTATTGAATATCAAATGCTTGGCTCCCGCTAAGCAACGAAATTTATTATCATCCAAATCGGCTCTCTTTCCAAACTTCATGGCACCCCTTTAAATTTATAGGCACCCACCTACTAAAAATTTCGTCTAATTTCTTTCAAAAGAGTCTCGATAAACCTTATTCAAAAACTTTTCTTGTCAAAAATATAGAAAAAAACTATCACGCAATTAATCCCTGAAAGAGGCGAATGAGGGATGCTGGTAAAAATATATCCTAACGATCAAATTCGCTCTGAAAATCTACGCGAGAAAACCAAAGCACGGGTGAGTAGGCGTAGATACGAAAAGTAAAATGTCCTATCCCTCTCATTAGAATTTAAACAACAGAATAAGTGGTGTTTTTCGTGGCTTTTAAGTATCGATTATCCCTTTTTCTTTATTTTGTAGGATTGGTTTTCCAAATACAAAGCTTGGAACTGAAATCCCCTCAATTTGAATGTCGCTATCACACGGGGAAATTTATTAGTATTGATAGGGATTATTTAGATCTTCATCTTTTTTTTCCTCTGGCAAACGAAGATATAAGCCTTTTTCTTGATACTAATGGTTATCGCTATGATAAGGGGAAATGGGGCGCTAGTGTGGGTGGTGGGATCAGAAAAAGCTTGGCAGAAGGTCGCATAATTGGCTTAAACGCTTACTATGATTATCTAAGAGGGCGCTTAAAACGAAATTTTCATCAAATCGGGGTAGGATTTGAATGGCTTACCGATTGTTATGATATAAGAATCAATGGTTACTTGCCTATCTTAGCAAAAGTACATCCCGGCCCCTGTTGTTATTTTGATAACCTGGGCAGTGGATTTCAAGCGACCAGATGCAGCTCGGAATATTCTTATGGGGGTTTAGAGGCAGAAATCGGAAAATCTTTGTTCACTTGTAGAGATTTTGATTTATATGCAGCTGTAGGCCCTTATTACTTCTCCCGTAAACATTTTAAACATTTCTCTGGCGTCCACGCCCGCCTCGCAATCGATTGGAAATCTTTGGTATCTATAGGCATTCGCGCAAGCCACGACAAATTTTACGTCACCCAAATTCAAGGGTTTTTTGCGATTTCGATTCCTTTTATTGGCCGCTTTTCCTCCGATCTTTGCCAAGACCCTTCTTTTTCAGTGCAGCCTGTGCGGCGCAATGGAGTAATATTGACCGATCGTTGCTGCAATTGGACCTGGAATTGGTAGGGGAGTAATATGAATCGGAGCAAATTTAAGCGCAAAGCTTCTCGAGATATTGACTTATTTCTTGATGGCTTTTCTTTCCTTGAGCAACTTGCACAATAAATTCTAAAAATTCGTCGGTATCGTATCTTGGTTTTTTGCCATTATGCCTAAGAAAGACAAGTGCAGAGATATTATCAAAAGTTGTGGATCTTAAGATAAGAAGAGCGTAACCTCAATGAAATTTTGAATAGCAATCAAAAATTTCAAAACAAAGAGGAAACGCTCATGAAAGAGGATCTCATTTTTGAGAATAAAAATCCACCGCATCCATTTAAAGATAATTTGGAGCAAATCTTGAGAGAAGGCGCAAAAAAGCTTTTAATGCAAGCAGTTGAAAATGAAGTAGCTGAATATATCGAGAGTTTGAAATCTATTAAGGATGAAGCAAATAGAAGAGTAGTTACTCGCAATGGATATCTGCCCGAAAGAACCATTCAAACAGGCATGGGAGAAATTTCAATTAAACAACCAAGGGTGAGAGACAAAAGAGAAGGCAAGAAATTTACAAGTCAGATTCTACCGCCGTACTTGAGAAGAACAGCCAGCTTAGATGCTCTAATTCCAGCTTTATATCTCAAAGGGGTTTCTACAGATGAATTTGGAGAGGCACTAGAAGCAATTTTAGGAGAGAATGCTAAAGGCTTATCAGCTACAAATATTGTGAGACTAAAAGAAAGTTGGGAAAAAGATTTTAAAAAATGGCATGAGAGAGATTTGAGTTGCAAAAAGTATGTCTATTTTTGGGTGGATGGCATTTATTTTAATGTGAGATTAAATGATGAAAGACCCTGCCTTCTGGTGATTATAGGAGCATTAGAAAATGGCAAGAAGGAGCTTGTCGCCATTCACGATGGGATAAGAGAAAGCAAGCTGTCTTGGAAAGAAGTCTTGCAGGATTTAAAGCGGCGTGGATTACAGTACGGCCCGCATCTAGCTGTGGGCGATGGCGCTTTAGGATTTTGGGTGGCCATGGAGGAGGAATTTCCAAAAACTCGTGGACAAAGATGCTGGGTGCATAAAACAGCAAATATTTTAGATAAAATGCCAAAAGGTGCCCAAATCAATGCCAAGAAGATGATCCACGAGATTTATATGGCCCCTACTAAGGAGGAAGGATTTAGAGCCTTTGAGGCCTTTGTGCATCTTTATGAAGCTAAATATCCAAAAGCTTGCGCATGTCTGCTGAAAGATAAAGAAGCTTTAATGGCTTTTTATGATTTCCCAGCGATGCACTGGGGGCATATTCGCACGACTAATCCTATAGAATCAACTTTTGCCACAATCAGACATCGCACACGACAAACTAAAGGATGCGGATCTAGGATTTGTACGCTTACCATGGTATACAAGCTAGCTACAACCGCTGAAAAACATTGGAGAAGACTTAGAGGACATGAATTAATAGAAAAGGTTATCCATGGAACCAAGTTTAAGGATGGCGAAGAAGTCAAAGAAAAAGAACAGGTAGCCTAGAAATTTCAAGAAATTGGGGAACGCTCATCCACAAGATTTGATAATATCTCTTGTTGCTTTTGAAACATGGCGCAAAAGGTTAAGCCTTTTAATTCAGGCTTTTCAATAGCAGCATTTTAATTGAAAAGCAACTCCACAATCTCTCAGAATAACGCTTTTTGCCAAGCTAGTAGGCATTAAGCTAGTAGGCATTATAAGAGAGGGCTAAACCGCATAGGCAGCCGTTGTGCTATTTAGGAGCGCTTGGAGGCTTCTATAAAGAGAATTTGATCTAGGTCAATATAAAATCAGAAGCTATACAGGTTGGTGTCAATATATGACGCCGTATATGACGCCGTGCCTATTAGCTTTAATCTTCCTGGCTTCTGCCAAGCCTTTAATCAAACAAGAAACTAGACATCTATT
The DNA here is from genome assembly GCF_018342475.1 of Parachlamydia sp. AcF125. NCBI lineage: Bacteria > Pseudomonadati > Chlamydiota > Chlamydiia > Parachlamydiales > Parachlamydiaceae > Parachlamydia > Parachlamydia sp. AcF125. The sequence goes on along the minus strand of NZ_JAEMUD010000003.1, from coordinate 1,473 downwards.
AGTTTATATACAAAAGACTACCAAGCAGGCGCTTTGGAGCGGTCTGTTTGGCGCTGCAAATATCAAGCGAACGCGTATTATTATCAAGATACAGCATGATAAGGGAACAACAAAGACTTTTGTGAGCTTTTTTAAGGGCACTTTATCAAAGTTTTAAAACTTAGCTAAAAAACTTGCATAAAACTAAAAATTTAATTAGGTTTTAGCTTCTGATGAGTAAGAGAGCGGGAATGAATGAAGACCCTCGTTTCAGATTTTTAAAGCATATTTTTTCATTAAACGTAGTATTTAGCCAAAGAGTTGATTATGTCTATTCCACACGATTTTCCAGCGATCCAACGGTTTGAAAAGTTAGGAGATACCGATTGGGAAACCCTTAAAAGAACCTATGTCATGACCTTGCGTCCGGAAGAAGGAGCTCAGCTGCTGGCTACCCAGCAGATGCAAGAGCATATAGAGGATCGCGATATCGTAGATTATGCCAGCTACCGCGAAGCGATTTTAAGAATTTTTCCTGCCGCTTATTTTAACTTAACCGCCGAGCCCACGGGTGTTCTAGCAAAAACGTCGCAGGGAGGGTATACCTTTAAGGCCACTTGGTATCATTTTATAGTCACGCAAAAAACCACTCACTTGCCTACAGGCTTAGCAAATCCTGCCAAGTGTATCGTTGCGATCAAAGCTCCAGGAAGTCGCAAATTAACCTCAGATATTGACACTTCTATCCATACTACCTTTAAAGGCGAAAGCTCTTTTTTTGAGCGTGCGGCCCCCAGAGTTAAAGCAAAAGGGCCTGACTTTGAAGGAAGGGTCAGCAATGCGGTGATTGAGGGTTTTTATACCATTTCCGAAGAACTATTTAAAATGACTTCTGCTGCGCAGCGAGATTCAAATGCCTATCTAGACACTCTAGTAAATGATCAAGAAAACTATCCCAAATTTCTGCACGACGAAGAAAATAACCCCTCCATTCAAGGAAAAAGGCTTTTTTCAGCAGAAGAATTTACCGCCCTATTTAAAGAGTTTAAATACAAAAAACACGTGCAAGAAATGGCGGCGAGTTTATTTTCTTTGCGCTGCAGTTTGGAAATAGAAGAGTGGCAGGAGTTTAAAGCGCTAGTTAAGAAAAAGCTAAGCAAAATACTTACCTCCGAATTGCCTGAAGAAGGCTTAGAAAACCATCTTTCACACTGCCAAGGGGATTGCGAAGCCATTTTTCAAGAGGTAGAAAAAATACATAACACCCATTTAGCAAAGCTGAAAGCTAAAATTGAAGAGCTACGCCTATCAGATGTAGTCCCAGTAGGCAAGCAAGACATTCCGATTGCGGCCCTTAACAGACTTTATGTGGAGTATTTGGAAGAATGCACGACCTGCCATGGGCAAATCCTCCATTTAAAAAGCCAGAAACAGACTTTAATCCATAGCCTAGACAAAGAAACACAAGCATTAAACAAGGAGCTAACGGTCTTA